>NZ_JZIM01000032.1:0-15568 GCF_000963215.1 Xanthomonas sp. MUS 060
GCGGATAGGGAGTTGTATGGACGCTCTGGTCGGGCAAAAAGGCAAGTCCACTCTCGGCACTGGGTCGCACTTGCGCAACAAAAGTACGGACGATTGCCGCCGCAAGGATGGTGGTGATCTCCTGGGCACGCGCGCTGGCGCTCAGCGTCACAGCAGGTGCAAGTTCGAGGTGCTTCATGACGGCTCCGGGGAATAGCAACCGTCGAGGATCGTGCGCCTAAACTTCCGAAGTGGATGGCAACACAGGGTAATGGCCGATGGTTCGTCGCCCTCGATGGCGCACCTGTAGAAAATTTAGCAACGGCTCAGGTGAGCGATAGGATCATTGCTGCATTAACCAAAAACGGAATTAGGTTATCGCCATGACATTTGGCGCATTCATCCGCAAGAAGCGCAAGGAAAAAGGCATTCAAATGAATGACCTCGCGCGACAACTTGCGATCTCCCCCGCTTACTGGTCGCGGATCGAACGCGACATTGAAAAGCCGCCCAAGGACGAACTGATCCAGAAGGCAGCGGACATCTTGGACTTGCACTCCGACGACGCCTTCGTGGAAGCCAGCCGTCTTCCGCCCGACATTCGCAACGATGTGGGGAATCTGGTGCGGATGTACCGCAAGCGCAGCAAAAAGGACCAGTAAGTGTCGCCTGCTGCCGATACGCCCAGCCAAGCGCTGGCGCTGATCACCCTGTCCGATGAACCCGACTCCCCCGTGCGGGTGAAGCCAGACGCCCTTCTTCATCAGGAGGCCCGAATGCACTGACGCGGCGCCGCTCTCGCTGCCGACTGCGCGTCGGCATTCTTTGCACTTTGAAATTAACAGTTCGCGCAATCGTGTAATTTTCAGAAATGGAATTTGCCTATGTCAGTAACCTCCTCCAATCATGGACAGCACACCACATCTGCTTCGGAAAACCCGCCTGGCAAGCAGGACCGCAAATGCCAATCGGATGATGCAGGTCCGCTCACCCTGCCGGACATGCAGCACTTCGTCACGTTGTTACGCAAGGTCAAGCATCCGCGCCAGGTCTTGCTGCTGATCGAGCGGGCCGGTGACTGCCCATTGCCCGAGGCGGCGACGCTGGCGGATGCGACCAGCGGACCGTTATCCGTTGCCGGGCGCAAGGCAATGTTCCAGCGGGTCGCAACGCTCGACGCCACGCTCCGGCGTCGCATCGAACACGCCGCCGAGCGCATCATGCTGCTGGACGATGAGTACGGCGCTCAAGCCATCCAGTCGCTGCTCGACGAACACGGCGACGCCGAGGTTCTTGGAATGCCCAGCGACCGCCATAGTCGCGCGCTGTACTTGTACCTGTTGCAGGACTTCCCCCCCGACGGGGCCAAGCCTGATCCACGCTTTGAGCATGCCGAACGCTTGCAGGCGATGCACCGGCAATGGAAGAGCGAGAACTACTCCAGCCACTACCTTGGTCCCAAGGGCGCCGTGCCGCAGATCGGCCCCGATGTTGAGGACGCCTTGCGCAGGCGCATCACCGCGCTGTTCCCGCAGGTACCACCCGACCAAATCCTCATCGAGCAATTCACCCAGCGCGACCTTGCGCCTGCCGCCCCCAGCAGCGGGCAGGATGCAGATGACGCCGACTCCGTCCTCCTGCACACCCTCACCGCCACATTCAATGGCACGACAACCCACTACCAGCAGGTCAAGGACGGCGAGATCCAAGATCATGAAGTGCCCGTTGCGATGTCGGCCTGTTTTTCATGGGAGCCACAGACCGGCGCGCTCAGCGTGCATTGCGAGGACCGTGAAATTCGCCGCGAGTTGGCCACTGTCTTCCGCGATGTTGCACTCGCCTGCAATGACGGCATTGCCGACATCCCCCTGCGCGAATTCGACATCTTTGGCTTCTCCACGCCCGAGATGCTCGCGCGCTTGGAACACGAGCGTGTGGCCGGAGTCGAAAAAATCACGATCCTCCAACTCAAGGTCGAGCACCTGTTCGAGCAGATGACCACCGACGAAGCCAACGAACGCGCCATCGCGCAGCACCTGTCCAGCACCCTGCTCATCGGTCGGGATCGGCGCGATACCCGCACCATCTATCAGGTCGCCAACGACGACTACGGCATCGACGATCTGACCAGGTACACCGTGACACAAGTCAAACTCGTGTTCCGGATGGCCAAACAGCAGCACCGCAAGGCACATAACCTCGCCGTCCAGATCACCGCACCGAACGGTTTGAACGACAAGAGCAAGACCGAGGATGATCGCAAGCGCGTCCTGCAGCAACTTGCGCGCATCGGCGTGCTTCGCGAGGGCTGAAGGGGCGCAAGCGATGTCAGCTTACGTGGAGTTTTTCAACGTCCTGGATCGGCGGCAACGACTTGACGCACCCGTGATGGCCAAGACGCTCGGTCGATCCAGCGCCGATTTTTTGCATCGACGCTGGATCACCGAGAGCGGATACCTCACCCACGTGATGGTGCCGTTCTTGGACTCGCAACAAGAGGTCCAGATCCAAGCCGATCCGGATGCGGCGGTCTACCGGTATCGCAGCCCACAGCAGCGCGGCAGGATGATCACCAGACCCTTGACGGAGATTGCCCTGTACACGTTGCGGTTGGACGTATGGCTCGACGATTTGGCCTGGTTGATCGGGATCGAGGAACGTCAGCGCTCCACCAGCCGTGTCAGCGTGCCCGATCACCTGTGGCATCTTGGCGATGCACGGATCATAGGCACCCACGATTTCGCACCGGTGTTCGTGGCGCGCGCTTTCCAGCGCGCGCCGAAAATCGAGATGGCAACGGCGCTGGCCGATGCCATCTGGCCACGCAGTGGCGTCCTATTGGCTCCACCGCCCTCGCTGACCGCCGTACTACCACGTGACCACGCCATGCGCTCTCTCGACGAGTTCGTTCGCGTGGACGACGGCAGGGACATCTTCGATGCGAGTGCCTTCGACCGCGTCTTGCGTGGTCATCTCGCGTCCGCCGAGGTAACGGAACCGGAGCAGTTCTTACAGGGCCAACGCCTGAAGCTTCCCCACTTCGTGACTTGGCGTGAATTGTCCCGCGAGCGCGCCAAGATCATCAAACACATGTGGGGGACCGACGGCCAGCTCGCTCCCGAGATGTCGTGGGCGCAGGTCAACCGCATCGCCAACACCGGCTACCAGTCCTTCGATGATGCCTTCGGCGGCAAGGCCGAGCGCGAGGACGTGTTCTGGCTGGTCAAGCGCGGCAAATACCGGCTACGGCGCAAACCATAAATCCGACCATAAATCCGACCATACACGAACCATGAATTCGTGTGGAAACTTCGCTGCGCCCATTTCACTCAAGAGGCGCATCGACATGACAACCCGACTTCCCGCCACACAAATCGCTCAACTTTGTGAAAGCAAAGATCCCGGTAGCACCACCCGCATCGCCCTTGACGAGAGCGAACTGGCCGCGCGCTGGGGACTCTCCGTCAAGACCCTGCGCCGCTGGCGCCAGGAACAACTCGGCCCGGTCTTCTGCAAGCTCGGAGCACGCGTCACCTACCTGATCCGCGACGTCGAAGCCTTCGAGCAACGCGTCTCGCGCTACTCGACCTTCGCTCGGGCCTATCCGTGAGCAGGACGGCGATGCGCGATCAGACACCGACATCGCCGCGATGTGCGTTCGCTACCGCACGCACTTTGGACCCTGACACGACGCCCCTTCCCCAGCCCTTCGATTTGGAGCTACACGCATGAACCTGATCACATCGCTGCGCCAGAAGCTGTTTTACGTCTACGGCGAACATCTGCCTGAAGAAATCCACTATCACCGGGCCGACGGGCAACACGTCGTTGTCGCACTCCAAAACGCCACGGTCGACGAGCTGGCCTTCGCCATCCAGACCATCAACACCGAGTCTGTGGCACTGAGCCGCCATCGCACCGCATTGGAAGAACTCCACAACGAGCTACGCAAACGCTGCGCGTGTGGGGCGGACCGCATCGCCGACGTTGCATGGGATGGCTGAACATGACCCACCCCCATCCCGTCGAGAGCATCGAACCCATGGTCGATGCCAAATACGCAGCGGCTGCATTGCGCCTGCCCTACTACTGGTTCTCCGACCAGGCGATGCGTAGCAAATATCGGATTCCGCACTATCTGCTGGGAGGGCTTGTGCGCTACCGCCTCTCGGAACTGTCCGCATGGGCTGCACGCAGCACGCTCGTCCAGCGCGGTGACACGCCGAAGGTTGGTGACGCGACCGAGGGAGCCGAATGATCGACTCCAACAAACATCGCAGCAACATCGAACGCGTCGAGATCCGCACAAGCCTGATCGCACGCCTGGAGTCTGTGTTGACCACCGTGTTTCCCGCCGGCAAGAAGCGCGGCACGAAGTTCTTCATCGGCGACACGCTGGGCAACGCGGGCGACAGTCTCGAAGTTGTCCTGGCAGGAGACAAGGCGGGCCTGTGGATTGATCGTGCCACTGGCGAGGGCGGCGATCTCTTTGATCTGATCGCCGCCCACCTTGGTACCGACGTGCATACCGACTTCCCGAAGGTGCTGGATGAGGCCGCAGATCTGCTCGGCCGCGTCCGTTCGGCCCCAGTGCGCAAGGCCAGCAGGCAAGCGCCCGTGGTCGATCTCGGCCCCGCTACCGGCAAGTGGAACTACCTCGATGCCGACGGTAAGTTGATCGCCATCGTCTACCGCTACGACCCGCACGGGCGCAAGAAGCAATACAGGCCGTGGGATGCCAAGCGCGGCAAGATGACACCACCCGACCCTCGCCCCCTGTACAACCAACCGGGGTTGGTGACGGCCAGCCAGGTCGTGCTGGTCGAAGGCGAAAAGTGCGCGCAAGCCTTGATCGGCATCGGCGTTGTGGCGACCACCGCCATGAACGGTGCCAACGCCCCGATCAACAAGACCGACTGGTCGCCATTGACGGGTAAGTCTGTGCTGATCTGGCCTGACCGCGATCCCCCAGGGTGGGACTATGCCAACCGCGCCTCGCAGGCGATTCTGGGCGCGGGCGCGACCACGGTTGCCATTCTGGTCCCACCTGATGACAAGCCGGAAGGCTGGGACGCGGCCGATGCCATCTCCGAGGGATTCGACGTTGGCGGCTTCCTCGCCGCTGGCGAACGGATACCGGTGACGCAACCTGTCGAAGAATCCTCCTCACCTGAGCTGTTGAGTGGTCTGGACTGGACGACCGAGGACGGGTTGGCTTCGGCCTTCACTCGCCGCTATGGCCAGGACTGGCGCTACTGCGCGCTGTGGGGCAAATGGCTGGTCTGGACGGGCGCGCGCTGGAATCCCGATCAGGTGCTGTACGTTTGGCATCTTGCGCGCGGCATCTGCCGGATGGCCTCGCTCAAGGCTGACCACCCCAGGCTCACGAGCAAGCTCGCCAGTTCGGCGACGATTTCCTCGGTCGAGAAGATCGCACGCTCGGACCCCCAACATGCCTCGACCGCCGAAGAGTGGGACGCCAACGTCTGGGCGCTCAACACGCCAGGCGGGGTGGTCGATCTGCGCACGGGCACGATGCGGGCGCACCGTCGCGATGACAGGATGACCAAGGTGACCACCGCCACGCCGCAGAGCACGACGGACACGCGCTGTCCGATCTGGCGCGCGTTCCTCGCCGACATCACAGGGGGGGACACCGAGTTGATCGCCTACCTGCAAATGATGGTCGGCTACTGCCTGACAGGCGTCACCAGCGAACACGCGCTGTTTTTCCTGTACGGCACGGGCGCAAACGGCAAGTCGGTGTTCGTCAATGTGCTGACGACAATCCTGGGCGACTACGCGGCCAACGCGCCGATGGAGACGTTCATGGAGGCACGCACGGACCGGCATCCGACCGATCTTGCCGGCCTGCGTGGTGCACGTTTCGTCTGCAGCATCGAAACCGAGCAGGGACGGCGCTGGAACGAATCGAAGGTCAAAGCCATCACCGGTGGCGACAAGGTCTCGGCGCGCTTCATGCGCCAGGACTTCTTCGAGTACGTGCCGCAATTCAAGTTGGTGATCGCAGGCAATCACAAGCCCTCGATTCGCAACGTGGACGAGGCAATGAAGCGACGACTGCACCTGATCCCGTTCACCGTCACCATCCCACCCGAACGGCGCGATGGTCGCCTCACGGAGAAGCTGCTCAAAGAGCGCGATGGAATTCTGGCCTGGGCCGTGGAAGGCTGCGGTCTCTGGCAACACCAGGGTTTGAAGCCAGCCGCTTGCGTGGCTTCGGCGACCGATGAGTATTTCGAGGCCGAGGACGCACTCGGTCAATGGATCGAGGAGCGCTGCCTGCTGGACAAGACCTACCGCAAGGGCGTCTCCGAACTCTTCGCAGACTGGCGCGAATGGGCAGAGCGTGCAGGCGAATACGTTGGCTCGGTCAAACGCTTCTCCGAGCTGATGGCGACGCGCAAGTTCGACAAGTGCCGGTTGACCGGAGGCGCACGCGGCATGGCTGGCATCACCCTCAGACCCAAGCCGCACAACCATCACACCCCCTATCGCGATGACTGAAACAACAGGGCGAGTGACGGATGCCTGTACGGCACGGGCGCAAACGGCAAGTCGGTGTTCGTCAATGTGCTGACGACAATCCTGGGCGACTACGCGGCCAACGCGCCGATGGAGACGTTCATGGAGGCACGCACGGACCGGCATCCGACCGATCTTGCCGGCCTGCGTGGTGCACGTTTCGTCTGCAGCATCGAAACCGAGCAGGGACGGCGCTGGAACGAATCGAAGGTCAAAGCCATCACCGGTGGCGACAAGGTCTCGGCGCGCTTCATGCGCCAGGACTTCTTCGAGTACGTGCCGCAATTCAAGTTGGTGATCGCAGGCAATCACAAGCCCTCGATTCGCAACGTGGACGAGGCAATGAAGCGACGACTGCACCTGATCCCGTTCACCGTCACCATCCCACCCGAACGGCGCGATGGTCGCCTCACGGAGAAGCTGCTCAAAGAGCGCGATGGAATTCTGGCCTGGGCCGTGGAAGGCTGCGGTCTCTGGCAACACCAGGGTTTGAAGCCAGCCGCTTGCGTGGCTTCGGCGACCGATGAGTATTTCGAGGCCGAGGACGCACTCGGTCAATGGATCGAGGAGCGCTGCCTGCTGGACAAGACCTACCGCAAGGGCGTCTCCGAACTCTTCGCAGACTGGCGCGAATGGGCAGAGCGTGCAGGCGAATACGTTGGCTCGGTCAAACGCTTCTCCGAGCTGATGGCGACGCGCAAGTTCGACAAGTGCCGGTTGACCGGAGGCGCACGCGGCATGGCTGGCATCACCCTCAGACCCAAGCCGCACAACCATCACACCCCCTATCGCGATGACTGAAACAACAGGGCGAGTGACGGATGTGACTGACGGGTTTTCTGATTAATGCGCTACACGTGCGCGCGCACATAAGAGAAGTTATACAGAAAACCCGTCGCATCCGTCACTCGCCCCCTCCCGACTTGGAGCACTTGACGATGAACACGACGATCCTGACCCTGGACCTAGGCACTCACACCGGGTGGGCACTGCAGCACCTAGCTAGACGGCACCATCAACAGCGGCACCGAACATTTCACCCCGCAGCGATTCGAAGGCGGCGGCATGCGCTTCCTGCGCTTCAAGCGCTGGCTCAACGAAGTGCTCTCCACCTGCAATCACATCCACACCGTGTACTTCGAGGAGGTGCGCCGACATGCCGGCGTCGATGCAGCCCACGCCTATGGTGGCTTCATGGGGCATCTGACCGCATGGTGCGAGCACCACCAGATCCCCTATCAGGGCGTACCGGTCGGCACGATCAAGAAGCACGCCACCGGCAAGGGCAACGCAAGCAAAGACGACATGATCGCCTCCGCTCGGCGACGCGGTCATACCCCCATCGATGACAACCAAGCCGATGCACTGGCCCTGCTGCACTGGGCCATCGAGACACAGGGAGTGTGACGTCATGAAAATCCCGACCCCGACCTACCGCAGCCCGCTTGGACGTTTCCAGGCAGAGCGCGTGGATGTGGAGACGATCAAACGGCAAGGATGGCGCGACCAAGCCATCTTGGTCATCAACGCGCAGGATGAGCGGCTGGATTTCATCGAGCGCGAAATCGTGCGACGCATCGGCGAGCGTTTGTATGGGAGCAAGCGCCATGGTTAAACGGCATGCTCCGTGGACGATCCAAGAGATTGCGCATCGCTTCGAAGAGGCTGCATCGACTGGGCGTCGACTGCCTTGCGTTCGGACACCCGGTTACTTCAACGCCTGGCCCCACATCCTGCGGCAGCAGTGGGAGGCATTCGCCACAGAGGATCGACCCTATCGCCCCTTTCCACCTAGCCCGCAGGATATCGACCGCATGCTCGAGACGATGCGATGGGTACTGTGGCTGGAAGTGGAACAACGTCACCTGGTATGGATGCGCGCCAAACGCTACGGCTGGCGGGACATCACGACTCGCTTCGCCTGTGATCGCACCACGGCATGGCGACGTTGGCACAAGGCACTGGAGATCGTCGCCGAACAACTCAACCGCGACGGCCTGTGGTTGCTTTCCAAAAACCTGGGCAACCCAAGGTAATGCTTGCGCCGATTGTCCACGCTTTGCCATGCGTGTCTGTTTTGACGTCATCGCGGCGTGCAACACAACAGGCCGGTCGGGGGTAGTATTTCCGCTATCTTCTGGACAGACCTGTCAGCCACTCCACTCGGCATGGCGACAGGACTGGCCAACACTATCAACCCGCCCATGAGGACGACTCATGGCGGGTTTTTTATTTTCAGGTCCCGATGAGCGCACTGCAGATCCACTACCGCCCGGTCGATTCGCTGATTCCCTATGCCCGCAATGCCAAGCAGCACTCGAAGGCCCAGGTGGCGCAAATCGCCGCCAGCATTCGCGAATTCGGCTGGGGTGCGCCGATCCTGATCGATGGCCAGAACAATGTGATCGCCGGACACGGTCGTCTGCTGGCGGCACGTCAGCTGGACATGGTCGAGGTGCCGGTCGTCCCGTTGGATCACCTGAGCGACACGCAACGCCGCGCGCTGATCCTGGCCGACAACAAGATCGGCGAGAACGCCGCCTGGGATGACAACCTGCTCGGCATCGAATTGTCCGAATTGCAAGACGCAGGCTTCGATCTCGGCCTGACCGGCTTCTCCCCAGAGGAATGGGAAGCACTGATCACCGGTGAGGACGCCGCCAAGGATGGGCTCACCGACGAGGACAATGTGCCGGAAGTGCAGCAAACCCCCATCTCTCAAGCAGGCGACGTGTGGCTGCTGGGCGACCACAGACTGCTGTGCGGCGACGCTACCAAGGCGGACGACTACACACGACTACTCGGTAACGAATTGGCCGACATGACCTTCACCGACCCACCCTACAACGTGAAATACGCCAGCACGGCGACTAATAGGATGCGTAGCAATGGTCGCCCGATCCTAAACGACAACCTGGGCAAAGACTTTGGCAGATTCCTTGATGAAATATGCATAAACATCCTGAGCTGCACCAAGGGGGCGATCTACATCGCCATGAGTTGCAGGGAACTCGATACGCTGCAGTCGGCTTTCCGTGCCGCTGGCGGTCTCTGGTCGACCTTCATCATCTGGGCAAAGGACATCTTTACAATGAGTCAATCTGACTACCAGCGCCAGTACGAGCCCATCTTGTACGGCTGGCGCAATGGCAACAAGCACTTTTGGTGCGGCGCACGCGATCAGGGTGACGTCTGGCAGATCAAGAAGCCACAAAAGAACGATCTGCATCCGAACATGAAGCCTGTCGAATTGGTCGAGCGCGCCGTGCGCAACAGCAGCAAGACCAAGGACATCGTGCTCGATCCATTCGGCGGCTCCGGCTCCACGCTCATTGCCTGCGAGAAGTCCGGCAGGCGCGCACGCGTGATCGAACTTGATCCGAAGTATGTCGACGTGATCGTGCGACGCTGGCAGGACTACACCGGACAAGCCGCAATACGCGCCAGCGATGGTGTGAAATTCGGTTCAACGCTTGAGGCCGAGCAGCCAGGGACAGCGTAAATCCCACTGCCAACGGCGCGAGTGCGCGGTTGGACTTGTTCGATGATGGCCTTTATCGCCTGGGCGCTGATTCACTCATCTTCCGATATGCACAACGACTTGTAACCCTCGGCGCTAACTAACCAGCCGTCACCGATGCCCGTGATCAGTTTGAGATCCCTGAGTTCCTCAATTACCTGCTCGGGCGAATCGCATCTGATGTTGCCGGGAAAGCAAATGATCTTGCCCTCGGTGTACTGATGGGCGTGAGCCATGGGTTGGTGTGAGCTGGGCGGTCATTTGAATCGTCCTAGACGTGTTGGTTGGTGGTCGCATGAACGCTCCCATCACGTCAGAAGCCAAGTGGTTTTTGCACATTTTTTGCTTCTTTCCCGAACAGGCCATCAATGCCACGTAAAGCCCCCACGCCCTGCCGCCACCCTGGTTGCGGCAAGCTGGTTTCGGATGGTTCTGGTTACTGCGCCGACCATCAACGTGACAAGGTGGGATGGCACAAAGACCGGCGTAATGCACATCAACGTGGCTACGGCGCGAAGTGGCAGAAACTTCGCGCCGTCGTCATGCAGCGCGATCAAGGACTGTGCCAGCCATGCAAACAGTCAGGACGCTTGACGCCAGCTGTGGCGGTGGATCACATCGTCCCAAAGTCACTCGGCGGCACCGATCATCCAAACAACTGTCAGGCGATCTGTCATCGCTGTCACGTACTCAAGACGGCGCAGGAGTGGCGTCAGGGACGCGAAGATGCTGGATGAAGACAATCTGGACAGATGCACAATGACAACGGTCATGGCATGCTCGATTCACTGCCGTGTAGGCCGCTCAGAGAACTGTCTGCACTCGCATTTAGCCATGGCGCTATTATCTGGGAGCCAATGTTGGCAATAGGAAGAGGGGTTCTACATGAAAGCTATTTTGCTAGCGGCAGCACTGATGGCTGCTATCGCCCCAGCGTTTGCGGATGTTCACGTGCGCGGCTATCACCGTTCGAACGGCACATATGTAAGGTCGCACCATAGAAGCTCCCCCAGCCATAACCACACCAGCCACTCCCACCGGAGTCGATAATTCTGAGGATTGTTAACTGCCGTGCAGGCAGCTCAGAAACGGAAGCCGCAGCGGAGCGCAGAGCTGGCCGCGTTCACTGCCGTGTAGGCAGCTCAGAAATCGATGATCTGCTCGGGGGCGAATTCAGCGGGGTTCACTGCCGTGTAGGCAGCTCAGAAATTGACGGGCGCATCGACCGGTGCGCGCAAGACGTTCACTGCCGTGTAGGCAGCTCAGAAAACAGTGGCATCCGCATCCTGGAACTCGTCGTCGTTCACTGCCGTGTAGGCAGCTCAGAAATTTCAGCTTCGCCCTAGGCAGCGGTCACGGGGGTGGTTACTGCGCCGACCATCAACGTGACAAGGTGGGATGGCACAAAGACCGGCGTAATGCACATCAACGTGGCTACGGCGCGAAGTGGCAGAAACTTCGCGCCGTCGTCATGCAGCGCGATCAAGGACTGTGCCAGCCATGCAAACAGTCAGGACGCTTGACGCCAGCTGTGGCGGTGGATCACATCGTCCCAAAGTCACTCGGCGGCACCGATCATCCAAACAACTGTCAGGCGATCTGTCATCGCTGTCACGTACTCAAGACGGCGCAGGAGTGGCGTCAGGGACGCGAAGATGCTGGATGAAGACAATCTGGACAGATGCACAATGACAACGGTCATGGCATGCTCGATTCACTGCCGTGTAGGCCGCTCAGAGAACTGTCTGCACTCGCATTTAGCCATGGCGCTATTATCTGGGAGCCAATGTTGGCAATAGGAAGAGGGGTTCTACATGAAAGCTATTTTGCTAGCGGCAGCACTGATGGCTGCTATCGCCCCAGCGTTTGCGGATGTTCACGTGCGCGGCTATCACCGTTCGAACGGCACATATGTAAGGTCGCACCATAGAAGCTCCCCCAGCCATAACCACACCAGCCACTCCCACCGGAGTCGATAATTCTGAGGATTGTTAACTGCCGTGCAGGCAGCTCAGAAACGGAAGCCGCAGCGGAGCGCAGAGCTGGCCGCGTTCACTGCCGTGTAGGCAGCTCAGAAATCGATGATCTGCTCGGGGGCGAATTCAGCGGGGTTCACTGCCGTGTAGGCAGCTCAGAAATTGACGGGCGCATCGACCGGTGCGCGCAAGACGTTCACTGCCGTGTAGGCAGCTCAGAAAACAGTGGCATCCGCATCCTGGAACTCGTCGTCGTTCACTGCCGTGTAGGCAGCTCAGAAATTTCAGCTTCGCCCTAGGCAGCGGTCACGGGGGTTCACTGCCGCATAGGCAGCTCAAGCAATGCTCGGGGCATCAACCGGACCCGATGCTGGGTAGGGGGGTCAAATCCTTGCGATGCAATCGCAAAAGACCGCTCGCCCCATCAATTTTTCGCGCGTGCAAAATGAAACAGGGGGGGGGCCCCCTGCAAGGAATCAATATGGCCGGACGAAAGCGTCTTCCAACCACCGTCAAGCAGATCAAAGGCACGCTACAAAAGTGCCGCACCAATCTAGGCGAACCCAAGCCACAAGGTGATCTGACAGAGCCACCCGACTATATGAGCGAGGGAGCGAAGTCAGCCTGGCGCTACGCACTGGAATGCGCACCACCGCATCTGCTCAAGCGTCTGGACATGTCGGTGCTGGAAGTGTGGGCCTGCGCCGCTGATCTGTATCGCAAGGCACAGACCGGCATCAACAAGAGCGGATTGCTATTGAAGGCGCCTAACACCGGCGTGCCGATGCAGTCACCGTATCTGTCCATCGCCAACAAGCAGGCGCAGATCATGACCAAGGCGGCAACCGAGATGGGTTTTACGCCGGCATCCCGCTCGCGTGTCAGCCTGCCCATGGAGACCGCTGAAGACGCCCTGGACCCTTGGGCGGACATCGTCGGGTAGGCACGCGATAGCAACCTCCCATTACGCCAGGATCGCCTATCGCTATGCCGAAGCCGTGGTCGCCGGCGACATCCTGGCCTGCCGCTGGGTGCAACGTGCCTGCCAACGCCAACTGGACGACCTGGCGCGCTACACCGGCAAAGCCAGTCCCTACCGATTCAATCCGAAGCTGAAGGACAACAAGCAGGGTCGCACCTTTTTGCCGGCCGACAACCTGTGCGCCTTCATCGAGCGGCTGCCGCACGTCAAAGGTCCACTGGCTGGCGCATCGATCCAGCTGGAACCGTGGCAGGTGTTCATCCTCTCCACCGTATTCGGTTGGGTGCGGCCCGATGGCAAGCGACGGTTTCGTCGCTCCTACATCGAGGTGCCGCGCGGCAATGCCAAATCCACGCTGTCCTCGGCGGTGAGCCTGTACATGCTCACCGCCGATGGCGAGGGCGGTGCCGAGGTGTACAGCCTGGCCACCACGCGCGACCAAGCGCGCATCGTGTTCGGCGATGCACAAACCATGGCGCGACGCAGCGCTGGGTTCCGCAGTCGCTTCGCGGTGAACGTTGGCGCACACAACATGCATGTGCTGGGCAGCGGCTCCAAGTTCGAAGCGTTGTCAGCCGAGGGCTCGACGCTGGATGGACTCAACATCCACTTCGGCTGCATCGACGAACTGCATGCCCACAAGACGCGCACGGTCTACGACGTCGTCGAAACCGGCATGGGTAAACGTGACAACTCGCTGCTGTGGGTGATCACCACCGCCGGCAGCAACCGCGCTGGCATCTGCTATGAGGTGAGGACCTTCGTTACCAAGCTGCTCGATGGTGTGATCCAGGACGATACCCAGTTCGGGATCATCTACGGTCTGGATGAGGGCGATAGCTGGGACACCGAGCAGGCGCTGATCAAGGCCAATCCGAACTGGGGCATCTCGGTGCGTCCAGAGGTGCTGGGACCACTGCAGGCCAAGGCCATGCAACTGCCCAGCGCCATCAACAACTTCAAGACCAAGCACCTCAACGAATGGGTCAACGCCCATACCGCGTGGATGGACATGCGCGCCTGGGATGCATGCGCTGACTCCACTCTGGATCTGGATGACTTTGATGGACACCCCTGTTGGATCGGCCTGGATCTGGCCAGCAAGACAGATATCGCCGCGCTCATGGTGGTGTTCCAACACCCGCAAATCGCCGATGCCTACGCGGTCTTCGGCAAGTATTACCTGCCCGAGGACACGGTCCAGGCCGCCGGCAACAGCCAATATCCCGGCTGGATGCGTAGCGGGCGGCTGACGGTCACCGTGGGCAATGTGATCGATTTTAGTTGGATCGAGGCGGACCTGACTCAGATGGCCTCGCGTTTGTTCGGCGATGCACAAACCATGGCGCGACGCAGCGCTGGGTTCCGCAGTCGCTTCGCGGTGAACGTTGGCGCACACAACATGCATGTGCTGGGCAGCGGCTCCAAGTTCGAAGCGTTGTCAGCCGAGGGCTCGACGCTGGATGGACTCAACATCCACTTCGGCTGCATCGACGAACTGCATGCCCACAAGACGCGCACGGTCTACGACGTCGTCGAAACCGGCATGGGTAAACGTGACAACTCGCTGCTGTGGGTGATCACCACCGCCGGCAGCAACCGCGCTGGCATCTGCTATGAGGTGAGGACCTTCGTTACCAAGCTGCTCGATGGTGTGATCCAGGACGATACCCAGTTCGGGATCATCTACGGTCTGGATGAGGGCGATAGCTGGGACACCGAGCAGGCGCTGATCAAGGCCAATCCGAACTGGGGCATCTCGGTGCGTCCAGAGGTGCTGGGACCACTGCAGGCCAAGGCCATGCAACTGCCCAGCGCCATCAACAACTTCAAGACCAAGCACCTCAACGAATGGGTCAACGCCCATACCGCGTGGATGGACATGCGCGCCTGGGATGCATGCGCTGACTCCACTCTGGATCTGGATGACTTTGATGGACACCCCTGTTGGATCGGCCTGGATCTGGCCAGCAAGACAGATATCGCCGCGCTCATGGTGGTGTTCCAACACCCGCAAATCGCCGATGCCTACGCGGTCTTCGGCAAGTATTACCTGCCCGAGGACACGGTCCAGGCCGCCGGCAACAGCCAATATCCCGGCTGGATGCGTAGCGGGCGGCTGACGGTCACCGTGGGCAATGTGATCGATTTTAGTTGGATCGAGGCGGACCTGACTCAGATGGCCTCGCGTTTTGAAATTCAGGCCGTGGCCTTCGATCCTTTCCAAGCCACGCAGTTGTCCACGCGAATGCTGGCTGAAGGTCTGCCGATGATCGAAGTGCGCCCAACGGTACTCAATTTTTCAGAGCCGATGAAAACCCTGGAAGCACTGGTGCTGCAGAAAAAACTCGTTCATGACGGCGACCCGGTGCTGGCGTGGATGGCCAGCAATGTCGTCGCGCACCTGGACGCGAAGGACAACACCTATCCACGTAAGGAGCGTCCAGAGAACAAGATCGATGGCATCGTCGCACTGATCATGGCGTTCTCACGCGCGATCAAGCCTGGCGACGGCATCGTCATCGACAGCAGTTACCAATTGATGGTGTTGTGATGGGACGCCTT
>NZ_JZIM01000033.1:0-12264 GCF_000963215.1 Xanthomonas sp. MUS 060
GCAAGGCCAGGGCGGTTGCGAGGCGGGCCTTCATTCCCATAGTGACGATCCTTTATTCAATCCATTGTGGTGGTTCGCACCATCCGGTTTACAGCGTGGCGCGCTCAATCGAACCATATACCCATCCTGGCCTAATGCATGGCAGCGGCGGGTTGATTCACTTCTCAAGTTGTTATCCGGAGCGGTGAATTCGCCGCTGAGCTTGACCTGTTGCGCGTCCAGACATGGTCAACGCCAACGAAGGTCTCAGTCGCGCATGGTCGCGCCATTGATGATTAAAGAACGTCGCGAGTCGCTGTCGGATGGACGCGGGCAGCGCGCAGGAACAGCCATGTAACATTGGTTACATGAGCTGCGCGCGGCGGCGGCGACGTCGTTTTGTTGGCGACTCTAAATCCGTTCCAACGAGCGGTTGCGAGTGGCCGGGCCGAACACGCCAACCACCAACGCCGCAACCAGCATGCTGGCGACGATGCAGGCCAACACGGGGCCGACACGTTGACCGGTGTTGTCCATCAAAAAGCCGATCAACAGGCTGCTGAACGCCGTGGACAAACGGCTGAAGGAATAGCAAAAACCCACCGCACGGGCACGCAAAGCGGTAGGGAACAATTCGGCCTGATAGCCATGGTAGGCGAAACTCATCCACGCATTGCAGGCAGCAATCGCCGCACCGCACGCAATGATCGTGAGCGGCTGACTCTGCCAAGCGAACAGCGTGCCGAACAACACCGCCCCCAGTGCCGATACCAC
The DNA here is from genome assembly GCF_000963215.1 of Xanthomonas sp. MUS 060. Lineage (NCBI taxonomy): Bacteria > Pseudomonadati > Pseudomonadota > Gammaproteobacteria > Lysobacterales > Lysobacteraceae > Xanthomonas > Xanthomonas sp. MUS 060. The sequence continues at coordinate 754 of NZ_JZIM01000033.1, forward strand.
CACCTGTGCCTTGTTCTCCCAGCGCTGAGCGAAACGCAGCAACAGCAGCGGCGCCAGCGGATACGCCAACGCAATCGCGAAGGAATAACCCAGGCTTTGCACGCTATCGGCCCCATGCTTGGCCAGTAGCTTCGGCAGCCAGTTGCTGAAGCCGAAGAAGCCCACCGCCTGGAACACGTGAAAGCCGATCAGCATCAACATGCGACGTCGGTACGGCACTTGCCACAGCCTCGCGAAGCGCGGCGGTGGCGCAGTCACCGTCGGCTCCGGCTCCGGGGCCGGCAGCGCACGCCCCAGGTCGGCGCTGCAGCGCGCTTCCAGATCGACCAGCACGACCTCGGCCTCGGCCTGCCGGCCCTGCGTGGCCAACCAGCGCGGCGACTCGGGCAGCCGGCTACGCAACCACCACACCGCCACGGCGAAGCCGCCGCTGAGCAACACCACCCACCGCCAGCCGCTGATTCCCAGCGGCGCATGCGGCACCAGCAGCCAAGCGCTCAACGCCACCGCAGGCACCGCCAGGAACTGCAGGCAGAACGCGAAAGCAAAGGCCGCACTGCGCATCTGTCGCGGCACAAGTTCCGACAGGTAGGTATCGATGGTGACCAATTCGATGCCCAGGCCGATACCGACCACGCCGCGCCAGAGGATCACCCCCAGCGCGCTGTGCTGCATTCCCATCGCCACGGTGGCGACGCAGTACCAGAGCAGTGCGAAGGTGAACACCGGGCGGCGCCCGAAGCGGTCGGTGAACGGGCTGAACAGACTCGCGCCGACAAACAAACCAAGAAACGTCGCCATCCCGAACGCGCCCTGGTCTGAAGTACCGAACACGCCCGCCGCCCCCTCGGCGAAGATGCCATCGTGCAGCAGGCCCGGGCTGATGTAGGCCGTCTGGAACAGATCGTAGAGTTCGAAGAATCCGCCTAGCGCCAGCAACCCGACCAGACGCCACAGCGTCCGGGTCGGCGGCAGGCGCTCCAGGCGGGCCACGACGTGCGCGACGGAATCGGCAACAGAAACGACAGGATCGCGCATTGGCATATACCGTTGGGGGAGGTGGGCGCCTGCAGCCAAGCATACGGCGCCGTCGCATGCTGCCCGAGACAGCGCGACCACCGCCACTACCAAATGCAAGAAATGCTGAACCAGGCAAATCGACGTTCAGCGCAACGTCGGGTTGCCAGGAGCACTGCGACCCCACGCGCAACGTTGATCCAGGAGCAATGATGAGCGCAGCCGATGCCTTGGACGAAGCCTGGCTGTCATCCCTTGCATCGCCACATTTCACTGCCACGATGCGCTCCTTGCATTGCCGTATGCTTGGCGGCAAGTGGGCCACGCGCCGACGAGACGCCGTGGCAGAATCGGGATGCTGGACTTTTAAGGAGAAGGACGATGCGCAACAGCAACGCAATCGGATACCACCGGCTGGCCTGGGTCTTTATCTGCATAACAGCAAGCGCCTGCGGCACCGCGACCGCACAGCAGTCCGCAGCACAAGCGCAGGCACTGCAGCAGCAAAACCAACAGATGCAACAGACGCAGACCAGACAGGCATCCAACGGTCTGTCTGCGGCCTATCTGGAATGCCGCAAGCAAGCCAATGGCATCGACGAACGGCGCCGCTGCATCCAACGCGAACAGCGCGTGCAGCAGGATCGCCTGGATCGCGCTTACGACACGCTGCGTTACCGCCTCAGCGGCAGCGACCGCTCCAAACTGATAGACGCCCAATACACCTGGCAACAATCCAACGCGCAAGGCCAGGCGCTGGACAAGGCGCTCGGTGGGCGCAGCCAGGAAGCAGCTCTGCAGAGCGCAGAGGCCAACCTGCAACGGATCGGTGCCCGCGCCGACCAACTCGAAGGCTACGCACACTCCGGGCACTGAGGGTACAGCGCGTCGGCGTCGGCCAACGCGCCATCGCACACACTCTTCGCTGTGGTATCGCGCGGCGTACGCGTGCATGCGAGCGCCTGAAGCAACGAAAGTATTCGCACACCTGCGGTTGGAGCACACACTCACCGCGCTTGCGCATGCCACCACCGCCTAAGAGTGGCCAACATCACCTCGCCCGTCGCTGTCAGGTGGGTGCGGACAGCCAAAGCACACGATCACCGGCGCAGCGCACGAGGTGCGTCACTGCCCCGGATCGCAGCCCGCGCCCTGCTGCACGCATAGTTGCGTGGCACGGCGCAGCTGCGCAGCGCTCAACTGCGGCGGCGGCCGCGCCGTGGCGGCCTGGATCTGATCCGGTGCACCGGTCAGCGTGTGCAGCCCCTTGGCCGCCTTGGCTTCGAGGTAATAGACGCCCTGCACCAGGTAGCCGCCACTCAAGCTGACTTGCTCGATCGAAGGTGGCGGCTTCCAATCCTTGTCGAACGGATTGGGTTTGAGATCGACGGGGTTCTTGAATCGATACAGATCCAGCGGCTGGCCCTCGTCAGGCGGCAACGCACGCACTTCGCCCAGGGTCTGGATGTCCGGCGGCGCGCTGCTGACCTGCAACGGGTCCGCGGCGGCGGGCACAGGCACGGCCTGCTGCTGCGCATGCGCCGACACACATGCGGTCAAGAGCGTTGCAGCGATGACCAGACGGATCGGGCTACCCATCGCATGCGTTCCTTCCATCGTCGTCAATGAGAAGCGTCGAGCTTACGTTCGTCGGCACACGGCCACTAGCGCGTTACCCGCTGACGTTCATGTCGGCGACAGCGGGCGCACGCACAACCAGATGGCATACCAGTGCGCCAATGCGCCACCGAGTACATGCGCATGCCAGATCGCGCGGTTGTAAAGCATCGATTTGCGCACGTAGAACGCCACACCTACGGTGTAGATCGCGCCGCCGATGGCGATCAGCCACAACACGGTGCTGTCCAGCTCCGCCATGATCGGTTTGACCGCAACCAGCCCAGCCCAACCCAACAGCATGTAGATCGCCACCCAGAAACCCTTGGCAAGGCCGGGCAGAAACAGTTTGGCGAACACACCCAGCAACGCCACACCCCATACCGCCAAGGTCATCGACCAGACCCAGGCACCGGAGAGGGCCAGTACGAAGAGCGGGGTGTAGGAACCAGCGATCATCACGAAGATGCCCGCGTGATCGAACTTACGCAACAAGGGCTGACGCAACGGCGGGGCGAAGTTGTACGCCGCCGAGCAGGCGAACATGGTCAGCAACCCCAACGCATACACGCACGTGGCAAGCAGCAAGACGTCTTTGGCATGCGCGCGCCAGACCAGCAGCACGCCGCCGACGCTGGCCAGCAACAGGCCGGCGGCATGCACGATCAAGTCGGCACGGCGCGCGGCGGCGGTACGATAGTGCGGGACGGAAGCGGAAGCCGACACGGACAAGAAAATTTTCGGCGCGCCCGGAAGCAGCGCCGCAATGCTGGAGGGGCCTATAGGATACGCGCCCCGCCCTGACACGCAGCACAGCGAGGCCGGACCGTCGCCTTATCCGCACAACGACCGACCACCACGCCACACGACGTAGCGAGGAAGCGCTGCGGCACGGGGCCGTATGCCGCCACATATCGCGACGCTCGCCTGCAAAGAATCACTGGCCCTGAGTGCAGATGCGCTACGCCCGATCCAGCCGAGGCGACCGGTCGGCCGACAAAACCCGCAACACGCCGCCACGGCGCGAAGCATCCGGAGCGTCGGACGGCACTCACCCAAGCAACCTTGCAAACGTCGGTTAACGCGCGGCGAACGCCACGTGTCCGATGCTGCTGCCGTTATGCTGTCCATTCTTTAGAATTGCTTCCATCCATCAGGAACTTCGATGAGTACATCCCTTTTCTCCCGTGCGTCCACGCGTGCCGGCCTGCTCGGCATCTCTTGCATGGCACTGGCACTGGCCCTGACCGCATGCAACGCGCCGCCACCGGACGAACAGGAACAGGTGACCGCCAAGGCCCAGGCCGCCGCGCAACAGGCGGCGACGCCGGACCCGGCCAGCGCGCCGGAGGCGCCGCCTGTGGGAAGCTGCGATGCCTCGCAGGCGCAGGGCCTGGTGGGTCAGGCCGCCGAACCGGCGCTGCTGGATCAAGCCCGCACCGACACCGGCGCCAAGAGCGTGCGCGTACTCAAGCCAAATCAGCCGGTGACCATGGAATTCAACGGCGAACGCCTGAATATCGAGGTCGATGCCAAGAACCAGATCACCGGCGTGCGCTGCGGTTAAGCCGCCTGTTCAGACACCCCCACGGCCACGGCAGCGTTGTCGCCAATTTCGATGTTACAGCTGCAACTTTATATTGCGGCACCGCACCAACTGTGGTTTAGTCGATATTCCGGTGACCTCAAGAAGCGCTCCATGACAGAGCGGGGGCGAGTGTCGCCGTGTTCCTTCGGATCGCTTTCAGAGGCAGACATGGCACCCCCCGACCGCCACGGACTCTACGACCCACAAGACGAGCGCGATGCCTGTGGCTTCGGCATGGTCGCGCAACTCGACGACCAACCCTCGCGGACCCTGGTGGACACCGCCATCGCTGCACTGTCGCGGATGACCCACCGCGGCGGTGTCTCCGCCGATGGCCTGACCGGCGACGGTTGCGGCCTGCTGATCCGCAAACCCGAGGGGTTCCTGCGCGCGTTGGCCAGCGAGGCGGGCATCGCCATCAGCGACCACTTCGCCACCGGCCTGGTGTTCCTGCCGTGCGCCGATACCAATGCCGCCGCACACTGCCGTCAGGTACTGGAAGAAGAATTACGCCGCGTCGGCATACAGCCACGCGGCTGGCGGATTCCGCCGACCGACGACACGGTGTGCGGGCAGTTGGCGAAGGACACCTTGCCGCGGATCGAACAGATCTTCGTCGATGCCGGCGCCGAACAGAGTACGGACGCCTTCGCCGTGGCCCTGTTCCTGGCGCGCCGTCGCGCCGAGCAGCACCTGCGCGAGGTCGCCGATTTCTACGTGACCACGCTCTCGCCCGACAGCATCAGCTACAAGGGCATGGTGCTGCCAGACAAGCTCAGCGCGTTTTATCTGGATTTGCAGCGTAGCGACCTGGCCTCCAGCGCCATCGTGTTCCACCAGCGCTTCTCCACCAATACGCTGCCACGCTGGCCGCTGGCGCATCCGTTCCGCTTGCTGGCGCACAACGGCGAAATCAACACCATCGAAGGCAACCGCCGTTGGGCACAGGCACGCAGCAAGGTGTGGAAGACCCCGCGCTTTGACATCGCCGAATTCGACCCGGTGATTTCGATGCACGGCTCCGATTCGCAGAGCCTGGACAATATGCTCGAACTGCTGGTCGCCGGCGGCATGGATCTGCTGCAGGCACTGCGCATCCTGATGCCACCGGCGAGCCAATCGCTGGAGTTCAAGGATGCCGATCTAGCCGCGTTCTACGAATTCCACGGGCTCAACGCCGAACCATGGGATGGCCCGGCTGGCATCGTCGCCTGCGATGGCCGCTATGCAGCCTGCATGCTCGACCGCAACGGCCTGCGCCCGGCACGCTGGATGCTGACTTCCGACCGCCATTTTCTGGTCGCCTCCGAAGCCGGCGTGTGGGAACTGCCCGCCGAGCGCATCACCCGCAAAGGCAAGCTCGGCCCTGGCGAGATGATGGCCATCGACCTCAAGCGTGGCGACCTGCTCGACTCCGATGCGATCGACCGCATCAACCGCGGCCGCGCTCCTTACAAGCAGTGGCTACAGCAAGGCGTGACCTATCTGCAGACCGAGTTGATCGACCCCTCGCTGGTCGAGGAACCGTTCGACGAGCGCACCCTGCGCAGCTATCACAAGCTGTTCCAACTCAGCACCGAGGAAGTGGAACAGGTCCTGCGACCGTTGGCCGAGACCGAGCAGGAAGCGACCGGCTCGATGGGCGACGACACCCCGATGGCGGTGCTCAGCCAGCACACCCGGCCGCTGTACGATTACTTCCGCCAGGCATTCGCGCAAGTCACCAACCCGCCCATCGATCCGCTGCGGGAAGACTGCGTGATGTCGCTGACCACCCAGCTCGGCAGAGAGACCAACATCTTTCATGCCGGCCCGGAGACGGTGCACCACGTCATCCTCAACTCGCCGGTGCTCAGCCAACGCAAGCTGCGCCAGCTCCTGAAGATGGAGCAGTACCAACAGCGCAACGCGCAGATCGACTTGTCCTACAGCGTCGAGGAAGGGCTTGAAGCCGGGCTCAAGCGCATCTGCGCCGAGGTCGAGCAGGCCGCGCGCGATGGCAAGATCTTGCTACTGCTGACCGATCGCTATCCGGTGCCGGAACGGCCGATGGCGCACGCACTGCTGGCCACCGGCGCGGTGCACCACCATCTTTCGCGCATCGGCTTGCGCTGCGACGTCAACCTGATCATCGAGACCGGCACGGCGCGCGACCCGCACCACATGGCCTGCTTGTTGGGCTTCGGTGCTACGGCGGTGTATCCGTACCTGGCCTATCAAACGCTGTTCGACCTGGGCCGGCGCGGCATCCTGCTGCTCAAGAGCGACGGCGAACAAACCCAGATCGGCCGCAAGTACCGCAGGGGCATCTACAAGGGTCTGTCCAAGATCATCTCCAAGATGGGCATCTGCACCATCGCCAGCTATCGCAGCGCGCAGTTGTTCGAGATCGTCGGGCTGGATCCGGACGTGGTGGCGCTGTGCTTCCCGGAAACCACCTCGCGCATCGGCGGGGTCGATCTGGCGCGCCTGGACACCGAGGCGCGGCAACTGACCGCGCGTGCCTGGAACGATCTGCTCAAGCCGGAGGTGGGCGGCCTGCTCAAGTACGTCCACGGCGGCGAGTACCACATGTACAACCCGGACGTGGTGCTGACCTTGCAGCGCGCCACGCGCACCGGCGCGCAGGCCGACTGGGCCGCGTATACCGCGGCGGTACATGGACGCCCCGCTTCGGCGTTACGCGACCTGCTGCAACTCAAGCGCGCCGAAACCCCCACCCCGCTGGATCAAGTCGCCCCGGCCGAAGACCTGTTGCGACGTTTCGACACCGCCGCGATCAGCCTGGGCGCCCTGTCGCCGGAAGCACACGAAGCGCTGGCGATCGCCATGAACCGGCTCGGCGGGCGCAGCAATTCCGGCGAAGGCGGCGAGGATCCGGCGCGCTACGGCACCGAGAAACGCTCCAAGATCAAACAAGTGGCTTCCGGCCGCTTTGGCGTCACCCCCGAGTATCTGGTCAACGCCGAGGTGTTGCAGATCAAGATCGCGCAGGGTGCCAAGCCCGGCGAAGGTGGCCAGTTGCCCGGGCACAAGGTCAACGAACTGATCGCCCGGCTGCGCTACGCGCGGCCCGGCATCGGCTTGATTTCGCCACCGCCGCATCACGATATCTACTCGATCGAAGACTTGGCGCAACTGATCTACGACCTCAAGCAGGTCAATCCAACCGCGCTGGTGTCGGTGAAGCTGGTCAGCCATGCGGGCGTGGGCACCATCGCCGCCGGCGTGGTCAAGGCCGGCGCCGACCTGATCACCGTGTCCGGTCACGACGGTGGCACTGGCGCCAGCCCGGTCAGCTCGATCCGCTATGCCGGCGTGCCATGGGAACTGGGCGTGGCCGAGTCGCACCAGGCGCTGGTCGCCAACGACCTGCGCGCACGCACCATCCTGCAGACCGACGGTGGGCTGAAGACCGGCCTGGACGTGGTCAAGGCGGCGATCCTGGGCGCGGACAGTTTTGGCTTCGGCACCGGGCCGATGATCGTGCTCGGCTGCAAATATTTGCGCATCTGCCACCTCAACAACTGCGCCACCGGCGTTGCGACCCAGGACGAACGCTTGCGCGCCAACCACTTCGTCGGCCTGCCAGAGCGCGTGGAGAATTTCTTCCGCCTGCTGGCCGAGGAAGTGCGGCAGTGGTTGTCCTACCTGGGCGTGCGCTCGCTCGACGACATCGTCGGTCGCACCGATCTGCTGGAACAACTGCAGGTGTCGCCACGCGAGGGCGTGCGTGTGGATCTGTCGCGGCTGCTCACGGACGTGCGCCATGACAGCGGCCATTGCGCCGCACAACGGCTCTACGAATCGCCGGACAGCCTGGCCACGCAGATGGATGGCCTGCTCGCCGACGCCATCGCGCACAAGCGCGGCGGCGAACATCGCTTCCTGATCCACAACACCGACCGCTCGATCGGCGCACGCCTGTCCGGCACCATCGCCCGCACCCACGGCAACCATGGCATGGACGATGCGCCGCTGACTCTGCGCTTCCGCGGGTCGGCCGGGCAGAGCTTCGGCGCGTTCAACGCCGGCGGTCTGCTTCTGGAGTTGGAAGGCGAAGCCAACGACTATGTCGGCAAGGGCATGGCCGGCGGTCGCCTGGTGGTGCGGCCCCCGCGCGGCGCGCGCTTCGAGGCGCGCAGCACCGCGATCATCGGCAATACCTGCTTGTACGGCGCCACTGGCGGGGAACTGTTCGCCGCTGGCCGTGCTGGCGAGCGCTTCGCGGTGCGCAACTCCGGCGCGCTGGCGGTGATCGAAGGCGCCGGCGATCATTGCTGCGAGTACATGACCGACGGCATCGTGCTGGTGCTGGGCAAGGTCGGGCTGAACTTCGGTGCAGGCTTCACTGGCGGTCTGGCCTACGTGCTCGATGTGGACCGCGATTTCGTTGATCGCTACAACCACGAACTGATCGACATCCATCGCATCTCCGCCGAAGGCTTCGAACGCCACCGCCAGCACCTGCACAAGCTGATCAGCCGTCACCGCGAATTGACCGGCAGCATCTGGGCGCAGCAGATCCTCGACGAATTCCGCGACTACGTCGGCAAGTTCTGGCTGGTCAAACCCAAGGCCGCCAGCATCGAATCGCTGACCGAATCGCTACGCCGGGCCGCCTGATCGTCCACCTCCACGCCACGGTTGTCCTGCCATACACCATGCTTCACGAGACCTTTCCATGAGCCGCAAGCACGCATTCCAGTTCCTCGACCTGCCCCGGCAGATGCCACAGCGCATCCCGGTGGAACTGCGCACCTCCGGCGACTGGAACGAGCTATACGGCAAGTTCGACAAGGCCGACGCGCAGTACCAGGCCGGGCGCTGCCTGGATTGCGGAAACCCATACTGCAGTTGGAAATGTCCGGTGCACAACGCCATCCCGCAATGGCTGCAACTGGTGCAGGAAAACCGCATCGAAGAAGCCGCGGCGCTGTGCCACAGCACCAATCCGCTGCCGGAAGTCTGCGGCCGGGTGTGTCCGCAGGATCGTCTGTGCGAAGGCAGTTGCACGCTGGAGGAGTTCGGTGCGGTGACGATCGGTGCGGTGGAGAAATACATCGTCGACACCGCGCTAAATAACGGCTGGCGCCCGGATCTGAGCCAGGTCCAGGCCACCGACAAACGCGTGGCCGTCATCGGCGCCGGCCCGGCCGGGTTGAGCTGCGCCGACCGGCTGGCCCGCGCCGGCATCCAGGCGGTGGTGTACGACCGCTACGAGCAAATCGGCGGCCTGCTGCAATTCGGAATTCCCAGCTTCAAACTCGACAAGAGCGTGATCGGCAAGCGCCGCGAGGTGCTCGAAGGCATGGGCGTGCAGTTCCGCCTGGACGTGGAGATCGGCCGCGACGTCAGTCTGCAACACCTGCTCGACGAGTACGACGCGGTGTTCCTCGGCACCGGCGCCTACCGCTACACAGACGGCGGCCTGCCCGGCCAGGATCTGCCCGGCGTGCTGCCAGCGCTGCCGTTTTTGGTGCAGAACAGCCGCATCGTCGGCGGCAACGATCCCTGGGGCCGACCGATCGCCGGCTGGGAAGATAAAATCGCCCTGCCCGACCTCAACGGCAAACGCGTCGTGGTGCTGGGCGGCGGCGATACCGGCATGGACTGCGTGCGTAGTGCGATCCGCCTGGGTGCGGCGAAGGTCACCTGCGCCTACCGCCGCGACGAAGCGAACATGCCTGGCTCCGCACGCGAAGTGGCCAACGCACGCGAAGAAGGCGTGCGTTTCCTGTTCAACCGCCAACCGCTGGCGGTTGAAGCCAATAGCGCAGGCAACGTCGCTGGCGTGCGCGTGGTGCAGACCCGACTCGGCGAACCGGATGCGCATGGACGTCAGGCTGCCGAGCCGGTGGAAGGCAGCGAATCGGTGTTGGACGCGGACGTGGTCATCATCGCCTTCGGCTTCTCTCCCAGTGTTCCGGAGTGGCTGGCCGCACAGGGCGTGGAGGGCACCGCCAACGGTCGAATCCTGGCCGGTGGTGGCGACCGCCTGCCTTACCAAACCAGCAACGCCAAACTGTTTGCCGGTGGCGATGCCGTGCGTGGTGCCGACTTGGTCGTCACCGCAGTAGCCGAAGGTCGCGATGCCGCCGCCAGCATCGTCCAGTGGATCGGCAGCGACCTCTCGGTCACCCGCGATGCCGCAGCCTGAGCACAACGCATAGCGACGTCCGAAAATGCCCGCGCTGTGGCGATCAGTGCGCAGGCGCGTCGCCAGGTCAATGCGGACACGCCGCGCCCGACGTCTCACAGATCACCGCGCTCCAGGCATGCGGATTGTCTTCGGCCACAATCCTAGTCGACAGCGGTCAGAAGGGCGGTTAACCGACTAACGCGCTGACCGTTCATAGGCACGACCCCAGCGCCCTCGTATCTGTACCGTGTCCGCCCTCTTTGGCAGCAACAAGCCGTCGGTGCATATGGCGATTGAGTCTGCACTGCCATCCGGAGCAGACTATCGTCTCTGTTTCTAAACGGATCGATACATGCGCCTGGGCCTAGCCGCCAACCGATTGCACCACGAGGGCGAGAACGCGGCCCTGTTCCGCTGGCTGCGTGCCTGCGAGACGGGCATCCATGAACTGCAGCTCGGCCTGCATGCGGTGGGCCGTACCCACGACGCAATCGTGCACGCCGGCCTACTGCCCCACTATGCAGGCCTCAAGCGTTATCCGTTCGGTCGCGAAGGCGGGTTGATGCAACTTGTCGCCGAGGTGGTCGGGCTGGAAGGCACACAACGCACGCTTGACGGAGCAATTTATCTCATCGACCCGGTGGATCCGTCGTCGATCTTTCCCGAGGCGGTTGCACTCAAGCGCCAGTGCGTGATCCACGGTAAACCCTTCATCTCCACGCTCGCCAGCGCTCGCGACTGGATCGAGATGGAGCGCATACATGCCGGACTGACGGCAGACCCCGGTGCCGACGACCTGCACAGGTTCGAACAGCATACGCTGGCGCTGATTGCGCACGACGCGATGAAACCGCAGATGCTCGCCTTCGCCAGCGAGTATTTCGATCTACTGTCGCGCTTCGCCAACCGCATCGCCACCGGGACCACAGGCCAGCAGCTCAACGAATTGGCCTGGAGCCGTGGCTGGCCACAGGGCCAGGACTGGGTGCACCGCTACCAAAGCGGACCACTTGGAGGAGACGCGCAGATTGCCTCTAGCGTGTTGTCAGGAGTTTGCCATCGAGCGTTGTTTTTTGAGGATGCGCATGTCGCGCGTCAGCACGAGGCAGGAGGATGCGCATGTCGCGCGTCAGCACGAGGCAGACAT
>NZ_JZIM01000034.1:0-12218 GCF_000963215.1 Xanthomonas sp. MUS 060
CGAGCATGGCGATCATGATCCGTATTCCTGGGTCAAGCGGGTTATTTGTAGTGGCGAAGCCTTGCCGGCAGCACTTGCAGAGCGTGCCCAGGCGGTTTTTCCATCAGCGGAGATTTTCAACCTTTATGGGCCGACAGAAGCGGCAGTGGATGTTACGGCCTGGCGTTACTGCGCCGAGTCGGAAAACACCGGGATCCTGCCGATTGGTCGTGCGATTGATTGCGAACACGCAGATCTATATCCTCGATGTACAAGGCGCACCGGTTCCGATTGGGGTGGTGGGCGAGTTGTACATTGGCGGCGATGGCCGAGTTGTACATTGGCGGCGATGGCGTGGGTGGGGCGTGGGTATCTGAATCGAGAGGGCCTGAGCGCCGCACGCTTCCTCGCCGATCCATTTAGTACCGATCCGACGGCGCGGATGTATCGCACTGGTGATCTGGGTCGCTGGCGTGCCGATGGCGCGATTGAGTTTGTGGGACGTAACGATCATCAGGTCAAGATCCGTGGTTTCCGCATTGAATTGGGGAGCGCCGCACGCTTCCTCGCCGATCCATTTAGTACCGATCCGACGGCGCGGATGTATCGCACTGGTGATCTGGGTCGCTGGCGTGCCGATGGCGCGATTGAGTTTGTGGGACGTAACGATCATCAGGTCAAGATCCGTGGTTTCCGCATTGAATTGGGTGAAGTCGAGGCGCGGCTGAGTGCGCATGCGGATGTGCGCGAATGCGTTGTCATCGCGCTTGATGATCTGGCGCGTACCGAAAAACGGCTGGTGGCGTATTGGGTCGCTGCCGAGGGTGTGACGTCCGAGAGCATCGGTCCAGAGGTTTAGGCGCGGCTGAGTGCGCATGCGGATGTGCGCGAATGCGTTGTCATCGCGCTTGATGATCTGGCGCGTACCGAAAAACGGCTGGTGGCGTATTGGGTCGCTGCCGAGGGTGTGACGTCCGAGAGCATCGGTCCAGAGGTTTTGCGTAGTTGGCTGTCGGGTGTGCTACCGGACTACATGATCCCAGCGGCCTATGTGCGGTTGGATCGCTTGCCATTGACTCCTAACGGCAAGCTGGACCGCAAGTTGTTACCGGCGCCGGAAGGTGCGGCTTATGCCACACATGCGTATGAAGCACCACAGGGTGCAATTGAGGAATCTATTGCCGCCATCTGGCAAGACTTACTTGGGCTCGACACGATAGGCAGGTATGACAACTTCTTTGCCCTCGGTGGACATTCCTTGCTGGCAGTGACGCTGATCGAGCGTATGAGTCAGCAGGGATTGCAGGTCGATTTGCACACCTTGTTCACTACTCCGACGCTTATCGCATTAGCTACTAAAGCATCTGAAGAAATTCAGCGCAAGCAAGTTGAATTAATTTCAAGAAAGAAAAATAAAGCGGCCATCAAAGAATTTAAGATATGAAAATCTGGGATTTCTTGCTTCAGTTGAGAATAAAAAATATATCTCTGTCATTGAGGGACTACATGATCCCAGCGGCCTATGTGCGGTTGGATCGCTTGCCATTGACTCCTAACGGCAAGCTGGACCGCAAGTTGTTACCGGCGCCGGAAGGTGCGGCTTATGCCACACATGCGTATGAAGCACCACAGGGTGCAATTGAGGAATCTATTGCCGCCATCTGGCAAGACTTACTTGGGCTCGACACGATAGGCAGGTATGACAACTTCTTTGCCCTCGGTGGACATTCCTTGCTGGCAGTGACGCTGATCGAGCGTATGAGTCAGCAGGGATTGCAGGTCGATTTGCACACCTTGTTCACTACTCCGACGCTTATCGCATTAGCTACTAAAGCATCTGAAGAAATTCAGCGCAAGCAAGTTGAATTAATTTCAAGAAAGAAAAATAAAGCGGCCATCAAAGAATTTAAGATATGAAAATCTGGGATTTCTTGCTTCAGTTGAGAATAAAAAATATATCTCTGTCATTGAGTGATGATGGTGTTGATTTAATCATTTCATGCAGAGATGAGGATTTTAGTCTTGAAATTCAGGATTTCATTAGAAATAACAAATCACTATTGATGGAGTGGATAATTTGTGGGAAGTTGGATTTCTTAAAAATTGATAGGGATTTGCCTGGAAATGATGAGCCAATTTTAGAAATTTCACTGGATGAAATTGGAGTAATTTCTGAAATAACCCAGGGTGGATCGTCCAATATCCAGGACATCTATCCGCTGGTTCCACTACAGGAAGGCATTTTCTTCCATCATCTGCTGCAGCGCGAGGGTGATGCCTATTTATTGCCGAACCTGATCGCGTTCGACAGCCGCTCGCGTCTGGACGCGTTTGTTGATGCGCTGCAGCGTGTCATCGATCGTCACGATATTCTACGTACAGCGGTGGTCTGGGAAGGGCTTGCCGCACCAGTCCAGGTCGTGTGGCGGCATGCGCCACTGGTGATCGAGGAGGTTTGCCTGGATGACACCGACTTCGATGTAGCGGCACAGTTGCAATCGCGCTTCGATCCGCGCTACTGGCGCATGGATGTGCGTCAGGCGCCGCTGATGCGTGGTTTTACGACGCACGATCCGGTCAATGGCCGTTGGCTGCTGCAGTTGCTCAGTCACCACCTTGCTCTAGATCACACCACGTTGGAGATCGTGCTGGAAGAGGTTAAATGTCACTTGTGTGGTGAAGCGTCTAGCTTGCCTGCCCCCCTGCCGTTTCGTAATTTTGTGGCGCAGGTGCTGCTGGGTGTTAGCCAAGAGGAGCATGAGGCGTATTTCCGCACAATGCTCGGTGATATCGATGAATCCTGTGCGCCGTTCGGTCTGGTTGATGTACAGGGCGATGGATCCGATGTGGAAGAGGTGCAGCTCAAGTTGCCGGATCGGCTGTCGGCATTGCTGCGGAGTCAGGCACGCACGCTCGGCGTGAGCGTAGCCAGTCTGTTTCATCTGGCCTGGGCGCAAGTGGTGGGGCGGGCCACTGGGCGTGAGAGTACTGTGTTCGGGACAGTGTTGTTTGGACGTATGCAGGGCGGAGCTGGGGCCGGCCGTGCACTGGGAATGTTCATCAATACCTTGCCGATACGCATCGAAATTAATAGTGCTAGCGTGCTAGAGAGCGTGCGTTTGGTACAACAGCGCCTTGCCGGGCTATTGCAGCACGAGCATGCGCCGCTGTCGCTAGCACAGCGTTGCAGTGGTGTTTCGGTACCGGCACCGTTGTTTACCTCGCTGCTCAACTACCGCCATAGTGGCCAAGCGAATAGTGCTACCAAAGCGATGGCATGGAAGGGGATCGACACGCTATCGAGTCATGAGCGAACGAATTATCCGCTTACCGTTTCTGTGGACGATGTGGGATCGGATTTTGTACTGAAGGTGCAGTCGCGGCGTCCACTGGTTGCGGATCGTATATCCGCGTTTATGTTGAAGGCGTTGGAAGGGCTTGCCGATGCCCTTGCTTATGCGCCAGAGACAGCAATGTGTGATTTCGATGTTCTGCCTGACTTTGAACGGCATCAGGTACTGACGCAGTGGAATGCAACGGCAGCAGATTATCCGCGCGATGCCTGTGTGCACGAATTGTTCGAGGCACAGGTGGCACACGATCCATCGGCCATCGCGGTAGTGCAGGGCGAGGTGTCGCTGACCTATGGCGAGTTGAACGCGCGTGCCAACCGTCTGGCGCATTACCTGCGCGAGTTGGGCGTATGCCCGGATGATCGCGTGGCGATCTGCGTGCAGCGCAGTGTGGAGATGGTGGTGGCGGTGCTTGCGGTGCTGAAGGCGGGCGGGCGGGTGCGTGCGTATGTGCCGCTGGATCCGGCCTATCCGCCGGAGCGGCTGGCCTATATGCAGTCAGATTGCGGCGCAGTGGTGATGTTGACGGATACCGCGAGCCGCCACTTGGTCGAGCATCCGACTGCCTCGACGGTGGTCGTCGATCTGCAAGCCGACGGCCAGTGGTGATGTTGACGGATACCGCGAGCCGCCACTTGGTCGAGCATCCGACTGCCNCGCGAGCCGCCACTTGGTCGAGCATCCGACTGCTTCACTCGACGGTGGTCGTCGATCTGCAAGCCGACGGCCAACGGTGGTCGTCGATCTGCAAGCCGACGGCCAGCGCTGGGCACACCTGCCCGACAGTAATCCGGATCGCACCACCGTTGGTCTGACCTCGCGGCATCTGGCGTATGTGATCTACACGTCCGGATCGACCGGTATGCCGAAGGGTGCGCGCGATGAACGAGCATCGCGGCGTCGTCAATCGTCTCGTGTGGATGCAAGAGGCCTACACGCTGGATCGATCCGAGGTTGTTTTACAAAAAACACCGATGAGCTTCGATGTCTCGGTCTGGGAACTACAAAAAACACCGATGAGCTTCGATGTCTCGGTCTGGGAACTGTTCTGGCCGCTGCTGAGCGGTCGGTGCGCGGATGCAGTTGACCGAATCAGAAGGCCAGCGCGGATGCAGTTGACCGAATCAGAAGGCCATACAAAGATCCGGTGTATCTGAAGACGTTGATCCGCGATACGCAAGTCACCACGTTGCCTGCATTTCGTGCCGTCGATGCTGCGGGCATTTGTCGAGCAATTTCGTGCCGTCGATGCTGCGGGCATTTGTCGAGCATGGCTGGCGATCATGATCCGTATTCCTGGGTCAAGCGGGTTATTTGTAGTGGCGAAGATCATGATCCGTATTCCTGGGTCAAGCGGGTTATTTGTAGTGGCGAAGCCTTGCCAGCAGTCTGCACTTGCAGAGCGTGCCCAGGTAGTTTTTCCATCAGCCGAAATTTTCAATCTTTATNCTGCATTTCGTGCCGTCGATGCTGCGGGCATTTGTCGAGCATGGCTGGCGATCATGATCCGTATTCCTGGGTCAAGCGGGTTATTTGTAGTGGCGAAGATCATGATCCGTATTCCTGGGTCAAGCGGGTTATTTGTAGTGGCGAAGCCTTGCCAGCAAGCAGCGCTTGCAGAACGTGCCCAGGCGGTTTTTCCATCAGCTGAGATTTTCAACCTTTATGGGCCGACAGAAGCGGCAGTGGATGTCACGGCCTGGCGTTACTGCGCCGAGTCGGAAAACACCGGGATCCTGCCGATTGGTCGTCCGATTGCGAACACGCAGATCTATATCCTCGATGTACAAGGCGCACCGGTTCCGATTGGGGTGGTGGGCGAGTTGTACATTGGCGGCGATGGCGTGGGTGGGGCGTGGGTATCTGAATCGAGAGGACCTGAGGAGCGCCACACGCTTCCTCGCCGATCCATTATTTAGTACCGATCCGACGGCGCGGATGTATCGCACTGGCGATCTGGGTCGCTGGCGTGCCGATGGCACGATTGAGTTCGTGGGACGTAACGATCATCAGGTCAAGATCCGTGGTTTCCGCATTGAATTGGGTGAAATCGAGGCGCGACTGAGTGCGCATGCGGATGTGCGCGAATGCGTGGTGTTGGCGCTGGAGGGTGCGGCGGCTGGTACCGAGAAGCGTCTTGTGGCGTATTGGGTTGCTGCCGAAGGTGTGACGTCGGAACATCTTGGCGCGGAAAGCTTGCGCAGTTGGTTGTCGGATACCTTGCCGGATTACATGGTGCCTGCCGCCTATATGCAGTTGGATCGCCTGCCGCTGACTCCGAATGGGTTGCTGCCGAAGGTGTGACGTCGGAACATCTTGGCGCGGAAAGCTTGCGCAGTTGGTTGTCGGATACCTTGCCGGATTACATGGTGCCTGCCGCCTATATGCAGTTGGATCGCCTGCCGCTGACTCCGAATGGCCGGCAAGCTGGATCGCAAGGNGCGGCGCCTGCGTATGAAGCACCGCAGGGCGCGATCGAACAAGCCATTGCCGCGATCTGGCGTGAGCTGCTGGGAAGCTGGATCGCAAGGCATTACCCGCGCCGGATGGCTCAGCCTATGCGGCGCCTGCGTATGAAGCACCGCAGGGCGCGATCGAACAAGCCATTGCCGCGATCTGGCGTGAGCTGCTGGGTCTGGAGAGCATCGGGCGGCACGACAACTTCTTCGCACTCGGTGGACATTCGTTGTTGGCGGTACGAGTTGCTTCGCGCCTGCGTCAGGAATTGGGTGTCGAGATCGGCGTGGCGGAGCTGTTCGCGCATGCGACGCTGAAGGACCTTGCCGCGTGCGTGGCCTCTTCGTCCGGTGCGATCTTGCCGCCGATCCTGCCATTGCAGCCGGATGCGCCGCGCGTACTGTCCTTTGCACAACAGCGGCTCTGGTTCCTATCGCAGTTCGAGGGTCTCAGTCAGGCGTATCACATCAGCGGTGGCCTGCGTCTGCACGGGGCGCTGGATGCACAAGCACTGCAACGTGCGTTGGATCGTATCGTGACCCGGCATGCGTCGCTGCGCACGACCTTCGCGCTCGTCGATGGGCAGGCGTTGCAGCAAATCGCCGCTGAAGACAGTGGCTTCCATTTGATCGCTCACGATCTGCGTGGTGTGCCTGATCGTGAGGAAGCGCTTGAGAAACTGCTGACCGAGGAGGCACATGCGCCATTTGCGCTGGAGCAAGGCCCACTCATCCGTGGCCGGCTGATACGACTTGCCGACGACGAATCCGTGCTGTTCGTGACCATGCACCACATCGTCTCGGATGGATGGTCGATGGGGGTTTTGATCAACGAGCTGAGCGTGTTGTATCGGGCGTTCGCACGTGGCGAAGCCGATCCGCTAGCACCGTTGCCAATCCAGTACGCGGATTATGCAAGCTGGCAGCGGCAATGGCTGGTGGGCGAGGTACTGGACCAGCAGGCCACGTATTGGCGCAAGACGCTATCCGGTGCGCCGGTGTTGCTGGAACTGCCGACAGATCGTCCACGTCCAGCGAGACAGGACCATGCCGGTGCGATGCTGAAGGTGGTCGTCGATCCGCAGCGGACGCAGGCACTCAAAGCGCTGAGCCAGCGCCATGGCCTGACGCTATACATGATCCGCAGCGGACGCAGGCACTCAAAGCGCTGAGCCAGCGCCATGGCCTGACGCTATACATGACGGACGCTCCTGGCGAGTTGGGCGCTACTGCTATCGCGTCTATCTGGTCAAGATGATGTCGTCATCGGCAGTCCGGTGGCCAATCGTAGTCGTTCGGAGACCGAGGGGCTGATCGGCTTCTTCGTCAACACGCTGGCGTTACGAGTGGAGTTGTCGAGTTCGCCGACGCTGGCGCAATTGCTGGCCGCGTTGAGGGAGCGCGCACTGCAGGCGCAGGCGCATCAGGACATCCCGTTCGAGCAGGTCGTCGAGCTGATTCAACCGCCACGCAGTCTGGCGCATGCGCCACTGTTCCAGGTGATGTTTGCGTGGCAGAACACGCCGCAGGGTGAACTGGATCTTGGCGAGATCGAGACCAGTGGGCTTGGTGTTGCGCAAACGATTACGCAGTTCGACCTGTCGTTGTCGTTGGTCGAGAGTGAGGAGGGGATCGTCGGTAGTCTGACCTATGCCAGCGGGCTGTTCGAGCATGCGACGGTGCAGAGATGGATGGGCCATTGGCAGCATTTGTTGGAAGCGATGGTGACCAATGGCGCTGAAGATCAGCTTGTTGGATGTTTGCCGTTGCTGGACGATGCTGAGCGCCATCAGCTGTTGATGGAGTGGAATGCAACGACGAAGGATTATTCGTCAACACGCTGGCGTTACGAGTGGAGTTGTCGAGTTCGCCGACGCTGGCGCAATTGCTGGCCGCGTTGAGGGAGCGCGCACTGCAGGCGCAGGCGCATCAGGACATCCCGTTCGAGCAGGTCGTCGAGCTGATTCAACCGCCACGCAGTCTGGCGCATGCGCCACTGTTCCAGGTGATGTTTGCGTGGCAGAACACGCCGCAGGGTGAACTGGATCTTGGCGAGATCGAGACCAGTGGGCTTGGTGTTGCGCAAACGATTACGCAGTTCGACCTGTCGTTGTCGTTGGTCGAGAGTGAGGAGGGGATCGTCGGTAGTCTGACCTATGCCAGCGGGCTGTTCGAGCATGCGACGGTGCAGAGATGGATGGGCCATTGGCAGCATTTGTTGGAAGCGATGGTGACCAATGGCGCTGAAGATCAGCTTGTTGGATGTTTGCCGTTGCTGGACGATGCTGAGCGCCATCAGCTGTTGATGGAGTGGAATGCAACGACGAAGGATTATCCACGCGATGCCTGTGTACACGAGTTGTTCGAGGCACAGGTGGCGCGTGATCCGTCGGCCATCGCGGTGGTGCAGGGCGAGGTGGCGCTGACGTATGGCGAGTTGAATGCACGTGCGAACCGTCTGGCGCATTACCTACGCGAATTGGGCGTGTGCCCGGACGACCGGGTAGCAATCTGCGTGCAGCGCAGTGTGGAGATGATAGTGGCGGTGGTGGCTGTATTGAAGGCTGGCGGTGCTTATGTACCGCTGGACCCAGCCTATCCACCGGAGCGACTGGCCTATATGCAGTCCGATTGCGGCGCGGCAGTGATGTTGACGGATACCATCAGCCGCCACTTGGTCGAGAATCCGACTGCCTCGACGGTGGTCGTCGATCTGCAAGCCGATGGCGAGCGTTGGCAGCATCTGCCGGACCAGAATCCTGACCGCCATGCCAATGGTCTGACCTCGCGTCATCTGGCGTATGTGATCTACACGTCCGGATCGACGGGTATGCCGAAGGGTGCGATGAACGAGCATCGCAGTGTCGTCAACATGGCTTTCGTTCAAAAACAAAAATTAGTCTTAAATTCCGATAGTCGTGTCTTGCAGTTTGCCTCTTTCAGTTTCGACTCTTTTTCGAGGCACAGGTGGCGCGTGATCCGTCGGCCATCGCGGTGGTGCAGGGCGAGGTGGCGCTGACGTATGGCGAGTTGAATGCACGTGCGAACCGTCTGGCGCATTACCTACGCGAATTGGGCGTGTGCCCGGACGACCGGGTAGCAATCTGCGTGCAGCGCAGTGTGGAGATGATAGTGGCGGTGGTGGCTGTATTGAAGGCTGGCGGTGCTTATGTACCGCTGGACCCAGCCTATCCACCGGAGCGACTGGCCTATATGCAGTCCGATTGCGGCGCGGCAGTGATGTTGACGGATACCATCAGCCGCCACTTGGTCGAGAATCCGACTGCCTCGACGGTGGTCGTCGATCTGCAAGCCGATGGCGAGCGTTGGCAGCATCTGCCGGACCAGAATCCTGACCGCCATGCCAATGGTCTGACCTCGCGTCATCTGGCGTATGTGATCTACACGTCCGGATCGACGGGTATGCCGAAGGGTGCGATGAACGAGCATCGCAGTGTCGTCAACATGGCTTTCGTTCAAAAACAAAAATTAGTCTTAAATTCCGATAGTCGTGTCTTGCAGTTTGCCTCTTTCAGTTTCGACTCTTTTATGTTCGAAATTAGTATGGTGATATGCTGGGGTGGAAAATTATTTATTCAATATGGCAATGAAATTGTTCTTGGGGATTGTTTTTTTGAGTTGGTAAAAAATAAAAAAATTACTCATGCGGCATTGCCTTCTGCGCTGTTGCCAACAGTATCGAATGTTGAAGAGCTTGTCTCTTTGCAGACGATGATTGTTGCAGGGGATATACTCTCTGCTGCCAATGCAAAACGTTGGAGCCAAGGAAGAAGGTTGATTAATGGCTACGGCCTGACGGAGACGACCGTCTGCGCCTGTTTGCATGAATGTGATGCGAATGCGACGGGTGCGCCACCCATTGGGCGTCCGATTTCCAATGTGCGCATCTACATCCTGGATACACACGGCGCACCGGTACCGATTGGGGTGGTCGGCGAGCTGTATATCGGTGGCGATGGCGTCGGGCGTGGGTATCTCAATCGAGCGGCATTGACCGCCGAGCGCTTCCTCGTCGGGCGTGGGTATCTCAATCGAGCGGCATTGACCGCCGAGCGCTTCCTCGCCGATCCATTTAGTGATGATCCAACGGCGGCGGATGTACCGCAGCGGTGATCTGGGACGTTGGCGTGCCGATGGCACGATTGAGTTTGTGGGACGCAACGATCACCAGGTCAAGATCCGTGGTTTCCGCATCGAGTTGGGCGAGATCGAGGCGCGCTTGAGCGCGCATGCGGAGGTGCGATGTACCGCAGCGGTGATCTGGGACGTTGGCGTGCCGATGGCACGATTGAGTTTGTGGGACGCAACGATCACCAGGTCAAGATCCGTGGTTTCCGCATCGAGTTGGGCGAGATCGAGGCGCGCTTGAGCGCGCATGCGGAGGTGCGCGAGTGCGTGGTCGTCGCGTGCGCTTGAGACGGCAGGGACAGAGAAGCGGCTGGTGGCGTATTGGGTCGGTCACGAAGCTGTTGATGCTGCCGTATTGCGCAGTTGGCTATCGGATGGACTGCCCGATTACATGGTGCCAGCGGCCTATGTGCAGTTGGATCGCTTGCCGCTGACCCCCAACGGCAAGCTGGATCGCAAGGCATTACCCGCACCGGATGCGGCGGCCTATGCGGCGTTGACGTATGAAGCACCACAGGGCGAGATCGAACACCGCTGACCCCCAACGGCAAGCTGGATCGCAAGGCATTACCCGCACCGGATGCGGCGGCCTATGCGGCGTTGACGTATGAAGCACCACAGGGCGAGATCGAACACACCATTGCCGCGATCTGGCGCGAACGAATTACTCGGTCTGGAGTCCATCGGACGGCATGACAATTTCTTCGCCCTGGGCGGGCATTCGTTGCTGGGCGTGCGCCTGATGTCGCGCATTCGCAGCGCATTGGGGGTGATTACTCGGTCTGGAGTCCATCGGACGGCATGACAATTTCTTCGCCCTGGGCGGGCATTCGTTGCTGGGCGTGCGCCTGATGTCGCGCATTCGCAGCGCATTGGGGGTGGAACGAACTGCCGCTGGCGACCTTGTTCGCCCAACCGCGCCTGGCCGAGTTGGCTCACGCCCTGGCAAGCGCTACCGCCAGTACGTTGCCGCCCATCGTTCCAGCCGATCGAGATGCACCCCTGCCATTGTCCTTCGCGCAACAACGGCTATGGTTCCTGGCGCAATTCGACGAACGCGCCGCGCAGGCGTACACCCTCTCTGGCGTGATGGACTTGCACGGTGCGCTGGACCTGCCCGCGTTGCAACAGGCGTTGGACCACATCGTCGCCCGCCACGAGGTACTGCGCACCTGCTTCCTCGCCAACGACGACGGTGCTACCCAGGTGATCGCGCCGGCCAAACGACGACGGTGCTACCCAGGTGATCGCGCCGGCCAATGTCGGCTTCGCGCTGACCCGCATCGATCTGCGTCACACGCCAGATGCCGCGGTTGCCGCACAGCATCACGCCGAACAGGCAACCCGCACGCCCTTCCTTCGAGCTGAGCCGTGGTCCGTTGATCCGTGGCTGCCTGCTGCAGCTGGCCGAGCAGCAACACCGCTTGCTGATCGGCATGCACCACAGCATCTCCGATGGCTGGTCCATTGGGATCTTGATTCGCGAACTTGGCGCGTTGTACGCCGCCTTCGTGCAAGGCCAGCCCCGCTTGCTGATCGGCATGCACCACAGCATCTCCGATGGCTGGTCCATTGGGATCTTGATTCGCGAACTTGGCGCGTTGTACGCCGCCTTCGTGCAAGGCCAGCCCAATCAATCCGCTGCCGCCCCTGCCGATCCAGTACGCCGACTACAGCCTGTGGCAACGCCGCGTGCTCGACGGACCGCTGCTGCAACGCCAGCTCGCCTTCTGGCGCGAGCACCTGCACGGCGCACCCGCGCTGCTGGAACTGCCGACCGACCACCCGCGTCCGGCATTGCAGGATTATCGCGGTGACAGTGTCGAGTGCGTCATCGATGCGGACCTCACCGCCGCCCTGCGCGCGGTGAGCCAGCGTCACCGCACCACCGTGTTCATGACCGTGTTGGCCGGCTGGGCCGTGCTGTTGTCGCGGCTGTCCGGTCAAGACCAGGTTGTGATCGGCGCGCCTGTCGCCAACCGCACGCGCAGCGAACTCGAAGCGTTGATCGGCTTCTTCGTCAATGCCCAGGCGCTGCGCATCGACCTGCGTGGTACACCGAGCGTCGCCGACCTGCTGGCCCACCGTGTTCATGACCGTGTTGGCCGGCTGGGCCGTGCTGTTGTCGCGGCTGTCCGGTCAAGACCAGGTTGTGATCGGCGCGCCTGTCGCCAACCGCACGCGCAGCGAACTCGAAGCGTTGATCGGCTTCTTCGTCAATGCCCAGGCGCTGCGCATCGACCTGCGTGGTACACCGAGCGTCGCCGACCTGCTGGCGCAG
>NZ_JZIM01000035.1:0-11250 GCF_000963215.1 Xanthomonas sp. MUS 060
AGCAGCAGGCACCATGTAATCCGGCAAGGTATCCGACAACCAACTGCGCAAGATTTCCGCGCCAAGATGTTCCGACGTCACACCTTCGGCAGCAACCCAATACGCCACCAGACGCTTCTCGGTACCAGCCACCGCACCTTCCAGCGCCACCACCACGCATTCGCGCACATCCGCATGCGCGCTCAGCCGCGCCTCGATTTCACCCAATTCAATGCGGAAACCACGGATCTTGACCTGATGATCGTTACGTCCGAAAAACTCAATCGTGCCATCGGCACGCCAGCGCCCCAGATCGCCACTGCGATACATCCGCGCCGTCGGATCGGTACTAAACGGATCCGTCAGGAAGCGTTCGGCGGTCAACTCCTCTCGATTCAAATATCCAAGACCCACGCCATCGCCACCGATATACAACTCGCCCACCACCCCGATCGGAACCGGCGCACCGTGTGCATCAAGAATGTAGATCTGCGTGTTTGCGATTGGCCTGCCGATCGGAAGACTTCTGACATCCTCGTCGATTTCCATCGCCTCATAGGCCGTCGCGATGGTCGTGATTTCCGTCGGGCCATAGCAATTCAAGAAATGCTGGGGGCCGTTGCCATCCAAGACCTTCGCCACCACGCTTGGATCAATCGCATCACCACCGGCCAACAGATAGCGCAAGTGACCGAAGCTCTTTTTCATGCTCTCGGCATATTGATGGAACAGCCCCGCCGCTAACAGCAAGATGCTGATGCCTGCGCACTCGACTGTCTCCGCCAACCTGACAGGGTTCAGCAAAACATCGGCTTCGATGACGACCAAGCGTGCGCCATTGAGCAGCGCACCCCAGACTTCGAACGTCGTCGCATCGAAACTCGGATTGGCCGCCAAAGCGACACAGTCGCTCGGACTGAACGGAAGATACCCATTGTTCAATACCAGACGATTGATCCCTCGATGCGGGATTTCGACTCCCTTCGGCAGTCCTGTCGAACCGGAGGTATAGATGACACAAGCGCTCGTGCCGCCATGCGAGTGCACTCCGGGATTATGCAACTGCGCTGCGTTCACCACAGCATCGTCGATGTTGACCCGCAAAAGCTCCAGCGGTTCTGGCAAGATGGCATCCGCCACCGTCAACACCTGAGCGAGGCCACAATCAGCGAGGATGTAAGCCAGCCGCACGCTCCGGCGGATAATCCGGATCCAGCGGCACATATGCGCCACCCGCCTTCAACACCGCCAGCAACGCCACCACCATCTCGACGCTACGCGGCACGCACACTGCCACGCGGTCATCCGGGCGTACGCCCAACTCACGCAGGTAATGCGCCAACTGGTTGGCACGCACATTCAACTCGCCATACGTCAGCGCGACATTGTTTTCCGGCGGATAATCCGGATCCAGCGGCACATATGCGCCACCCGCCTTCAACACCGCCAGCAACGCCACCACCATCTCGACGCTACGCGGCACGCACACTGCCACGCGGTCATCCGGGCGTACGCCCAACTCACGCAGGTAATGCGCCAACTGGTTGGCACGCACATTCAACTCGCCATACGTCAGCGCGACATTGTTTTGAACAATCGCAATTGCCGATGGATCACGCGCCACCTGTGCCTCGAACAATGCATGCACACAGGCATGAACAATCGCAATTGCCGATGGATCACGCGCCACCTGTGCCTCGAACAATGCATGCACACAGGCATCGCGCGCGAGGATAATCCGCCTTGGTCGCATTCCACTGCGTCAGCAGCTGATGGCGCTCGGCCTCGTCCAGCAACGGCAGACGGTCCACCGCCCGATCTTCAGCACCAGGATAATCCGCCTTGGTCGCATTCCACTGCGTCAGCAGCTGATGGCGCTCGGCCTCGTCCAGCAACGGCAGACGGTCCACCGCCCGATCTTCAGCACCCTCGGCCACCATCGCCGCCAACAGATGCCGCCAATGCCCGATCCAACGCTCCAGCGTCGCATGCTCGAACAGCGCGGTGGCATAGATCAGACTGCCGACAATCCCCTCCTCGCTCTCGGCCAATGACAGCGATAGGTCGAACTGCGCACTTGTCTGCGCGGTGGTGAGACCGCTCGCTCGCCTCGATTTCACCAAGATCCAGTTCGCCCTGCGGCGTGTTCTGCCAGGCGAACATCACCTGGAACAGCGGCGCATGCGCCAGACTGCGTGGCGGCTGCAGCAGTTCGACCACCTGCTCGAACGGGATGTCCTGATGCACCTGCGCTTGCAATGCGCGTTCCTTCACCGAGGCCAGCAATTGCGCCAGCGTCGGCGAGCCGGACAATTCCACCCGCAGGGCCAGCGTGTTGACGAAGAAGCCGATCAATCCTTCGGTCTCGGAGCGCAGGCGAACATCACCTGGAACAGCGGCGCATGCGCCAGACTGCGTGGCGGCTGCAGCAGTTCGACCACCTGCTCGAACGGGATGTCCTGATGCACCTGCGCTTGCAATGCGCGTTCCTTCACCGAGGCCAGCAATTGCGCCAGCGTCGGCGAGCCGGACAATTCCACCCGCAGGGCCAGCGTGTTGACGAAGAAGCCGATCAATCCTTCGGTCTCGGAGCGACCACGATTGGCTACAGGGCTGCCGATCACCACATCGTCCTGACCGGACAGACGCGCTAGCAGCAGCGCCCAACTGGCAAGTAATGTCATATACATCGTCAGGCCATGGCGCTGACTCACTCAGTGCCTTCAGCGCCTGCGCCTGCTGCGGACCGATGACCACCTCCAGCATCGCCCCGGCATGATCCTGACGCGCTGGACGCGGACGATCCGTGGGCAGCTCCAGCAATACCGGTGCGCCGGACAGCGTCTCGCGCCAGTAGCTCGCTTGCTGCTCCAGCACATCTCCTGTCAACCATTGCCGCTGCCAGCTTGCATAATCGACGTACTGGATCGGCAACGGTGCCAGCGGATCGGCTTCGCCACGTGCGAACGCCCGATACAGCGCACTCAACTCGTTGATCAAAACCCCCATCGTCTCGCGCCAGTAGCTCGCTTGCTGCTCCAGCACATCTCCTGTCAACCATTGCCGCTGCCAGCTTGCATAATCGACGTACTGGATCGGCAACGGTGCCAGCGGATCGGCTTCGCCACGTGCGAACGCCCGATNGCTCCAGCACATCTCCTGTCAACCATTGCCGCTGCCAGCTTGCATAGTCGGCGTACTGGATCGGCAACGGTGCCAGCGGATCGGCTTCGCCACGTGCGAACGCCCGATACAGCGCACTCAACTCGTTGATCAAAACCCCCATCGACCACCCGTCCGACACGATGTGGTGCATCGTGACGAAGAGGACGGACTCGTCATCGGCAAGGCGTTCGTATCAGCCGACCACGGATGATCAGCCGACCACGGATGAGCGGGCCGTGCTCCAGCGTAAATGCTGCCTGTGCCTCCTCGGCCAATAATTGCTGCAGCATCGTCTCGCGTTCGGATACATCGCGCAGATCGTGATCGATCCGATGGAAGCCAATGTCCTCAGCAGAAATGTGCTGCAACGTCTGCCCATCGACCAGCACGAAGGTCGTGCGCAGCGACGCATGTCGGGCCACGATACGGTCCAATGCACGCTGCAACGCCTGCGTATCCAATGCCCCACGCAAGCGCAGGCCACCGCTGACGTGATACGCCTGGCTGACGCCCTCGAACTGCCTGCGACAGGAACCAGAGCCGTTGCTGCGCAAACGACAGCACCCGCGGTGCATCCGGCTCCAGCGGCACGATCGGGACAGGAACCAGAGCCG
The DNA here is from genome assembly GCF_000963215.1 of Xanthomonas sp. MUS 060. NCBI lineage: Bacteria > Pseudomonadati > Pseudomonadota > Gammaproteobacteria > Lysobacterales > Lysobacteraceae > Xanthomonas > Xanthomonas sp. MUS 060. The sequence goes on from NZ_JZIM01000035.1 coordinate 3,759, forward strand.
TTGCTGCGCAAACGACAGCACCCGCGGTGCATCCGGCTCCAGCGGCACGATCGGCGGCAAGATCGCGCTGGACGAGGACGCCCGCCACACAAGCGGCAAGGTCTTGCAGCGTCGCATGCGTAAACAGCTCGGCCACGCCAATCTCGACACCCAATTCCTTGCGCACACGCGAGGCGACCCGCACCGCCAGCAGCGAATGTCCGCATGCGTAAACAGCTCGGCCACGCCAATCTCGACACCCAATTCCTTGCGCACACGCGAGGCGACCCGCACCGCCAGCAGCGAATGTCCACCCACCGAGCGCGAAGAAGTTGTCCTGCCGCCCGAGCGCGAAGAAGTTGTCCTGCCGCCCGATGCTCTCTAGACCCAATAGATCGCACCAGATCGCGGGCGATGGTTTGTTCAATCGCGCCCTGTGGCGCTTCATACGCACGCGCCGCATAGGCTGCGGCATCCGGTGCGGGTAACGCCTTCCGATCCAGCTTGCCGTTCGGGGTCAGCGGCAAGTCATCCAGATGTACGTATGCGCTGGGAACCATGTAATCCGGCAAGCGCGCACCAAGCTGTGTCCGCACTGCTTCGGGATTAAGCTCGATGCCGTCAACATCACCCACCACATAGGCGACCAGACGCAACTCGCCAGCGTTGTACTGGCGAGCGATGACCACCGCATCACGCACACCGTCGCAAGCACGCAAGGCAGCCTGGATTTCTCCAAGCTCGATACGGAAACCGCGCAGCTTAATTTGATCGTCATTGCGACCGAGGAACTCCAGCGTGCCATCGGCGCGCCAGCGCACCAAATCGCCACTGCGGTACATGCGTTGACCAGGCTGTTGAGCGAACGGATCAGGCACGAAACGTTCGGCCGTCAGATCCGCACGGCCAAGATAGCCACGCGCCAAACCATGACCAGCGATATACAGTTCACCCGGTACGCCATGTGGGCAAAGCTGTCCGTGCACATCGAGCACGTAAACTCGCACACCAGCAAGCGGAAGCCCGAGAGGAATGCGGTCTTCATCGCCACACAGCGCGTGCATGAGACAACCCACTGTGGTTTCAGTCGGGCCGTAGTGGTTGAATATCTGCGTGCTTGGCGAGCGCTCCCGCCACCAGCGCACAGCATCGACAGACGGTGCTTCGCCGCCGAGCACCAGCACTCTCACGCATCCGTCCAACGGGGTATCGCCAAGTTCCTGCTGCAACAGCGTCAGATGAGAGGGAGTGAGCTTGAGTGGAGCAATGGCGCGCCCCTGCCGCAGTGCATGCGCCCAATCTGCCGGTGTACTGTCATGTGCACACAATTGCACGGTACCGCCGCACAGCAACGGTGGATAAACCCCGGTCAGAGCCAAATCGAAGTGCAACGAAGTAAAGACCAGCGAGGTATCGCCTGGCTGCAAGGCGCAGCGTTCGCTCAGTGCCGCCGCGTAAGCGACCAGACCCTGGTGGGTGATCATTGTCGCCTTGGGCTGGCCGGTGGAACCGGAGGTGTACATCACATAGGCCAGATGCTGCCGCTGCAACCCCGCGATGTCGGGATTGTGCGTGGCACGCTGGATGAGCACGAGATCGGTTACGCTGATTATCGGCAGCGTCAATCCATCGCGCGATGTCGTCGGCAACGACTGGTCGACGATGACGACGCTGGCGCGGCAGTCGTCCAGCAATGCGAGCAAACGGTTGCCAGGCGATGTCGGATCGAGCGGAACATAGGCTGCGCCGGATTTGAGAACACCGAGCATGGCGACAATGGCGGCGATGCCGCGTTCCAGGCAGATCGCCACTCGGTCGTCTGGGCGTACGCCTAATTCGCCCAGGTAATGCGCCAGCCGGTTGGCACGCGCGTTCAATTCGCCATACGTGAGCGACTCCTCGCCCTGCACCAGCGCGATGGCCGATGGATCACGCGCTACCTGTACTTCGAACAATTCGTGTACACACGCATCGCGTGGATAATCCGCTGTCGTTGCATTCCACTGCATCAAGACCTGCTGCCTTTCGGCCTCAGGTAGAACATCGAGATTGCGCACTGTTGTCTGTGGTGCATGTGCAAGTGCATCGGTAAGCCTTTCCAGTGCCTTCACTAGAAACGCGCATATCCGTTCCGCAACGAGTGGCCGCTGCGCCTGCACCGTCAGCGCAAATCCCGACCCAACATCGTCGATAGCAACCATGAGCGGATAACTCGTGCGCCCATGCGCTAGCATGGTCTCGATTCCCTCCCACGCCATCGCCTCGGCAGCACCTTCTGCTTGAATCCGATGCCGGTAGTTGAGCAGCGAGGTAAACAACGGTGCAGGTGCTGGAACACCGCTGCACCGCTGCACCAACGACAACGACGCATGCTCGTGCCGCAAGAGCTCTGCAAGACGCTGCTGCATAAGATGCACACTCTCTACCACACTGGACGCGTCAATCTCGATCCGCAGCGGCAAGGTATTGATGAACATGCCAAGGGCACGGTCGGCCCCCACTCCACCCTGCATGCGGCCAAACAGCACGGTTCCGAATACAACACGCTCATGGCACGTTGTGCGTGCCACCACCTGCGCCCAGGCCAGATGAAACAGACTGGCCGTGCTCACGCCGAGCGTCCGTGCCTGGCTGCGCAGCAATGCCGATAGTGGCTCATGCAGATTGACACGTACCTGCTCCACGTCGGATCCATCGCCCTGTCCGTCAACCAGACCGAACGGGGCACAGGGCTCATCCACATCGGCGAGCATCGTCCGGAAATACGCCTCGTGCTCCTCGCGACTCACGCCCAGCAGCGCCTGCGCCACAAAATTGCGGAACGGAAGCGGGGCTGGCAAGGTGTCAGCTTCACCACATAAGTGGCAACTGACCTCCTCTAACACGATCTCCAATGTCGTGTGATCCAAGGCAGCATGGTGACTGAGCAACTGCAGCAGCCAGCGGCCACTGCTCGAATCTTGCATCGCAAAGCCACGCATCAGCGGCGCCTGACGCATATCCATGCGCCAATGCCGTGGATCGAAGCGCGATTGCAGCTGTGCCGCCGCATCACCTTCGGCATCATCCAGACACACCTCCTCGATCGGCAGCGGCGCATGCCGCCACACGACCTGGACCGGTGCGGCCAGCCCTTCCCAGGCGATCGCCGTGCGCAGAATGTCGTGACGATCAATGACACGCTGCAGCGCATCGACAAACCTATCCAAACGCGAACGGCTATCGAACGCGATCAAGTTTGGCAGCAGATAGGCATCACCTTGTTGTTGCATCAGATGATGGAAGAAAATGCCTTCTTGCAACGGGGCCAGCGGATAGATGTCCTGGATATTGGCCGAACCGCCTGGGGTCATCGCGACAATGCGATCGATCTGTTCCTGAGTGAGTGCTACCAGCGGCAACATCTCAGGCGTGATCGCTACGCTGTCTGGGCCAATGCGGTTGGGCGGCACACTGACTGACACGGCGCCGCTCGCCGCAGCCAGTGCTATGAGCGTCGGAGTGGTGAACAGTGTGCGCAAATCGGCCTGTAAACCCTGCTGGCGCATCCGCTCGTTCAGCGTCACCGCCAACAACGAATGCCCACCGAGCGCGAAGAAGTTGTCGTGCCGCCCGATGCTCTCCAGACCCAGCAGGTCACGCCAGATCGCGGCAATGGTGTGTTCGACCTCACCCTGCGGTGCTTCATACGCAGGCGCGGCATAGGCTGTAGCATCCGGCGCGGGTAAATCCAGATGTACGTATGCGCTGGGAACCATGTAATCCGGCAAGCGCGCACCAAGCTGTGTCCGCACTGCTTCGGGATTAAGCTCGATGCCGTCAACATCACCCACCACATAGGCGACCAGACGCAACTCGCCAGCGTTGTACTGGCGAGCGATGACCACCGCATCACGCACACCGTCGCAAGCACGCAAGGCAGCCTGGATTTCTCCAAGCTCGATACGGAAACCGCGCAGCTTAATTTGATCGTCATTGCGACCGAGGAACTCCAGCGTGCCATCGGCGCGCCAGCGCACCAAATCGCCACTGCGGTACATGCGTTGACCAGGCTGTTGAGCGAACGGATCAGGCACGAAACGTTCGGCCGTCAGATCCGCACGGCCAAGATAGCCACGCGCCAAACCATGACCAGCGATATACAGTTCACCCGGTACGCCATGTGGGCAAAGCTGTCCGTGCACATCGAGCACGTAAACTCGCACACCAGCAAGCGGAAGCCCGAGAGGAATGCGGTCTTCATCGCCACACAGCGCGTGCATGAGACAACCCACTGTGGTTTCAGTCGGGCCGTAGTGGTTGAATATCTGCGTGCTTGGCGAGCGCTCCCGCCACCAGCGCACAGCATCGACAGACGGTGCTTCGCCGCCGAGCACCAGCACTCTCACGCATCCGTCCAACGGGGTATCGCCAAGTTCCTGCTGCAACAGCGTCAGATGAGAGGGAGTGAGCTTGAGTGGAGCAATGGCGCGCCCCTGCCGCAGTGCATGCGCCCAATCTGCCGGTGTACTGTCATGTGCACACAATTGCACGGTACCGCCGCACAGCAACGGTGGATAAACCCCGGTCAGAGCCAAATCGAAGTGCAACGAAGTAAAGACCAGCGAGGTATCGCCTGGCTGCAAGGCGCAGCGTTCGCTCAGTGCCGCCGCGTAAGCGACCAGACCCTGGTGGGTGATCATTGTCGCCTTGGGCTGGCCGGTGGAACCGGAGGTGTACATCACATAGGCCAGATGCTGCCGCTGCAACCCCGCGATGTCGGGATTGTGCGTGGCACGCTGGATGAGCACGAGATCGGTTACGCTGATTATCGGCAGCGTCAATCCATCGCGCGATGTCGTCGGCAACGACTGGTCGACGATGACGACGCTGGCGCGGCAGTCGTCCAGCAATGCGAGCAAACGGTTGCCAGGCGATGTCGGATCGAGCGGAACATAGGCTGCGCCGGATTTGAGAACACCGAGCATGGCGACAATGGCGGCGATGCCGCGTTCCAGGCAGATCGCCACTCGGTCGTCTGGGCGTACGCCTAATTCGCCCAGGTAATGCGCCAGCCGGTTGGCACGCGCGTTCAATTCGCCATACGTGAGCGACTCCTCGCCCTGCACCAGCGCGATGGCCGATGGATCACGCGCTACCTGTACTTCGAACAATTCGTGTACACACGCATCGCGTGGATAATCCGCTGTCGTTGCATTCCACTGCATCAAGACCTGCTGCCTTTCGGCCTCAGGTAGAACATCGAGATTGCGCACTGTTGTCTGTGGTGCATGTGCAAGTGCATCGGTAAGCCTTTCCAGTGCCTTCACTAGAAACGCGCATATCCGTTCCGCAACGAGTGGCCGCTGCGCCTGCACCGTCAGCGCAAATCCCGACCCAACATCGTCGATAGCAACCATGAGCGGATAACTCGTGCGCCCATGCGCTAGCATGGTCTCGATTCCCTCCCACGCCATCGCCTCGGCAGCACCTTCTGCTTGAATCCGATGCCGGTAGTTGAGCAGCGAGGTAAACAACGGTGCAGGTGCTGGAACACCGCTGCACCGCTGCACCAACGACAACGACGCATGCTCGTGCCGCAAGAGCTCTGCAAGACGCTGCTGCATAAGATGCACACTCTCTACCACACTGGACGCGTCAATCTCGATCCGCAGCGGCAAGGTATTGATGAACATGCCAAGGGCACGGTCGGCCCCCACTCCACCCTGCATGCGGCCAAACAGCACGGTTCCGAATACAACACGCTCATGGCACGTTGTGCGTGCCACCACCTGCGCCCAGGCCAGATGAAACAGACTGGCCGTGCTCACGCCGAGCGTCCGTGCCTGGCTGCGCAGCAATGCCGATAGTGGCTCATGCAGATTGACACGTACCTGCTCCACGTCGGATCCATCGCCCTGTCCGTCAACCAGACCGAACGGGGCACAGGGCTCATCCACATCGGCGAGCATCGTCCGGAAATACGCCTCGTGCTCCTCGCGACTCACGCCCAGCAGCGCCTGCGCCACAAAATTGCGGAACGGAAGCGGGGCTGGCAAGGTGTCAGCTTCACCACATAAGTGGCAACTGACCTCCTCTAACACGATCTCCAATGTCGTGTGATCCAAGGCAGCATGGTGACTGAGCAACTGCAGCAGCCAGCGGCCACTGCTCGAATCTTGCATCGCAAAGCCACGCATCAGCGGCGCCTGACGCATATCCATGCGCCAATGCCGTGGATCGAAGCGCGATTGCAGCTGTGCCGCCGCATCACCTTCGGCATCATCCAGACACACCTCCTCGATCGGCAGCGGCGCATGCCGCCACACGACCTGGACCGGTGCGGCCAGCCCTTCCCAGGCGATCGCCGTGCGCAGAATGTCGTGACGATCAATGACACGCTGCAGCGCATCGACAAACCTATCCAAACGCGAACGGCTATCGAACGCGATCAAGTTTGGCAGCAGATAGGCATCACCTTGTTGTTGCATCAGATGATGGAAGAAAATGCCTTCTTGCAACGGGGCCAGCGGATAGATGTCCTGGATATTGGCCGAACCGCCTGGGGTCATCGCGACAATGCGATCGATCTGTTCCTGAGTGAGTGCTACCAGCGGCAACATCTCAGGCGTGATCGCTACGCTGTCTGGGCCAATGCGGTTGGGCGGCACACTGACTGACACGGCGCCGCTCGCCGCAGCCAGTGCTATGAGCGTCGGAGTGGTGAACAGTGTGCGCAAATCGGCCTGTAAACCCTGCTGGCGCATCCGCTCGTTCAGCGTCACCGCCAACAACGAATGCCCACCGAGCGCGAAGAAGTTGTCGTGCCGCCCGATGCTCTCCAGACCCAGCAGGTCACGCCAGATCGCGGCAATGGTGTGTTCGACCTCACCCTGCGGTGCTTCATACGCAGGCGCGGCATAGGCTGTAGCATCCGGCGCGGGTAATGCCTGCCTTGCGATCCAGTTGCGATCCAGCTTGCTTGCCCCGTTCGGGGTCAGTGGTCGGTAGGCGATCCAATTGCACATAAGCCGCCGGCACCATGTAATCCGGCAACGTGTCCGACAGCCAACTACGCAAGCTTTCCACGCCAAGGGACTCGTGCGTCGCATCAGGCGATCCAATTGCACATAAGCCGCCGGCACCATGTAATCCGGCAACGTGTCCGACAGCCAACTACGCAAGCTTTCCACGCCAAGGGACTCGTGCGTCGCATCCTGCGTCGCAACCCAATACGCCACCAATCGTTTGCTTGTCGCTACCCGTGGCATCCTTCGCTACCCGTGGCATCCTCCAGCGCCACCACCACACTCTCGCGCACATCCGCATGCGCGCTCAACCGGGCCTCGATCTCGCCCAATTCGTTCGATGCGGAAACCACGAATCTTGACCTGATGGTCGTTGCGTCCCACAAACTCCAGCGTGCCATCGGCACGCCAACGCCCCAGATCGCCAGTGCGATACATCCGCGCCGTCGGATCGGCACTGAATGGATCCATGAGGAAGCGTTCGGCAGTCAAATCACCGCGATTCA
>NZ_JZIM01000036.1:0-10532 GCF_000963215.1 Xanthomonas sp. MUS 060
ACGACCGGTCAGTTGCCCGATCTGCTCGCGCACCAACTTCTGTTCGTAGTACCCATCGCCCAGGCGTTGCTGCATGGTGTCGGCGTTGTAGCCCAGTTGCCGCAGTTGCGCGTCCGAACTCAGCCACACCCGGTAGTTGGTGAAGCGTGGATCGGTCTCCACCAGCGCGTGGCCGCCGTTGGGCTGCACGTTGAACAGGCTGGCGCTGGGCAGTTGCGTGTCTAGTTGGTGAAGCGTGGATCGGTCTCCACCAGCGCGTGGCCGCCGTTGGGCTGCACGTTGAACAGGCTGGCGCTGGGCAGTTGCGTGTCCGGCGCACCCACCCATCACGATGCGGTCCGGCGAACCGCCTGCCGCATTGACCGCCACGCTGCCGGTCACCGCGTACCGACGAAGGCGAGGCACGTGTAGTTATTGTGCAGATTATCGATTGACAACGAACGCAACCGACTGCAATCTTTCAACCAAGGAGCGTAGAAACTCCTCACGTAGCGGTACCCACCTCCGTCAAACCGGTGGGTTTTTTGTGCCTGTTCGCAGGTGCAAACCGACGCAATGCCTGCGTCGGGAGGGCGGCTAATACAACACCCTTCGGGGAAATACGCCCGCCGGCTACGTGCGGTTTCTAACCTCCCGACATCCCGTCGCCGTTGGCGGCGGTTCTCGTCCACCGAGGTGCCTGTTCGCAGGTGCAAACCGACGCAATGCCTGCGTCGGGAGGGCGGCTAATACAACACCCTTCGGGGAAATACGCCCGCCGGCTACGTGCGGTTTCTAACCTCCCGACATCCCGTCGCCGTTGGCGGCGGTTCTCGTCCACCGAGGAGAGGCTATTGCCATGCGTCAATCTTTATCCCGCCGCAGTAAAACAACAACCAAGCGTTCGCCAAGCCAAGCGACGCCATGCACGGACCTGCAATGGACGTTTGTGGAGCCGACGCTCACTCCCATGATGACGCGTGAGCAGGCGGCGGCGCTGAATGCGGCCGAGCATGCGGCCAAGCTTGCTCGGGCACAACGCCCACCGCGACGCGTGCGTCCGACGCAGCAATGCACCATGGGGTATGGCTATTATCCCGACAGCCATCAACCCGTGCCCGCACTGCGCCTGCGTGGCCGCTGGCTGGAACAGTTGGGCTTCGCCATCGGGTGCAAGCTAAGCATCACTGTGCGGGATCGTGAGTTGGTGATTACGGCATTGAATGAAGAGCGCATGCCAATGGAAGAACTGTGAAGACCGAAGTTACACAGTTCAATTTAAAAATTCACAGACTAACAGGCTCAGATATTCCCCAATAAAGTAACCTTCCATAATTTATCATCCAAAGAAAACTCCATATGCATTCCAAATTGATCAAAATCGTAACTGATCCACTTATTTACGTAGCCGATCAAAGGGTCTTGCCTCCCTCCTCCAAAGTCTTTCGGACGGCCGAATTCTTTCAAAATTCCCTGATAATTACACCCCTTAACATTAATATCAAATACTTGCCCACTGTAAGGCAAAAACCCCTCATGGCTCTGAATGAAAAAATGAATGTGATTTAATTTCTCAGATCTAATTCCCAACTCCACTCCGGAATTTAAGAATTTATAAAACCTCGTCCTGCCCTCCGGATCATTATATTCCTCTGGCGTATTCGAAGTTACAGGAGTCTCATCAAAATTTGAAATGAATTTTATGAACTCGACTCCAGATTCATCCTTGCCTAGCGCGCCAATGAAATCAGACCAACTTAAATTCATTTTATGATTCCCATCTTTCTATTTCTTTCGATGATTTTTTGGACGGTCTCGTCCACCAATTTCGAATCATAGCCTCTACTGATTAGATTATATCGCAATGAGTCTGTATTTCGACAAACTGCATCACACAAATCAGATGCATCTTTCTGTATTTGCTCAATAGTATTCTTGCCGCCATATGTAGGCCCTGCGACATGAACCTCTTTTGTAACCTCAACTGCAGTCGCATTCTGATAGAGAACTTTTGTCTCAGCATCAGTGAGGGGGCGGCCCAATTCAGCCTCTTTTGCAGTTCGCAATGCAGCAAATGAAGGGATATGGTCATGTTCCAAGCCATCTCCAACCACCTCCCTGGATTTAAGTTCCCTATAAGAATCCACTTCAAGCTCCTTAACAGATGTCTTTGCCGGCGAATTTAGTTCTTGAGCTAATCTAACATCTCTGGATGCATCGATCACTGCCTCGCCAGCATGCTCCAATGACCGACCAACTGAACCAACAGGCACCACGCCGCCAGCGATGTTGATCGCCGCATTATCAACTACGCCCTTGTAATCGCCATCCGACAACGACACCCAACTGGCACCTATCGGGCCAAAAATCCCCAATTTCGCCATCAACCGCAGATCGTTCTTCTGAACAAATCCGGACATCGTCTGCAAGTCGTCTGCACTCCACTTGGACATATCCGCAGGTCGAGTCGCCCGCCACAGTTGATACTGCCCCTCCAATTTGAGATCAGACCCCACCGAAAGATAGTCGTCCATCGTGATCGAATGCCCAGCGGTCAGATGCGTATCGAATACCTTGTCCGTGATCTTGGTAAGAAGATTTCCGCGATATGGCTGGTCGTATAGCGTCGGGTCATAGAACTGGCTTTTGGTCGCGGTGAAAGCCTGCTGAAGTTCGCCCTTCTCATTGACGAACCCAAGGTGCGCATCGGCCGCTTCGCTGGCAAGCCAGTTTGCAGCCGCTTGATACTTTGCGGCATCCTGACCCGTGGTTTGCGCCTGCGCAGTGCTATCAAGCTGATCCAAAGAAGCAGCAATCAGCAACTGCGTTGCCTCTTTTTCACTGATTTTTGCATACTCGGCATACTTGGCAGCCTCAGCGGCAAGGAAGCTCATCTCGACCGGATGCAACTGCCGATTATTCGTATCCTCGTTGAACGCCGTGGCCGCGCCGCTCGCGCCGCCGGTCACCGCCCCCAATCCCGCTGCCAGGCCCGCACCCACTGCTTCACGCACGCCGTCGGGCAGGTCCTTGGTCAGCTCGGTCAACTTCGGTGCCGCACTCGCCGCCGCGCCTGCACCCAACGCGCCTTGTACGCCGCCACCCAATGCGCCCATCGCCGCGTGCGCCGCCACGCGGTAGACGCCGCCTTCGTCCCATTTGGCCGCTTCTGCTTCGTTGCCCTGCCCGCGCAGTTCCAACGCCTTTTGCGAGGCGTAATCACCAATCGCCTTGCTCGCCTGCTGGCCGAACGTCGCCATGATCTGCGCACCAGCGGTCACTTGCTGTTGCAGTTGTTGCCCGTTCCAGTCCTTGACCAAGCCATTACCGCTGTCGCCGGTGTGCACGTCGCGCTTGAGTGCCGCAAGCGTGTCGGCCACGCTCTGTCCGCTCTTGGCTTGTTGCCCTGCTGCATCGGTGATGGTCAGTGCGCCGCCACTGATTCCGCTGTGCGTGATCGAGGTCTGGCTGCCGCTCTTGCTGTCGTAGCCCGCTGCGGTTCCCCGCGCCCCGCTGCCCTGGTTCTGCCAGGACCAACTGCTGCCATTATTCGCTGTCGAGGGCATCTGGCTGCTGGCGCTGTCGCCACTGCCGCCATCGCTCTTGCCATCGGACTTGCCATTGCTCCCCCCCGCCGCATACCCGCCGGACAGGTTCACCCCCGTCGCCTTGTAGTGGCTGGTATTGGTGATGTCGGCCACCGTCAGCGTGCCGGTGGTCAGTTGGTTGCGCCCTTGGTCGATCGCACCCTGCGTGCTCGCGATCACTGCGCCCTTCAAACAAATCCGTGTTGCCATGCACGGTGATGTCGAACCCGCCATCGCCGGCCTGGATGCCGCTTTGTTCCGTCACGCTGGCGAAGTCGCCATCCACCTTGGAGTGGCTATAACTCGCACTGCCACTCGCCCCCATGCCCACGGTGACACTGGCACTGGCAGAGGTGTCGTGGCTCTTTGTTCCGTCACGCTGGCGAAGTCGCCATCCACCTTGGAGTGGCTATAACTCGCACTGCCACTCGCCCCCATGCCCACGGTGACACTGGCACTGGCAGAGGTGTCGTGGCTGGCGTAATGGCTGGTGTCCTGCTCGCTGTGGATGTGCAGATCACCGGCCGCCCACATCCGCCATCACCTTGTTCGCCGACAGCACCGCGCCATCCAGCGTGGTGTCGTGGCCGCTGATGAGCGTGGCCGTGTTGCCCGCCCCACATCCGCCATCACCTTGTTCGCCGACAGCACCGCGCCATCCAGCGTGGTGTCGTGGCCGCTGATGAGCGTGGCCGTGTTGCCCGCCGACCGACAGGTGGCTGTTGCGTTGGGTCACGTCCGTGCCATCGCCCTTGCCGTGCGCGCTGCTGGCGTTGGCGGTGACGCCCGCCGCCATGCCGTCCGCGCCATAGTTCACCGCCACGCCGATCGCCGCGCTGCCGCTCTTGCTGCGGCTGTGTTGCTCGCCGCTGTTCTGTGCCGACTCCACCGTGATGTCGTGGTCCGCCGCCAGCAGCAGGTTGTTGCCCGCTTTGACGTCGCTGCCGCGGATCAAGAGGTGCGCTGCTGGCGTTGGCGGTGACGCCCGCCGCCATGCCGTCCGCGCCATAGTTCACCGCCACGCCGATCGCCGCGCTGCCGCTCTTGCTGCGGCTGTGTTGCTCGCCGCTGTTCTGTGCCGACTCCACCGTGATGTCGTGGTCCGCCGCCAGCAGCAGGTTGTTGCCCGCTTTGACGTCGCTGCCGCGGATCAAGAGGTTGCTGTCGTCGCCGCCGCCAGTGGCGATCAAGGTGACATTGCCGCCGGCATGCAGGGTCGAGCCCTTGACCGTGTCGCTGTGTTGTTCGTTCGCTCTCGCTATGGCTGCGGCTGCCGCCCACGGTGATGGCGATGTTGATGCCCGCCCCTTGCGCCGCGTCCTTGACGCTATCGGCAGAGGCAAGTTTGCCCAGCGACTGACTCGCCCCATACGCGCTGTACGCCGCAGAAGCACCGGCCAGCGCCTGCATCCGCGCATCGCCCTTGGCCTGGCTGCCCGCCTGCGCACTTTGTACCGCCGACTGCGCCAGGTTCAGCGCCGCCTCTCGCTATGGCTGCGGCTGCCGCCCACGGTGATGGCGATGTTGATGCCCGCCCCTTGCGCCGCGTCCTTGACGCTATCGGCAGAGGCAAGTTTGCCCAGCGACTGACTCGCCCCATACGCGCTGTACGCCGCAGAAGCACCGGCCAGCGCCTGCATCCGCGCATCGCCCTTGGCCTGGCTGCCCGCCTGCGCACTTTGTACCGCCGACTGCGCCAGGTTCAGCGCCGCCGAGGTCACCGACAATGTCACACCGCCTTGCTTGAACGCCGTCTGCTGCGTGCTGTCGGTGGTGTCGTGCACTTCGGTGATCGCGATGTCCTTCGCCTTGGCGGTGATGTCGCCCTGCAACGCCATCACATCGCTGCCCGTGATCGCCAGCGTATTGCCCGCTACCATCGTCACGTTGCCCTCCAGGCTGCCCACCGTGCTGCCGGTGTGGGTCACCGTGGCGTTGGTCGCATCGGTCTTGAGCGATTGCTTGCCGTAGGTGACTGACGCTGAGGCCACCATTGCCGAACAGGCCGCTCTTCTTGACCTGTTTGTCGTGCTCCTCGCTGTGCGTGTTCTGCGCTGTCTCCAGGGTCAGGTTGTTGCCCGCCGCCAGCACCACGTCGCCCGTGCCGACGATCTGCGCACCCTGCGCCAGCAGGTCGTTGCCCGCCGCGATGTGCACCGTGTCGCCGCTCAGGCTGCTCGTCACCGCCAGGCTGTCGTGCGTCGCGTCGTGTGTGGTCGTGGTCTTGCTGGAGAGGAACTTTTTCTTGCGCGTTTGCTCGTCCACCACGCTGTCGTGCTGTTCCTGCGTCGCGGTCAGCGCCACCTTGCGCGTTTGCTCGTCCACCACGCTGTCGTGCTGTTCCTGCGTCGCGGTCAGCGCCACGTCAATGGCCCGCGGCCAGAGCGATGCCGCCGTTCTGGCTCGCCACCGCCGTCGAGGCCAGGGTCAGGTCGTTGCCCGCGCGCATCACGATGTCGCCGCCTGCGCCCAGTTGCCCGCGGCCAGAGCGATGCCGCCGTTCTGGCTCGCCACCGCCGTCGAGGCCAGGGTCAGGTCGTTGCCCNTGTGCGTGTTCTGCGCTGTCTCCAGGGTCAGGTTGTTACCCGCCGCCAGCATTGCCGAACAGGCCGCTCTTCTTGACCTGTTTGTCGTGCTCCTCGCTGTGCGTGTTCTGCGCTGTCTCCAGGGTCAGGTTGTTACCCGCCGCCAGCACCACCCACGTCGCCGGTGCCGACAATCTGCGCGCCTTGCGCCAGCAGGTCGTGGCCCGCCGCGATGTGCACCGTGTCGCCGCTCAGGCTGCTCGTCACCGCCAGGCTGTCGTGGCTCTCGTCGTGCGTGGTCGTGGTCTTGCTGGAGAGGAACTTTTTCTTGCGCGTTTGCTCGTCCACCACGCTGTCGTGCTGTTCCTGCGTCGCGGTCAGCGCCACGTCGGTGGCCCGCGGCCAGGGCGATGCCGCCGTTCTGGCTCGCCACCGCCGTCGAGGCCAGGGTCAGATCATTGCCCGCGCGCATCACGATGTCGCCGCCTGCGCCCAGTTGCGTGCCTTGCACGTGTTCGTCGTCGTTCGAGGTGACCAGCGAGTGGCGCTTTTGCCCGCGCGCATCACGATGTCGCCGCCTGCGCCCAGTTGCGTGCCTTGCACGTGTTCGTCGTCGTTCGAGGTGACCAGCGAGTGGCGCTTGCTCACGCTGCTGCGCGACTGTGTGGTGCTGTCCACCACCGCCTGACTATCGAGGTCGTGGCCGGCCTGCAACGCCCGCCAGCGCCTTGCCTGCGCCGATCTGCGCCGCTTGCAGCGTCAGATCGTGGCCCGCCGCCAACACCACGTCGCCCGCGCCTTGCACGCTGCTCACCGCATGCGTGGTCAGCGCCTTGCCTGCGCCGATCTGCGCCGCTTGCAGCGTCAGATCGTGGCCCGCCGCCAACACCACGTCGCCCGCGCCTTGCACGCTGCTCACCGCATGCGTGGTCTCGCTGCTGCGTTGGTAGTTGCGTGCATCGTGCGTGGCGTCGGTACTGTGCGTGAGCGTCTGCGCGCCCAGGGTCAGGTCGTGACCGGCCACCAGTTGGGTCACCCCGTCGGTGCCGGCATTGCGCACCTGCGCCGCTTGCAGGGTCACATCGCCACCACCCACCACCGACAACACGCCGCTGCCATTGGCTCCGGTCACGTACAGCCCGGCCACCCGCGTGATCGCCTGCTGATGCCCGCCGCCTTGCAGCGTCTCCACCGTGGAGGCCACCTCGATGTTGCCCGCCGCACGCACGCTCAACGCATCCACTGCGCTCACGCTCGCGCCCTGGATGCGGATGTCGCTGGCCGAGGTCAGCGCTACTTGATTGCCGCTGATGCTGCCGCCCAGGTGATCGATCCGGCCCGCATCCAAGGACACCAATTGACGGCCAGCGATGGTGCCGCCCACCACCGACAACACGCCGCTGCCATTGGCTCCGGTCACGTACAGCCCGGCCACCCGCGTGATCGCCTGCTGATGCCCGCCGCCTTGCAGCGTCTCCACCGTGGAGGCCACCTCGATGTTGCCCGCCGCACGCACGCTCAACGCATCCACTGCGCTCACGCTCGCGCCCTGGATGCGGATGTCGCTGGCCGAGGTCAGCGCTACTTGATTGCCGCTGATGCTGCCGCCCAGGTGATCGATCCGGCCCGCATCCAAGGACACCAATTGACGGCCAGCGATGGTGCCGGTGTTGGTCAGCGTACGTGCCGCTCACGTGCGCATCGACATTGGCACCGGCCAGCAGCGCGCCGCCGTTGTCCAGATCGCCCGGATGCAGACGCAGGTACACCTGCGGCACCAGCGCGGTGGTGGTGCGCCCATCGGGCAGCGTCACCGTCTTCGCCACCAGCCACACGATGTCGCTGGTCAACTGCGCCATCTGCGCCGCCGTCAACGCCACGCCCGGACGCAGGCCCCAGGCCTTGCCCACCGTCGCGCCGGCATCCAGCAATGCCTGGTATTGCGCTTCGTCGCTGCTATAGCCTTCCAGGAAGCGACGACCGGTCAGTTGCCCGATCTGCTCGCGCACCAACTTCTGTTCGTAGTACCCATCGCCCAGGCGTTGCTGCATGGTGTCGGCGTTGTAGCCCAGTCCAGCAATGCCTGGTATTGCGCTTCGTCGCTGCTATAGCCTTCCAGGAAGCGACGACCGGTCAGTTGCCCGATCTGCTCGCGCACCAACTTCTGTTCGTAGTACCCATCGCCCNGCTATAGCCTTCCAGGAAGCGACGCCCGGTCAGTTGCCCGATCTGCTCGCGCACCAACTTCTGTTCGTAGTATCCATCGCCCAGGCGTTGCTGCATGGTGTCGGCGTTGTAGCCCAGTTGCCGCAGTTGCGCGTCCGAACTCAGCCACACCCGGTAATTGGTGAAGCGTGGATCGGTCTCCACCAGCGCGTGGCCGCCGTTGGGTTGCACGTTGAACAGGCTGGCGCTGGGCAGTTGCGTGTCCGGCGCGCCCATCACGATGCGGTCCGGCGAACCGCCTGCCGCATTGACCGCCACGCTGCCGCTCGTCGCGCCCTGACCGCTCACCGTGCCCATGGCGCTGGCGTTGCCGGTACTGGCGCGCTGGGCGCCGCTGGATTGCGCCTGCCGTCGCGCCGGCATCCAGCAATGCCTGGTATTGCGCTTCGTCGCTGCTATAGCCTTCCAGGAAGCGACGCCCGGTCAGTTGCCCGATCTGCTCGCGCACCAACTTCTGTTCGTAGTATCCATCGCCCAGGCGTTGCTGCATGGTGTCGGCGTTGTAGCCCAGTTGCCGCAGTTGCGCGTCCGAACTCAGCCACACCCGGTAATTGGTGAAGCGTGGATCGGTCTCCACCAGCGCGTGGCCGCCGTTGGGTTGCACGTTGAACAGGCTGGCGCTGGGCAGTTGCGTGTCCGGCGCGCCCATCACGATGCGGTCCGGCGAACCGCCTGCCGCATTGACCGCCACGCTGCCGCTCGTCGCGCCCTGACCGCTCACCGTGCCCATGGCGCTGGCGTTGCCGGTACTGGCGCGCTGGGCGCCGCTGGATTGCGCCTGCGCCCGCCGCGCTGCTCCCGGACACCCCGCCCGGGCCATGCAGCGGACCGACGCCGCCACCGCTGACCGTGCCCTGTGCGCCCTGCACACTCAGGTTGGTCAGCGCCGCCGCGCCCTGCACGTTGGGCGCGGCGCGGCCCTGGTTGAGGTTGCTCAAATCACCCACGTCGATGTGCAGCGTGCCGCCGCTGGTGATCGAGCCGCCGATCTGGCCGATCTGCACCGAGATCGATGGATTGCTCCATTGCCGCGTGGTGCCGTTGTACGCATACGAGACGTTGTTGAAGCTGTCGGTGCGGTACAGCGTCTGCGCCAGGTTGGTCACGCTGGCCGCGCCGGTGATGCCGTCGATGCTCAGGTCACCACCGGCGGCGATGCGCGCGTAGGTGTTGTGCAGGGTGTCGGTGACGATATGCATCGCACCGCCCGAGTGGATCACCGCCTCCGGACCCAAGCCCGGTTGCAGCACGTCCTGCACCGTCGTGCGCGTGGCGATGCGGTATTGCTCGTTGTCGTCCAGCCCGCCGCCTCCGGTGCCTTGCGGATGGCTCAGGATGTGATCCGGATCGGTATAGGCGTATTGCGCGATCAGCCGCACGCAGTTGGTGGTGCAGGTGCCATACGCATTGGAGTACTGCAGCGTGTCGCTTTCGTAGTGGAACGGCGGGGCGCCGGCTTCGTCGGTGGTCATCCCGGCGAAGGGATCGCTGGCACCGCTGCTGGTCTGGTCCGGATTGACATTGTGCTCGTCACGAGCGAAGTAGTAGATCGTCACCGTGCCCGTGAGACGTTGTTGAAGCTGTCGGTGCGGTACAGCGTCTGCGCCAGGTTGGTCACGCTGGCCGCGCCGGTGATGCCGTCGATGCTCAGGTCACCACCGGCGGCGATGCGCGCGTAGGTGTTGTGCAGGGTGTCGGTGACGATATGCATCGCACCGCCCGAGTGGATCACCGCCTCCGGACCCAAGCCCGGTTGCAGCACGTCCTGCACCGTCGTGCGCGTGGCGATGCGGTATTGCTCGTTGTCGTCCAGCCCGCCGCCTCCGGTGCCTTGCGGATGGCTCAGGATGTGATCCGGATCGGTATAGGCGTATTGCGCGATCAGCCGCACGCAGTTGGTGGTGCAGGTGCCATACGCATTGGAGTACTGCAGCGTGTCGCTTTCGTAGTGGAACGGCGGGGCGCCGGCTTCGTCGGTGGTCATCCCGGCGAAGGGATCGCTGGCACCGCTGCTGGTCTGGTCCGGATTGACATTGTGCTCGTCACGAGCGAAGTAGTAGATCGTCACCGTGCCCGTGCGCGGGTCCAGCCGCGAGCGCTCGCCGGTGGCACCGACCGTACAACGCGCCACGGGCGAAGAAGTACGCGCTGGTCTGCGCCGTCAGCCGGATCGTCGCCTGGTGCACCTGGTACCCATCCGGCGTGGTGTACACCG
>NZ_JZIM01000037.1:0-9466 GCF_000963215.1 Xanthomonas sp. MUS 060
CGACCGCTGGGCCTGCACTGCGGCCTGATCATCCACCTGCCGGATCTGCGCCTGGAGCAGCGCAATACGCTGTCGGATGTCCCTGCGCTGCATGCCTGCCAAACGGTCCTGGCCAGTGAGATCGTCGAGCAGCCGCTGGCGTTTGAAAGACAGCTGCTCGGATACCGCAACCCCGACGTCACCCTTCAATGCGCTGCTTTGCGTTTCAGACACCTCCAGCAGCGGCTGACCCGCTCTGACGCGATCACCCTCGCGCACAAAGATGCGCGTGATGGAGCCTACCGAGGGAGTGGCCACCGTGAGCAGCCCATGTGTCGGCACCAATGTCCCGCTCACCGGCTCACGGCGGGTGTACTGGCCCAAGACGAGTAGCAGCGTGATCGCAAGGACAGCGCACGCACTAAACACCACGAAAACCCATCCAATCCGTGGAGACCGCAGGGATATGGAACCGACCAGCTGGCTACGCCTGTTCTCATAGACCTCTTTGCGGAACAAACTAGAGTTCACACCGTCGTCCTCGCGATACCTGTTAGCACTTAATGCGTCAGAAGAGCTATCTGCGGGCGATGATGTCAGGCTGCTCGTGTAGTTCCTATTGGGAAAATTATGAGGATCCAGAACTGCTAGTAGGGTCTAGCTGCCCTCCTACCCGATTCCAGGGCCATTATTTAGGGGGCGTGTCACTTCGGCGATCCGACGGAAAGTAGGTCAGATTTAAATCGGCGTTGACATTCACTGCGTATCGCAGTCATCAAGCGATGCGGTGCCGCCGCTTCAGCCTTCACCTTCATGGTGTTGCGCATAAAAATCCGCCGCCGCCTCGATCAGGTAGGTATAGCGCTTCACCATCCCCTGCCAGGCAAGCGCCTCCAATTGATGTTCGGCGTGGATATCGTCGGGCACCTCGCTGACCTCATCGATCAGTTTTGGGACTTCGTGATTCCACCAACGCAGCATCATGTCCGGTCGCGGATGTGTGCGGGACTTCGTGATTCCACCAACGCAGCATCATGTCCGGTCGCGGATGTGTGCGTATCAGCGACTCCACCAGCGACTGCATCGCCGCGAACTGCCGCACCGTGCGGATGCGCTGGCCTTCCAGGAAGTGGATGCTCTTCTTGTGATCGAGCAGCGCCTTTTCCAGGACATCCAGGCGCTGGCTTAGGTCAGCACGCCCTCGACCGAAAAACCTCACGCGATTACGCCACGCCCAACGCGAGTCGGGGCACCTGCGGTGCTTTCAGCAGCAGCGGCTTGAAATAGCTGTCCTTGTAGTAAAAGATCTTGTCCGCCAGGATCGGATAGCCAACCCCCTCGATGAACACGATGGCTTTCTCCGGCGCCAGTCCCTTGATTTCATCAGGATTCATCAGCGGACGTCGATCCAGTACCTCGGTATAGCTGTGGCTATTGCCTTGGCCGTAGGATTGCGTGCGCTGCCGACGGCGCACCGTGGTCTCGCCCAGCATCTTCGAGTATTCCTCGGCAGGCATCGCGTTGCTCTCGCGGAGTGAACACGATCCGCACGCCGAGATTGGTAATCAGGCCGCGCGCTGTGTCGGCACCATAGACTGATTCAAACTGCGCAATCGACTGGATCACGATCACAATGCGGATGCCATAACCAGCGACCCAGCCCACGGCTACCGGGACGATCTCCACACGACCCAGCGCGGTGAATTCATCGAGCATGAACATGCACTGGTATTTCAGCTCTGGGTTGTGTTCGGGCAACTCGCGGCCATTGAGCTTGATCGCTTGCTCGAAGAACAGATTCAACACGCCTTTGGCTTCGATCAGCTTGGCTGGACTGACGCCCACGTAGATCGACTGGATGGTCTTGCGCAACTTGCTCAGGTCAAAATCGTTTGCACTGGTCGCCGCGTCCACAATCGGGTTGCTGAAAATGTTCAGCGGCGCTAGCGCCGTTTCGATGGCCGAGGTGAAGGTTTCCGAAGCCAGGCCGACCAGGTTATTCAGGCCAGTCCGCGCATGCGAACCGAGCGTGGGCTGATTGAGCAGTTCGACCAAGTACTGTTGCAGCGACTGACCGGGTTTGAGGTGTGCGCCGGCGAGCAGCCGATAGACGCCCCCAAGTGTGGGCAAGCCCGTTTCAAATGCAGTCCCCTTCTTGGAAACATACTCGTCAAACAGGTATTCGCAGGCAGCCACAAAGGTCTTGCGGCCCATTGCCGGCCAGAACGGATTCTCGCCGCTCATCTCCTTGTACAGCGTGGCGGCGATGGCGACGATGTCGCCGTTACGATGGTTCGGGTCCAGGCGCACATAGCCCAGCGGATTCCAACGGTGCGTACTACCGTCGTCGCTAAACGGATCGAATCGCGTTGCTCTCGCGGAGTGAACACGATCCGCACGCCGAGATTGGTAATCAGGCCGCGCGCTGTGTCGGCACCATAGACTGATTCAAACTGCGCAATCGACTGGATCACGATCACAATGCGGATGCCATAACCAGCGACCCAGCCCACGGCTACCGGGACGATCTCCACACGACCCAGCGCGGTGAATTCATCGAGCATGAACATGCACTGGTATTTCAGCTCTGGGTTGTGTTCGGGCAACTCGCGGCCATTGAGCTTGATCGCTTGCTCGAAGAACAGATTCAACACGCCTTTGGCTTCGATCAGCTTGGCTGGACTGACGCCCACGTAGATCGACTGGATGGTCTTGCGCAACTTGCTCAGGTCAAAATCGTTTGCACTGGTCGCCGCGTCCACAATCGGGTTGCTGAAAATGTTCAGCGGCGCTAGCGCCGTTTCGATGGCCGAGGTGAAGGTTTCCGAAGCCAGGCCGACCAGGTTATTCAGGCCAGTCCGCGCATGCGAACCGAGCGTGGGCTGATTGAGCAGTTCGACCAAGTACTGTTGCAGCGACTGACCGGGTTTGAGGTGTGCGCCGGCGAGCAGCCGATAGACGCCCCCAAGTGTGGGCAAGCCCGTTTCAAATGCAGTCCCCTTCTTGGAAACATACTCGTCAAACAGGTATTCGCAGGCAGCCACAAAGGTCTTGCGGCCCATTGCCGGCCAGAACGGATTCTCGCCGCTCATCTCCTTGTACAGCGTGGCGGCGATGGCGACGATGTCGCCGTTACGATGGTTCGGGTCCAGGCGCACATAGCCCAGCGGATTCCAACGGTGCGTACTACCGTCGTCGCTAAACGGATCGAACAGACAGATACACCTGGCCGTATTTGGCGCGCTGGCCAGCGGTTTTTTCCCATGCTTCGCGCTTGACGTCCAGGATCACCGCCGACTCCAGCCATGCCAGCAAATTCGGAATGACCACGCTCACGCCCTTGCCGCCACGGGTACTGGCCGCCAACAACAAGTGCTTGGACTGGATGCGGATGAAGCGGCGACCGAAGCGGCAGGCAATCAATCCACGCGGATCGTCCTTCAGCACATCGTGCCGGGACAGATCGCCACTGCGCGCCCAGCGCGCATTGCCATACAACTCCCGCGCCTTCGTCCGCAACATGGCATACACCATGATGAGGTAGAGCATGACAGGCAAGCCGAAGCCGCAGATACCCGACAGCTTGATTTTCGTGGCATACGGATGCCACGCGGGTTGATCCACCACCTGCCAATAGCGCCAATAGGTCAGTAGTTGGACCTGTGCGTGTTCTCCGAGCAGAGTCCGCTTGACGTCCAGGATCACCGCCGACTCCAGCCATGCCAGCAAATTCGGAATGACCACGCTCACGCCCTTGCCGCCACGGGTACTGGCCGCCAACAACAAGTGCTTGGACTGGATGCGGATGAAGCGGCGACCGAAGCGGCAGGCAATCAATCCACGCGGATCGTCCTTCAGCACATCGTGCCGGGACAGATCGCCACTGCGCGCCCAGCGCGCATTGCCATACAACTCCCGCGCCTTCGTCCGCAACATGGCATACACCATGATGAGGTAGAGCATGACAGGCAAGCCGAAGCCGCAGATACCCGACAGCTTGATTTTCGTGGCATACGGATGCCACGCGGGTTGATCCACCACCTGCCAATAGCGCCAATAGGTCAGTAGTTGGACCTGTGCGTGTTCTCCGAGCAGAGTCAGCAAGCACCAAAAAGCCAGACAGATACAGCCCAGCGATGGCAACGGGTAGCAACGCGATAACAGCGGTAATGGCTTTGGTACGCGAATTCATCGGGGGAGTCTTCCTTGGGAAATCGGTGGAAATCGGGTGTGAGAAATGCAGCTTGGCGCATGGTCGTCCATGTGGTGTGTCTGGATGGTCTACGGTTGCCCCCTACAGCTTCATGACCATGCCCTGCCCTTGCATCTGCGCCGCGCGCTGGGCCTGCATCGCCTGCTCGGCGAGCCGCTGCTGCTCCACGCTCTGCAATTGCTGGCTAGCCTGGGCCACGTCCGGCGCTTGCGTCAGTTGCGGCGCATCGACTCGCGCCCATAGCTGTCCGTGGGATTTCGCCAGGTAATTCGGCGTCTGAGTCGTATGGCCTTGCGGCAGGCCCAGATAGATCTTCTCAACTTCGGTATGACCAAACTTGCGCGTCTCCACGACCACTTGTGCCGCATGGCGGTCCAACTGCTCCGCATTCGGCACGGGACGACCCCAGCGTTCATGCGCATCGGCGATGGCATCGCGCGCCTGGCCGAACAGCGCATGANCCCGCCAGGTGGCGGCATGCTGCTCGGGCGATTGCGCCAACGCCTGCTGCGGATCGATCCGCAGCACCTTGCTTTTCTCGTACACCGAGAAAGGATTTTCGTAGGCCAGCAATTGGCCCTCGTGTTGTTTGAAGCCTTTGATGCTGTGTTCGAAATTCTTATCGATGCCCAGGGTATTGGTGAACGCGGCCGCCAGTCGTTCCTGCTGCTCCGGGCCGTAGGGTAATTTGTCGCCATTCCTGGGCACGTCGTGGGACTGCGCGAGGGCGTCCTTGAACAGGGTATAGCGTGGGCAATGGCACGGCTTGGCGGCGCCGGTGCATGGGTCGCTTCCCGTACCCGCCAGGTGGCGGCATGCTGCTCGGGCGATTGCGCCAACGCCTGCTGCGGATCGATCCGCAGCACCTTGCTTTTCTCGTACACCGAGAAAGGATTTTCGTAGGCCAGCAATTGGCCCTCGTGTTGTTTGAAGCCTTTGATGCTGTGTTCGAAATTCTTATCGATGCCCAGGGTATTGGTGAACGCGGCCGCCAGTCGTTCCTGCTGCTCCGGGCCGTAGGGTAATTTGTCGCCATTCCTGGGCACGTCGTGGGACTGCGCGAGGGCGTCCTTGAACAGGGTATAGCGTGGGTGGGTGGAGCGGGTGGTCCGGGTGACGGAAGTCTTGGAGATGCTCATCCGAACGCGGTGTGCGCGTCGGCGGGGTGTACAACATCGCCTCGCCAGCTTGGCGCTGTTCGTGCTGATGCGACCGGGTGTCTTGGCTGTGGCGCTGTTCGTGTTCGCGTTGCTGCGCATCCATGGTTTGACGGTGCAACTGGGCATGTTGCTGCGCGAGGCGGTGTTGCTGCTCGCGCGCTGCCTGCGCAGCGGGTGGTCCGGGTGACGGAAGTCTTGGAGATGCTCATCCGAACGCGGTGTGCGCGTCGGCGGGGTGTACAACATCGCCTCGCCAGCTTGGCGCTGTTCGTGCTGATGCGACCGGGTGTCTTGGCTGTGGCGCTGTTCGTGTTCGCGTTGCTGCGCATCCATGGTTTGACGGTGCAACTGGGCATGTTGCTGCGCGAGGCGGTGTTGCTGCTCGCGCGCTGCCTGCGCCTGCCTGCTGTTCCTGCTGCTGGAGTTGCGCGATCCGCGCCTGTTCCTGCATGTCCACGCCGGCCGGCTTTTCATGGGCCGGGTTGCTGTGAGCGGGTGGCGGTTGTGTCTGCCGATGGACTTGCGTCAGGTGCATCGCCTGCTGCTGCGCCTGTCGTATGTGTTCCTGGCGCAGCTGGGCGGCATGGTCTTCCTGCAGGCCCGTGTGCCTGTCCATGGCCTGGGGCGGCATGGCGGATGCGGCGGCGGATGAGGATGAAGATGAAGAGGCATGGGCCGGGTTGCTGTGAGCGGGTGGCGGTTGTGTCTGCCGATGGACTTGCGTCAGGTGCATCGCCTGCTGCTGCGCCTGTCGTATGTGTTCCTGGCGCAGCTGGGCGGCATGGTCTTCCTGCAGGCCCGTGTGCCTGTCCATGGCCTGGGGCGGCATGGCGGATGCGGCGGCGGATGAGGATGAAGATGAAGAGGAGGACGTATCCGCGTTCGTCGCTGTGGGAGGGATGGACGCGGGCGGCTTGCGGGCTGTGCTGGAACAACTGACCCGGATGCGTCAGCGTGTCGTAGGCTTGCCCGGCTGCGTGTTCGACCACGTCGATGCCGGGCGAAACGATGTACTTGGTCGCGTCGTATGCTTGCCCAATCGCCTGTCCGGCGGATGAATGTGCGGCGGACTGCGCGCCATGATAGAGATCGACCGCCTGATTCACGACGTTGGTCCCTGCCGCCTGGACGTCAGGGTCGTGGATGACCCGCTGCGCCGCGTCGGCAACATAGTGTGCACTCTGTTCGACGGCGTGCTTGGCCGACTCGAATTGATCGCCGACGAAGTGGCCCAAACCACTTGCGGGCTGTGCTGGAACAACTGACCCGGATGCGTCAGCGTGTCGTAGGCTTGCCCGGCTGCGTGTTCGACCACGTCGATGCCGGGCGAAACGATGTACTTGGTCGCGTCGTATGCTTGCCCAATCGCCTGTCCGGCGGATGAATGTGCGGCGGACTGCGCGCCATGATAGAGATCGACCGCCTGATTCACGACGTTGGTCCCTGCCGCCTGGACGTCAGGGTCGTGGATGACCCGCTGCGCCGCGTCGGCAACATAGTGTGCACTCTGTTCGACGGCGTGCTTGGCCGACTCGAATTGATCGCCGACGAAGTGGCCCAAACCATCGGCAGCGCGCCCGTGCAAGTGCGCCGCTTCGCCCACCGGCCGCCAGACCGGTCAGCGCCCCCATGGGATTCAATGGGAAAGCCGCGACACCCGCCCGATGCGCCGCCGAGGCCATGCGCTCGTCCATGTCGTGTACCGCATGGCCCACCGAGCGTGCGGCATCGCCGGCATCGTGCAGGCCGCGTGCCGTGATCTGCACGGACGCGTGATGTTCGATGGCCTCGCGCAGCGATGGGTCCACGTTCAACGCCAGGTATTCGTTCACCTGCCGCTGGATATCCGCTGGCAGGTGGGTTTGGTCAGGGTGTGCGCGTAGTTGGCGCAACGCCTGGGACAATTCGGCACGCTCGTGAGCAACCTCCCAGGTGAAATGCTCGAAGGCGCTCTGGTGGTCCTTGTAGCGTTGCGACGCTTCGCTGAAACGCTGCGGGGCCAGGACGTTGTCGGGACTTTGGCTGCCGAAGTGCTGGGCACCGCCGTGGTCGCCTGGTCGCATTGCGATCAGCACATTCGGTGGCGGTGCGCCGACGGGCGCATCCAGATAACGGCCGGCGCGCAGATTCTGCACATCGTCATGACTCGCCAACGACACCACACTGCCGACGTGAGGACTGGCGGCGCTCACCAGATCGTTGGCCATGCGGTAATTGGTGACGTGGCAGCCAGGCTGCGGGTTGCCATCGGTCAGCCCTCGCGCGCCGTAGGCGTTGTAGGTGGAGCCGGCCAGGCCGTATTTGGCCGCCTCGATCTGCGCCAGCGCGCCGCCGAGGGAGTGACCGGCGACGGTCACGTGGTCTTTGGGGATACCTCGTGCAGCGGCCTTGGCCAGCATCTGCGCGGTGAACGCATCGGCGGCGGCCTTTTGTGGATTGACGGCGTCGCGCAACATCGTGGCATCGACGGCGATGTCCTGGAGGGTGGTAAGCGCATGGCTTGCTTTTTCCGCCTTGGTCTCGCCGGTAAATAAATCCGTATCGGTACCACGGTAGGCGATGATGATGCGATATGGCTTCTCCGCAGTCTGATATGCCGTAGCATGAAAACCGGTTATAGGATCGTTTGCGTAACCAAATACTTGGTGCCAATGCCCATTGAGAAGAACTTTTGCCTGCTTCTCAATATCGATTTTTGATCGATTTATATATGAATCAATAGCTGCATCGGCACGCCCCCTATCATCTTGATTCATAGCTCGGCCTCCTTGACAGCAATTGTGACTGGGAAATGAGCATCTGGATGCTGAGTAACCTCATCGTCGTCTCCCACGAGGGTTTGAGCGCCATATTCAACGAGATGCTGATCGCCATATGCGCTCTTCTTGAAGTAATAGACCTCCTGACTTTCTCGCAGGAGTTCTTCAAACGCACCACTCCAGGCAAATCTAACGCCTTTTGCTATGGCACTGGCACTAACGCTGGTGACACCCCAGTGGCACACGCCGAGCTTGAAGTAGTCCTCGTCCAGCAACGCGTCGCGATAAAAATATCCCTTCCACGTGTGATCGTCCACCTGTGTCATGGGAACATCGAGCCCGGTATTAGGCATGTGCTGCGCGCCAACGAACCTCATCATCGGCACGCATTTTGGATTGATGACGTCGTAGTGGATGTAGGCCCCCTCAAACGTATCCCACGGCCCCGGCGCATGTGAGGTGGCAATCACTTCGTAGCGTTTGACCGGGTGCGGATTGAGGTGACCGGTAGCGCCGTCATTGCCGACATCGATGCCTTTGGAGCAGCCCGC
The DNA here is from genome assembly GCF_000963215.1 of Xanthomonas sp. MUS 060. Lineage (NCBI taxonomy): Bacteria > Pseudomonadati > Pseudomonadota > Gammaproteobacteria > Lysobacterales > Lysobacteraceae > Xanthomonas > Xanthomonas sp. MUS 060. The sequence goes on from NZ_JZIM01000037.1 coordinate 8,663, forward strand.
AGCGGGCGGTCAGGGCCAGCGGCATGATGGCGGTGGCGGCAAGAGGTGTTGCAGTTTCATCGGGTCGTCCTCGGGGGGATGGGTCGCGGATGCGGCGTCAGGCAGGTGCGGTGGCAGCGCGGGTTTACGCTTGGGTTCCACCGGCAATCCGCCACGTGGCAGTGGCCCCAGCTCGGCGCGCACCCGCGCATTGATGATCGCCATATCGCGCAGGAGCTGCAGATCGTGCAGCGGATCGCGCACTTTGAGTTTGCGCGGACGATAGGGATTGTCGCTGTGATCGTCTTGATCGTCGGTTTCCTGGCTCATCGCGCGTTACCTTAGCCTTGGAGAAAGGGGGAATGCCGTCAGGGCGGATCGTGCTTTCATGCGGCCAGTCCAGATTAGTCGCACAGCCGCATGGCCGGCACGGCAGTCAGGACAATCGTGGGCGATGCACGGGATGGCGTGGCAAGCGGAAGTCGCACAGCCATGGTTTCACCTGAGGGAAGGGAGAGAGACAGCCTACTGCCCAGGGCGTGATCGCGATAGCGCGGTGCCGGGTTGACGCTGCTCAGGCGTCACGCGAGATGAGCGGCCATCTTGGCTCCGCGTCCGGCATGCATAGTCTCTCGTGACTGCTAAGCCCTGTATATCAGGAGTCTGGCTGTCGTTTTGTAAGATTTTCCCTACAATTTCAACGATACGATTGCATTATTGGCCGGCCATGATTGCCTCACGTTGCGCCGACCAAGACACCGACAGCTTGCCGCGTAGCAATTGACTGACGCCCACCTCGATGTTTCTGGAGACGATGGCCTCGAC
>NZ_JZIM01000038.1:0-9309 GCF_000963215.1 Xanthomonas sp. MUS 060
GTCGAGGCCATCGTCTCCAGAAACATCGAGGTGGGCGTCAGTCAATTGCTACGCGGCAAGCTGTCGGTGTCTTGGTCGGCGCAACGTGAGGCAATCGCGGCAGACCAACAAGGCCATCGAACCGCTGGCGCTGTAGGAAAAGTCTTACAAAACGACAGCCAGACTCCTGATATACAGGGCTTAGCAGTCACGAGAGACTATGTATGCCGGACGCGTTTGCCATGATGGCCGCTCATCTCGCGTGACGCTTGAGCAGCGTCAACCCGGCACCGCGCTATCGCGATCACGCCCTGGGCAGTAGGCTGTCTCTCTCCCTTCCCACAGGTGAAACCATGGCTGTGCGACTTCCGCTTGCCACGCCATCCCGCGCATCGCCCACGATTGTCCTGACTGCCGTGCCGGCCATGCGGCTGTGCGACCAATCTGGACTGGCCGCATGAAAGCACGATCCGCCCTGACGGCATTCCCCCTTTCTCCAAGGCTAAGGTAACGCGCGATGAGCCAGGACACCGACGATCACGACGATCACAGCGACAACCCCTATCGCCCGCGCAAACTCAAAGTGCGCGATCCGCTGCACGATCTGCAGCTCCTGCGCGATATGGCCATCATCAATGCGCGGGTGCGCGCCGAGCTGGGGCCACTGCCATCTGGCGGATTGCCGGTGGAACCCAAGCGTAAACCCGCGCCACTGCCGTACCCGCCTGCCGCCGCATCCGCCGCATACGCGACCCATTCCCCCGAGGACGACCCGATGAAACTGCACCGCCTTGCCGCCACCGCCATCATGCCGCTGGCCCTGACCACTGCGGGTTGCTCCAAAGGCATCGATGTCGGCAATGACGGCGCCACCGGTCATCTCAATCCGCACCCGGTCAAACGCTACGAAGTGATTGCCACCTCCCATGCGCCGGGGCCGTGGGATACGTTTGAGGGGGCCTACATCGGATATGACGTCATCAACCCGAAATGCGTGCCGATGATCCCGTTCATTGGCACGCAGCACATGCCCAATACCGGGCTCAATGTTCCCATGACACAGGTGGATGATCACACGTGGAAGGGATATTTTTATCGGGACGCTTTGCTGGACGAGGACTACTTCAAGCTCGGGGTGTGTCACTGGGATGTCACCAGCGTTAGCGCCAGTGCCATAGTGAAAGGTGTTAGGTTTGCCTGGAGCGGTGCGCTTGAAGAACTCCTGCGTGATAGTCCTGAGACAAGTTATTTTAAGAAGAGCGTGTACGGAGATCGTTCTTTCGCTACCTATGGCGCGCCAGATTTTGATCCTAGTGATCCTCAAGTACTTAAACAACCTGATGCCTATTTTCCAGTCACCATTGCTGTCAAGGAAGCCAAGCCATGAATTCTGCCGATCAAGAACGTGCCGACGCTGCCATTGATTCGTATGCCAATCGTCCACAAAGCGATGTTGAGAAGCATAAAAAAGTTTTTTTGAATGGATGCGAATACCAAGCCTTCGGCTACGCGAACGATATTGCCAGTGGTTTTCATGCCACGGCTTACCTCAATAGAAAAACGAAAGAAGTCATCATCGCCTACCGTGGCACCGACACGGATTTATTTACCGGTGAGACCAAGGCGGAAAAAGCAAGCCATGCGCTCACCACCCTCCAGGACATCGCCGTCGATGCCACGATGGTGCGCAACGCGGTCAACCCGCAAAAAGCCGCTGCCGATGCGTTCACCGCGCAGATGCTCGCCAAGGCAACTGCACGAGGCATCCCCAAAGACCACGTGACCGTCGCCGGCCACTCTCTCGGCGGCGCACTGGCGCAAATCGAGGCGGCCAAATACGGCCTGACTGGCTCCACCTACAACGCTTACGGCGCGCGAGGGCTGACCGATGGAACCCCGCAGCCCGGCTGCCACGTCACCAATTACCGTATGGCCGGCGATGTGGTGAGCGCCGCCAGTCCTCACGTCGGCAGCATGGTGTCGTTGGCCAGTCATGACGATGTGCAGAGTCTGCGCGCTGGCCGTTATCTGGATGCGCCCGTCGGCGCACCGCCTCCGAATGTGCTGATAGCAACGCGATGGGGGGACCACGGCGCTGCTCAGCACTTCGGCAGCCAAAGTCCCGACAACGTCCTGGCCCCGCAGCGGTTCAGTGAAGCGTCGCAGCGTTACGCGGACCATCAGAGTGCCTTCGAGCATTTCACCTGGGAGGTTGCTCACGAACGTGCCGAACTGTCCCAGGCGCTGCGCCAACTACGCGCACACCCTGACCAAACCCACCTGCCAGCGGATATCCAGCGGCAGGTGAACGAATACCTGGCGTTGAACTTCGACACGCCGCTGCGCGAGGGCATCGAACATAACGCATACGTACAGAGGAAAGCACGCGAGCTGCACGATGCCGGCGATGCCGCGCGCACGTTGGGCCATGCGGTACACGACATGGACGAGCGCATGGCCACGGTGGCGCATCGGGCGGGTATCGCGGCTTTCCCATCGAACCCCATGGGGGCGCTGACCGGTCTGGCGGTGGGCGAAGCGGCGCACTTGCACGGGCGCGCTGCCGATGGTTTGGGCCACTTCGTCGGCGATCAATTCGAGTCGGCCAAGCACGCCGTCGAACAGTCCTCACGTCGGCAGCATGGTGTCGTTGGCCAGTCATGACGATGTGCAGAGTCTGCGCGCTGGCCGTTATCTGGATGCGCCCGTCGGCGCACCGCCTCCGAATGTGCTGATAGCAACGCGATGGGGGGACCACGGCGCTGCTCAGCACTTCGGCAGCCAAAGTCCCGACAACGTCCTGGCCCCGCAGCGGTTCAGTGAAGCGTCGCAGCGTTACGCGGACCATCAGAGTGCCTTCGAGCATTTCACCTGGGAGGTTGCTCACGAACGTGCCGAACTGTCCCAGGCGCTGCGCCAACTACGCGCACACCCTGACCAAACCCACCTGCCAGCGGATATCCAGCGGCAGGTGAACGAATACCTGGCGTTGAACTTCGACACGCCGCTGCGCGAGGGCATCGAACATAACGCATACGTACAGAGGAAAGCACGCGAGCTGCACGATGCCGGCGATGCCGCGCGCACGTTGGGCCATGCGGTACACGACATGGACGAGCGCATGGCCACGGTGGCGCATCGGGCGGGTATCGCGGCTTTCCCATCGAACCCCATGGGGGCGCTGACCGGTCTGGCGGTGGGCGAAGCGGCGCACTTGCACGGGCGCGCTGCCGATGGTTTGGGCCACTTCGTCGGCGATCAATTCGAGTCGGCCAAGCACGCCGTCGAACAGAGAGAGTGCACACTATGTTGCCGACGCGGCGCAGCGGGCCATCCACGACCCTGACGTCCAGGCGGCAGGGACCAACGTCGTGAATCAGGCGGTCGATCTCTATCATGGTGCGCAGTCCGCCGCACATTCATCCGCCGGACAGGCCATTGGGCAAGCATACGACGCGACCAAGTACATCGTTTCGCCCGGCATCGATGTGGTCGAACACGCAGCCGGGCAAGCCTACGACACGCTGACGCATCCGGGTCAGTTGTTCCAGCACAGCCCGCAAGCCGAGTCCATCCCTCCCACAGCGACGAACGCGGATACGTCCTCCTCTTCATCTTCATCCTCATCCGCCGCCGCATCCGCCATGCCGCCCCAGGCCACCACGACCCTGACGTCCAGGCGGCAGGGACCAACGTCGTGAATCAGGCGGTCGATCTCTATCATGGTGCGCAGTCCGCCGCACATTCATCCGCCGGACAGGCCATTGGGCAAGCATACGACGCGACCAAGTACATCGTTTCGCCCGGCATCGATGTGGTCGAACACGCAGCCGGGCAAGCCTACGACACGCTGACGCATCCGGGTCAGTTGTTCCAGCACAGCCCGCAAGCCGAGTCCATCCCTCCCACAGCGACGAACGCGGATACGTCCTCCTCTTCATCTTCATCCTCATCCGCCGCCGCATCCGCCATGCCGCCCCAGGCCATGGATGGACAGGCACACGGGCCTGCAGGAAGACCATGCCGCCGAGCTGCGCCAGGAACACATACGACAGGCGCAGCAGCAGGCGCACCTGGCGCAAGTCCACCGGCAGACACAGCCGCCGCCTTCTCACAGCGCCCCTGTCCATGAAAAACCTGCCAGCGTGGACATGCAGGAACAGGCGCGGATCGCGCAACTGCAGCAGCAGCAGGAACAGCAAGCGCAGGCAGCGCGCGAGCAGCATGCGCCAGGAACACATACGACAGGCGCAGCAGCAGGCGCACCTGGCGCAAGTCCACCGGCAGACACAGCCGCCGCCTTCTCACAGCGCCCCTGTCCATGAAAAACCTGCCAGCGTGGACATGCAGGAACAGGCGCGGATCGCGCAACTGCAGCAGCAGCAGGAACAGCAAGCGCAGGCAGCGCGCGAGCAGCAACACCGCCTCGCGCAGCAACATGCCCAGTTGCACCGTCAAACCATGGATGCGCAGCAACGCGAACACGAACAGCGCCACAGCCAAGACACCCGGTCGCATCAGCACGAACAGCGCCAAGCTGGCGAGGCGATGTTGTACACCCCGCCGACGCGCACACCGCGTTCGGATGAGCATCTCCAAGACTTCCGTCACCCGGACCACCCGCTCCACCCACGCTATACCCTGTTCAAGGACGCCCTCGCGCAGTCCCACGACGTGCCCAGGAATGGCGACAAATTACCCTACGGCCCGGAGCAGCAGGAGCGACTGGCTGCCGCGTTCACCAATACTTTGGGCATCGATAAGAATTTCGAACACAGCATCAAGGGCTTCAAACAACACGAAGGCCAATTGCTGGCCTACGAAAATCCGTTCTCGGTGTACGAGAAAAGTAAGGTGCTGCGGATCGATCCGCAGCAGGCGTTAGCGCAATCGCCCGAGCAGCATGCCGCGAACTGGCGGGCACGCGAAGCGACCCATGCACCTGCGCCGCCAAGCCGCGCCATCGCCCCCGTGGCGATCACCGCCGAGGATATGCGCCATCCGGCGCACGCGAGTCATGCGCTGTTCGGCCAGGCGCGCGATGCCATCGCCGATGCGCATGACTGGCTGCCGCGTTCACCAATACTTTGGGCATCGATAAGAATTTCGAACACAGCATCAAGGGCTTCAAACAACACGAAGGCCAATTGCTGGCCTACGAAAATCCGTTCTCGGTGTACGAGAAAAGTAAGGTGCTGCGGATCGATCCGCAGCAGGCGTTAGCGCAATCGCCCGAGCAGCATGCCGCGAACTGGCGGGCACGCGAAGCGACCCATGCACCTGCGCCGCCAAGCCGCGCCATCGCCCCCGTGGCGATCACCGCCGAGGATATGCGCCATCCGGCGCACGCGAGTCATGCGCTGTTCGGCCAGGCGCGCGATGCCATCGCCGATGCGCATGAACGCTGGGGTCGTCCGTCCGGTGCCGGATGCGGAGCAGTTGGACCGTCATGCGGCACAAGTGGTCGTGGAGACGCGCAAGTTTGGTCATACCGAAGTTGAGAAGATCTACCTGGGGATGCCACAGGGCCACGCGACCCAGGTACCGAATTACCTGGCGAAATCCCACGGACAGCTATGGGCGCAGGTCAATGCACCGCAACTGACGCAAGCGCCGGACGTGGCCCAGGCCAGCCAGCAATTGCAGAGCGTGGAACAGCAGCGGCTCGCCGAGCAGGCGATGCAGGCCCAGCGCGCGGCGCAGATGCAAGGGCAGGGCATGGTCATGAAGCTGTAGGCGGCAACCGTAGACCATCCAGACACACCGCATGGACGACCATGCGCTAAGCCGCATTTCTCACACCCGATTTCTACCGATTCCCCAAGGAAGAGTCCCCCGATGAATTCGCGTACCAAAGCCATTACCGCTGTCATCGCGTTGCTACCCGTTGCCATCGCTGGGCTGTATCTGTCTGGCTTTTTGGTGCTGACTCTGCTCGGAGAACACGCACAGGTCCAACTACTGACCTATTGGCGCTATTGGCAGGTGGTGGATCAACCCGCGTGGCATCCGTATGCCATGAAAATCAAGCTGTCGGGTATCTGCGGCTTCGGCTTGCCTGTCATGCTCTACCTCATCATGGTGTATGCCATGCTGCGGACGAAGGCGCGGGAGTTGTATGGCAATGCGCGCTGGGCGCGTAGCGGCGATCTGTCCCGGCACGATGTGCTGAAGGACGATCCGCGTGGATTGATTGCCTGCCGCTTCGGCCGCCGCTTCATCCGCATCCAGTCCAAGCACTTGTTGTTGGCGGCCAGTACCCGTGGCGGCAAGGGCGTGAGCGTGGTCATTCCGAATTTGTTGGCATGGCTGGAGTCGGCGGTGATCCTGGACGTCAAGCGCGAGGCATGGGAAAAAACCGCTGGCCAGCGCGCCAAATACGGCCAGGTGTATCTGTTCGATCCGTTTAGCGACGACGGTAGTACGCACCGTTGGAAAATCAAGCTGTCGGGTATCTGCGGCTTCGGCTTGCCTGTCATGCTCTACCTCATCATGGTGTATGCCATGCTGCGGACGAAGGCGCGGGAGTTGTATGGCAATGCGCGCTGGGCGCGTAGCGGCGATCTGTCCCGGCACGATGTGCTGAAGGACGATCCGCGTGGATTGATTGCCTGCCGCTTCGGCCGCCGCTTCATCCGCATCCAGTCCAAGCACTTGTTGTTGGCGGCCAGTACCCGTGGCGGCAAGGGCGTGAGCGTGGTCATTCCGAATTTGTTGGCATGGCTGGAGTCGGCGGTGATCCTGGACGTCAAGCGCGAGGCATGGGAAAAAACCGCTGGCCAGCGCGCCAAATACGGCCAGGTGTATCTGTTCGATCCGTTTAGCGACGACGGTAGTACGCACCGTTGGAATCCGCTGGGCTATGTGCGCCTGGACCCGAACCATCGTAACGGCGACATCGTCGCCTGCCATCGCCGCCACGCTGTACAAGGAGATGAGCGGCGAGAATCCGTTCTGGCCGGCAATGGGCCGCAAGACCTTTGTGGCTGCCTGCGAATGCCTGTTTGACGATTATGTTTCCAAGAAGGAGACTGGATTTGAAACGGGCTTGCCCACACTTGGGGGCGTCTATCGGCTGCTCGCCGGCGCACACCTCAAACCCGGTCAGTCGATGCAGCACTACCTGGGCGAGCTACTCAGCCAGCCCACGCTCGGCACGCATGCGCGGACCGGTCTGAACAACCTGGTCGGCCTGGCTCCTGAGACGTTCACGTCCGCCATCGAAACGGCGCTGGCACCGCTGAATATTTTATCGCCGCCACGCTGTACAAGGAGATGAGCGGCGAGAATCCGTTCTGGCCGGCAATGGGCCGCAAGACCTTTGTGGCTGCCTGCGAATGCCTGTTTGACGATTATGTTTCCAAGAAGGAGACTGGATTTGAAACGGGCTTGCCCACACTTGGGGGCGTCTATCGGCTGCTCGCCGGCGCACACCTCAAACCCGGTCAGTCGATGCAGCACTACCTGGGCGAGCTACTCAGCCAGCCCACGCTCGGCACGCATGCGCGGACCGGTCTGAACAACCTGGTCGGCCTGGCTCCTGAGACGTTCACGTCCGCCATCGAAACGGCGCTGGCACCGCTGAATATTTTTAGTAACCCGATTGTGGATGCGGCGACCAGTGCAAACGATTTTGACCTGAGCAAGTTGCGCAAGACCATCCAGTCGATCTACGTGGGCGTCAGTCCGGCCAAGCTGATCGAAGCCAAAGGGGTGTTGAATCTGTTCTTCGAACAGGCGATCAAACTCAATGGTCGCGAGTTGCCCGAACACAACCCAGAGTTGAAATACCAGTGCATGTTCATGCTCGATGAGTTCACCGCGCTGGGCCGCGTGGAGATCGTCCCGGTGGCCGTGGGCTGGGTCGCTGGTTATGGCATCCGCATTGTGATCGTGATCCAGTCGATTGCGCAGTTGGAATCAGTCTATGGTGCCGACACAGCGCGCGGCCTGATTACCAATCTCGGCGTGCGGATCGTGTTTACTCCACGAGAACAGCGCGATGCTGAGGAATACTCGAAGATGCTGGGCGAGACCACGGTGCGCCGTCGGCAGCGCACGCAATCCTACGGCCAAGGCAACAGCCACAGCTATACCGAGGTGCTGGATCGGCGTCCGTTGATGAATCCGGATGAGGTCAAGGGACTGGCACCGGAGAAAGCCATCGTGTTCATCGAGGGGGTTGGCTATCCGATCCTGGCGGACAAGATCTTTTACTACAAGGACAGCTACTTCAAGCCGCTGCTGCTGAAAGCACCGCATGTGCCCCGACTCGCGCTGGGCGGGGCGTAATCGCGTGAGGTTTTTCGGTCGAGGGCGTTCTGACCTAAGCCAGCGCCTGGATGTACTGGAAAAGGCGCTGCTCGATCACAAGAAGAGCATCCACTTCCTGGAAGGCCAGCGCATCCGCACGGTGCGTCAGTTCGCAGCGATGCAATCGCTGGTGGAGTCGCTGATACGCACACATCCGCGACCGGACATGATGCTGCGTTGGTGGAATCACGAAGTCCCAAAACTGATCGATGAGGTCGGTCGAGGGCGTTCTGACCTAAGCCAGCGCCTGGATGTACTGGAAAAGGCGCTGCTCGATCACAAGAAGAGCATCCACTTCCTGGAAGGCCAGCGCATCCGCACGGTGCGTCAGTTCGCAGCGATGCAATCGCTGGTGGAGTCGCTGATACGCACACATCCGCGACCGGACATGATGCTGCGTTGGTGGAATCACGAAGTCCCAAAACTGATCGATGAGGTCAGCCAGCGAGGTGCCCGACGATATCGACGCCGAACATCAATTGGAGGCGCTTGCCTGGCAGGGGATGGTGAAGCGCTATACCCGAACATCAATTGGAGGCGCTTGCCTGGCAGGGGATGGTGAAGCGCTATACCTACCTGATCGAGGCGGCGGCAGATTTTTATGCGCAACACCATGAAGGTGAAGGCTGAAGCGGCAGCACCGCATCGCTTGATGACTGCGATACGCAGTGAATGTCAACGCCGATTTAAATCTGACCTACTTTCCGTCGGATCGCCGAAGTGACACACCCCCTAAATAATGGCCCTGGAATCGGGTAGGAGGGCAGCTAGACCCTACTAGCAGTTCTGGGTCCTCATAATTTTCCCAATAGGAACGGCAGGAGCAGCCTGACATCATCGCCCGCAGATAGCTCTTTTGGCGCATCGAGTGGGAACATGTACCGTGAGGACGATGATGTGAGCGCTAGCTTGTTCCGCAACGAGGTCTATGAGAACAGGCGTAGCCAGCTGGTCGGTTCCATATCCCTGCGGTCTCCACGGATTGGATGGGTTTTCGTGGTGTTTAGTGCGTGCGCT
>NZ_JZIM01000039.1:0-8873 GCF_000963215.1 Xanthomonas sp. MUS 060
GCGCCCGGATGATCGTGTGGCCATCTGTGTGCAGCGCAGTGTGGAAATGGTGGTGGCGTTGCTTGCGGTGCTGAAGGCGGGCGGTGCGTATGTGCCGTTGGATCCGGCCTATCCGCCGGATAGGCTTGCCTATATGCAAGCCGATTGTGGCGCGGTGGTGATGTTGACGGATACCGTCAGCCGCCACTTGGTCGAGCATCCGACTGCCTCGACGGTGGTCGTCGATCTGCAGGCCGATGGCGAGCGTTGGCAGTACCTGCTTGACCACAATCCTGACCGCCATACCAATGGTCTGACCTCGCGGCATCTGGCGTATGTGATTTACACGTCCGGATCGACCGGTATGCCCAAAGGCGTCATGATCGAGCACCGGGGTTGTGTCAACTTATATCATCACTATGCCATTTTCTATTTGAAGAGTGGCGATAAGGTATTGGTCTTATCTTCTTTTTCTTTTGATTTGACGCTTAAGAATATTATTTCTCCATTGTTTGTGGGGTGCACTGTCGAGTTGGCGCCGCCAGGTGTGGTGGTTGGATCAAGTATCCTGAATCTTCTTGAGTCCAGTGGCGCTGCATTGATAAATTGCGCGCCAAGTCAATTGCATGGAGTTTTAGATGATTTTGAATCGAAATTAAGAATGCCCTTATTGGCGAAACTTCGCTATATCATACTTGGAGGGGAAAAGATAAAGATAGATCTTATTTTGGAATGGATTTCAGGCTCTGAACAATATGTATTTATAAATAGTTATGGGCCAACTGAAATTACTGACGTTGCGGTCGATGGCGTTATCAAGGCAGTTGATGTGTCAGAGCCGATGTCGATTGGCCGTCCAATCGCCAACACGCGCATCTACATCTTGGATATGCACGGCGCACCGGTTCCGATTGGGGTGGTGGGCGAACTGTATATCGGCGGCGATGGTGTGGGGCGTGGATATTTGAATCGTGACGATTTGACCGTCGCGTGCTTCCTCGCGGATCCATTCAGTGCCGATCCGACAGCGCGCATGTATCGCAGCGGCGATTTAGGGCGCTGGCGAGCCGATGGCACGATTGAGTTCGTGGGTCGCAACGATCACCAGGTCAAGATTCGTGGTTTCCGTATTGAACTCGGCGAGATCGAGGCAAGATTGAGCGCACATGCGGATGTGCGCGAGTGCGTGGTGGTGGCCATGGAGGATGCCACAGGCAACGACAAGCGACTGGTGGCGTATTTAGTCGCTGCCGAGGGTGTGAGGTCCGAGCATCTTGGCGCAGAAAGCTTGCGTAGTTGGTTGTCGGACACGTTGCCCGATTACATGGTTCCAGCGGCCTATGTGCAGTTGGATCGCCTGCCGCTGACTCCCAACGGCAAGTTGGATCGCAACGCATTGCCAGCACCGGATGAGGCAGACTACGCGGTGTGTGCGTATGAAGCACCTCAGGGGGCCATCGAACAAGCCATTGCGGCGATCTGGCGCGACCTACTGGGCCTGGAGACCATCGGGCGGCATGACAACTTCTTCGCCCTCGGCGGTCACTCGCTGCTGGTAGTGACGCTCACCGAGCGGATGCGTCAGCAAGGGTTGCAGGCCGATTTGCGCACTCTGTTTGCCACCCCGACGCTTGTGGCACTGGCCGCAGCGAGCGGTGGCGTGTCGGTCAGCGTTCCACCCAACGGCATTATGCGCGATACCACGCTGATCACACCTGAGATGCTGCCGTTGGCGGTCCTCACTCAGCAACAGATCGATAGCATCGTCGCAATGACCCCTGGCGGCTCGGCCAATATTCAGGACGTCTATCCGCTTGCTCCATTGCAGGAAGGCATCTTTTTCCATCATCTGCTGCAGCGCGAAGGCGATGCCTATCTGCAACCGAACCTGATCGCGTTCGACAACCGTTCGCGTCTAGACGTGTTTGTCGATGCACTGCAACGTGTGATCGATCGTCACGATATCCTGCGCACAGCGGTGGCCTGGGAAGAGCTTGCCGCACCGATGCAGGTCGTGTGGCGGCATGCGCCACTATTGATTGAGGAGGTGTGCCTGGATGAGGCCGATGGCGATGTGGCCATACAACTGCAATCGCGTTTCGATCCGCGGCACTGGCGTTTGGATGTACGTCATGCGCCGCTGATGCGTGGTTTTACCGCATACGATTCGGTCAGTGGGCGCTGGTTGCTGCAATTGCTCAGCCATCACCTGGCCCTGGATCACACCACGCTGGAGATCGTATTGGAAGAAGTCCGGTGCCACTTGTGCGGTGATGCCGACAGTTTGCTTCCCCCACTGCCGTTCCGCAATTTTGTGGCGCAGGCACTGCTGGGCGTGAGCCGCGAGGAGCACGAAGCATATTTCAGCAAGATGCTCGGCGATGTGGATGAGCCCTGTGCACCGTTCGGTCTGATTGACACACAGGGCGATGGATCCGACCTGGAAGAGGTGCGGCTCCATCTGCCGGATCGACTGTCGGCGTCGTTGCGCAACCATGCGCGCACGCTTGGGGTGAGTGCGGCCAGCCTGTTCCATCTGGCCTGGGCGCAAGTGGTGGCGCGCGCCACGGGGCATGAGCGTGTTGTGTTCGGAACGGTACTGTTTGGCCGTATGCAGGGCGGAGCGGGAGCTGATCGTGCACTGGGCATGTTCATCAATACCTTGCCATTGCGGATCGAGATTGATGGGTCCAGCGTAGTAGAGAGCGTGCGTCTGATGCAGCGGCGCCTTGCCGGGCTGTTGCGACACGAACATGCGCCGTTGTCGTTAGTGCAGCGGTGTAGTGGTGTTCCTGCACCCGCGCCGTTGTTTACCTCACTGTTCAATTATCGGTACAGCGGCCAGGCAGAAGGCGTTGCCGAGACGATGGCGTGGGAGGGGATCGAGACGTTGTCCAGTCACGAGCGGACGAATTATCCGCTTGGCGTTTCTGTGGATGATGTGGGATCTGCTTTCGTGTTGACGGTGCAGGCGCAGCGCCCCCTGGTTCCGGAACGGATATGTGCGTTCCTGCTGAAGGCGCTGGAGAGTCTTGCCAATGCGCTTGCCGATGCGCCAAAGACGCCGGTGTGCGATCTCGACGTTCTGCCTGAGGCCGAACGGCATCAGGTGCTGACCCAGTGGAATACAACCGCGACAGATTATCCGCGCGATAAGTGTGTGCACGAGTTGTTCGAGGAGCAAGTGGCGCGGGCACCATCGGCCATCGCGGTAGTGCAGGGTGAAGTATCGCTGACCTATGGCGAGTTGAACGCGCGTGCCAATCGTCTGGCGCATTATCTACGCGAATTGGGTGTGCGCCCGGATGATCGTGTGGCGATCTGCGTGCAGCGTAGTGTGGAAATGGTCGTGGCGGTGCTTGCGGTGCTGAAGGCGGGTGGTGCGTATGTGCCGCTTGACCCTGCTTATCCGCCGGATCGAGTGGCTTATATGCAGGCCGATTGCGACGCGGTCGCGGTGTTGACGGATTCGGTCAGCCGCCATTTGATCGAGAACAATGCCACTTCGGTGGTGATCGTTGATCTGCAAGCCGACGGCGCGCAGTGGCAGCATCTGCCCGACAGCAATCCCGACCGCCACGCTAGTGGCCTGACTACGCGGCATCTGGCGTATGTGATCTATACGTCCGGATCGACTGGTGCGCCGAAGGGATCGATGAACGAGCATCGCAGTGTCGTGAATCTTGCGTTGGCGCAAATAGGTGCATTCCATGTTGAAGAAAATAGCCGCATCCTGCAGTTTTCTTCGTTGAGTTTTGATGCCTTCGCTTCTGAATTGCTGGTGACGCTGTTTTGTGGGGCTTCGCTGTATATCGCCGACCCAGGTGATGTGTTGGCAGGTGAGGCACTCACAAAACTATTGACGGAAAATGAAATCAGTCACATCACTTTGCCTCCTTCTGTACTGCATCAACTGCCCGAAGAGCCAAGGCTTTCGTCTCTGAAGACACTCGTCGTTGCCGGCGAAGCGCTCTCTGTGGCCATCGTGGAACGTTGGGCTGAAGGAAGGCGCTTGATCAATGCATACGGTCCCACGGAGACGACGGTCTGCGCCTGTGTGCATGAATGCGATGCGAATGTGAGGGGTGCGCCACCGATTGGTCGTCCGATTGCCAATGTGCGTATCTATATTCTGGATATGCACGGTGCACTAGTTCCTGTTGGAGTGGTCGGCGAGTTGTATATCGGTGGCGATGGTGTGGGGCGTGGTTATCTAAATCGCGACGATTTGACCGCCGCGCGCTTCCTCATGGATCCATTCAGTACCGATCCGACGGCGCGGATGTATCGCACTGGTGATCTGGGTCGCTGGCGTGCCGATGGCACGATTGAGTTTGTGGGACGCAACGATCATCAGGTCAAGATCCGTGGTTTACGCATCGAGTTGGGCGAGATCGAGTCCCGGTTGAGCGCGCATGCGGATGTGCGCGAGTGTGTGGTGGTGGCGCTGGAAGATGCCACGGGTAGCGACAAGCGATTGGTGGCGTACTGGGTTGGTACGCAGGATGCGACGCACGCGCCGCTTGGCGCGGAAAGCTTGCGCAGTTGGTTGTCGGATGCGTTGCCGGATTACATGGTGCCGGCGGCTTATGTGCAGTTGGATCGCCTGCCACTGACCCCGAACGGCAAGCTGGATCGCAAGGCATTACCCGCGCCGGATGCTACAGCCTATGCAGCGCCTGCATATGAAGCACCGCAGGGTGAGGTCGAACACACCATTGCCGCGATCTGGCGTGAGCTGCTGGGTCTGGAGAGTATCGGGCGGCACGACAACTTCTTCGCGCTCGGTGGACATTCCCTGCTGGCGGCTCGTCGTTGCCGGCGAAGCGCTCTCTGTGGCCATCGTGGAACGTTGGGCTGAAGGAAGGCGCTTGATCAATGCATACGGTCCCACGGAGACGACGGTCTGCGCCTGTGTGCATGAATGCGATGCGAATGTGAGGGGTGCGCCACCGATTGGTCGTCCG
The DNA here is from genome assembly GCF_000963215.1 of Xanthomonas sp. MUS 060. Classification (NCBI taxonomy): domain Bacteria; kingdom Pseudomonadati; phylum Pseudomonadota; class Gammaproteobacteria; order Lysobacterales; family Lysobacteraceae; genus Xanthomonas; species Xanthomonas sp. MUS 060. Next base: position 4,947 of record NZ_JZIM01000039.1, read on the forward strand.
ATTGCCAATGTGCGTATCTATATTCTGGATATGCACGGTGCACTAGTTCCTGTTGGAGTGGTCGGCGAGTTGTATATCGGTGGCGATGGTGTGGGGCGTGGTTATCTAAATCGCGACGATTTGACCGCCGCGCGCTTCCTCATGGATCCATTCAGTACCGATCCGACGGCGCGGATGTATCGCACTGGTGATCTGGGTCGCTGGCGTGCCGATGGCACGATTGAGTTTGTGGGACGCAACGATCATCAGGTCAAGATCCGTGGTTTACGCATCGAGTTGGGCGAGATCGAGTCCCGGTTGAGCGCGCATGCGGATGTGCGCGAGTGTGTGGTGGTGGCGCTGGAAGATGCCACGGGTAGCGACAAGCGATTGGTGGCGTACTGGGTTGGTACGCAGGATGCGACGCACGCGCCGCTTGGCGCGGAAAGCTTGCGCAGTTGGTTGTCGGATGCGTTGCCGGATTACATGGTGCCGGCGGCTTATGTGCAGTTGGATCGCCTGCCACTGACCCCGAACGGCAAGCTGGATCGCAAGGCATTACCCGCGCCGGATGCTACAGCCTATGCAGCGCCTGCATATGAAGCACCGCAGGGTGAGGTCGAACACACCATTGCCGCGATCTGGCGTGAGCTGCTGGGTCTGGAGAGTATCGGGCGGCACGACAACTTCTTCGCGCTCGGTGGACATTCCCTGCTGGCGGTGCGGGTCGCTTCGCGTTTGCGCAAGGAATTGGGTGTGGAGATCGGGGTGGCCGAGTTGTTTGTGCACGCCACGCTCCAGCAGCTTGCCGCGGGCGTGTGTGGCCTCTTCGTCCGCTGCGATCTTGCCGCCGATCCTGCCCTTGCAGCCGGACGCGCCGCGCGTGCTGTCGTTTGCACAACAGCGGCTCTGGTTCCTGTCGCAGTTCGAGGGTGTCAGTGAGGCGTATCACATCAGCGGCGGCTTGCGTTTGCGCGGTGTGTTGGATGCGCAGGCGCTGCGGCGTGCGTTGGATCGCATCGTGTCCCGACATGCGTCGTTGCGCACGACCTTCGTGCTGGTCGATGGGCAGGCGTTGCAGCATGTCGCTGACGAGGACAGCGGCTTCCATTTAATCGATCACGATCTGTGTGGGGTACCTGATGGTGAGGAAGCTGTGTGGCCTCTTCGTCCGCTGCGATCTTGCCGCCGATCCTGCCCTTGCAGCCGGACGCGCCGCGCGTGCTGTCGTTTGCACAACAGCGGCTCTGGTTCCTGTCGCAGTTCGAGGGTGTCAGTGAGGCGTATCACATCAGCGGCGGCTTGCGTTTGCGCGGTGTGTTGGATGCGCAGGCGCTGCGGCGTGCGTTGGATCGCATCGTGTCCCGACATGCGTCGTTGCGCACGACCTTCGTGCTGGTCGATGGGCAGGCGTTGCAGCATGTCGCTGACGAGGACAGCGGCTTCCATTTAATCGATCACGATCTGTGTGGGGTACCTGATGGTGAGGAAGCGCTTGAGAAACTGCTGACCGAGGAAGCGCAAGCGCCATTTGCGTTGGAGCAAGGCCCACTCATCCGTGGTCGGCTGATACGCCTTGCCGAGGATGAATCCGTCCTAGGAAGCGCAAGCGCCATTTGCGTTGGAGCAAGGCCCACTCATCCGTGGTCGGCTGATACGCCTTGCCGAGGATGAATCCGTCCTCTTCGTCACGATGCACCACATCGTCTCCGATGGTTGGATGGTCGATGGGGATTTTGATCGATGAGTTGAGCGTGCTGTATCGGGCGTTCGCACGTGGCGAAGCCGATCCGCTGGCGTCGATGGGGATTTTGATCGATGAGTTGAGCGTGCTGTATCGGGCGTTCGCACGTGGCGAAGCCGATCCGCTGGCGCCGTTGCCAATCCAGTACGCCGACTATGCAAGCTGGCAGCGGCAGTGGTTGACGGGAGATGTGTTGGAGCAGCAAGCGAGCTACTGGCGCAAGACGCTATCGGATGCGCCGGTGTTGCTGGAGCTGCCCACGGATCGTCCGCGTCCAGCGCGTCAGGATCATGCCGGGGCGATGCTGGAGGTAATCGTCGATCCGCAACAGGCACAGGCGTTGAAGGCACTGAGCCAGCGCCATGGCCTGACGATGTATATGACATTACTTGCCAGTTGGGCGCTGCTGCTAGCGCGTCTGTCCGGTCAGGACGATGTGGTGATCGGGATCGTCCGCGTCCAGCGCGTCAGGATCATGCCGGGGCGATGCTGGAGGTAATCGTCGATCCGCAACAGGCACAGGCGTTGAAGGCACTGAGCCAGCGCCATGGCCTGACGATGTATATGACATTACTTGCCAGTTGGGCGCTGCTGCTAGCGCGTCTGTCCGGTCAGGACGATGTGGTGATCGGCAGCCAGCCCTGTAGCCAATCGTGGTCGCTCCGAAACCGAAGGGTTGATCGGGTTCTTCGTCAACACGCTGGCGTTGCGGGTGGAATTGTCTGGCTCGCCGACGCTGAAGGGTTGATCGGGTTCTTCGTCAACACGCTGGCGTTGCGGGTGGAATTGTCTGGCTCGCCGACGCTGGCGGCGCAACTGCTGGCGTCAGTGAAGGCGCGCGCACTGCAAGCGCAGGCGCATCAGGACATCCCGTTCGAACAAGTGGTGGAGTTAGTACAACCGCCGCGCAGTCTGGCGCATACGCCACTGTTCCAGGTGATGTTCGCTTGGCAGAACGCGCCTCAGGGTGAGCTGGATCTTGGTGCAATCGAGGCGAGTGGTCTGCGCGCAATACAGACGAGCGCGCAGTTCGACCTGTCGTTGTCGTTGGTTGAGAGCAATGAGGGGATCGTCGGCAGTCTGATCTATGCCACGGCATTGTTCGAGCGTTCGACGCTGGAGCGGTGGATAGGGCATTGGCGGCATCTGTTGGATGCGATGGTGGCCGAAACTGCTGGCGTCAGTGAAGGCGCGCGCACTGCAAGCGCAGGCGCATCAGGACATCCCGTTCGAACAAGTGGTGGAGTTAGTACAACCGCCGCGCAGTCTGGCGCATACGCCACTGTTCCAGGTGATGTTCGCTTGGCAGAACGCGCCTCAGGGTGAGCTGGATCTTGGTGCAATCGAGGCGAGTGGTCTGCGCGCAATACAGACGAGCGCGCAGTTCGACCTGTCGTTGTCGTTGGTTGAGAGCAATGAGGGGATCGTCGGCAGTCTGATCTATGCCACGGCATTGTTCGAGCGTTCGACGCTGGAGCGGTGGATAGGGCATTGGCGGCATCTGTTGGATGCGATGGTGGCCGACGGCCGGCGCCGAACATCAGGTAGTAGATCGTCTACCGTTGCTGGACGATGCCGAGCGCCAAGGTAGTAGATCGTCTACCGTTGCTGGACGATGCCGAGCGCCATCAGATACTGACGCAGTGGAATGCAACGGCAGCAGATTATCCGCGCGATGCCTGTGTGCATGAATTGTTCGAGGCACAGGTGGCACACGATCCATCGTGACGCAGTGGAATGCAACGGCAGCAGATTATCCGCGCGATGCCTGTGTGCATGAATTGTTCGAGGCACAGGTGGCACACGATCCATCGGCCAGCCATCGCGGTAGTGCAGGGCGAGGTATCGCTGACCTATGGCGAGTTGAACGCGCGTGCCAACCGTCTGGCGCATTACCTGCGCGAGTTGGGCGTATGCCCGGATGATCGCGTGGCGATCTGACCTATGGCGAGTTGAACGCGCGTGCCAACCGTCTGGCGCATTACCTGCGCGAGTTGGGCGTATGCCCGGATGATCGCGTGGCGATCTGTTGTGCAGCGCAGTGTGGAAATGGTGGTGGCGTTGCTTGCGGTGCTGAAGGCGGGCGGTGCGTATGTGCCCCTGGATCCGGCCTATCCCAGCGCAGTGTGGAAATGGTGGTGGCGTTGCTTGCGGTGCTGAAGGCGGGCGGTGCGTATGTGCCCCTGGATCCGGCCTATCCGCCG
>NZ_JZIM01000040.1:0-8766 GCF_000963215.1 Xanthomonas sp. MUS 060
GAACTCGGCACTGAACTTCCTACGCTTTGACATGAACACTCCTCATGGCCTGGATCGGCCTTCTTGTAAGTGTCCGTGAAAACGGGGGTGAACCCCCAGGACAGGTGGCGTAGCGACGGACGAACGGGGGCGGACCGGGGACGAACCGATTGAATGGCGTGCGAACCCCAACGCCGCACCATGCAGAGGACAGCGCTGAGGTCCTTGCCCTGTCTATGCGACCAGATGCTCCGACAGACCTTCGATGGTCGGATTAACCGAGAATGCCTGGATGCTGACCATCTTCTGGTAGCGCTCGGCTATGCTGTAGAGCAACATCAGCGCGCTCAGCGAGTGGCCGCCCAGCTCGAAAAAGTTGTCCCTGACGCCGACCTTGTCGACCATCAGCACCTCTTTCCAGATTTGCGCCAGTTCCTGCTCTAGCGCACTGCTCGGCTCGGTATGGGCCTCGCTGGCGTTCTTCTTCAACTCCGGCCTCGGCAATGCTCGGCGGTTCACCTTGCCATTCGGCGTCAACGGCATTCGGTCCAGCCGCACGAAATACGAAGGCAGCATGTACTCGGGCAAGATCGCAGCAGCAAAATTACGCAATGCCACCGGATCCAGTTCCTCCGCCGCCACATAGTAGGCGATCAACTGCGCATCGCCCGCCTGGGTATCGATCAGGCTTAAGTCATAGCCGATCTGCTTGAGCAGGCCCATTACCTTGGCCTCGTCTATATCGTCGGTGTCCTCCAGCTCGCGCATCGCGTCTTCCCTTGGGATATGGCCTACCCGCACGTCCCAACTGTAGGGCAACGAATAGTTGTGATAGCCACGTTGCTTCTTGTGCATGTAGATGCCGACATCGTTGAGCAGGCAGTTAGTCGAGCGGCCGGTGTCAGCCGGACGGCTCCAGCCTACGCGCTCGGCGATATAGCGATACATATCCTTGCGGCTGACACTGCAGTAGCGGTAGAAGTCGATGAAACGCGTACTTTCGAGCAAGCGATCGTTGCGCACGCAAGAGGTATCCAGCAGGCGGGCCGCCGCGTCGTCGATGCGATGGTATATCTTGCGCGCTTCCATCAGGTTCTTCTCGAATACCTGGTTGTCGAAGGTGCTGGCGCGAAACAGCTCCGACAGGCGCGTCTCGAACAGCTGTCCTTTGGACAGGCCCATTACAATGTCGCTTACGCCCACTTCCTGCGCCAGGTTGATACCCAGCGTATAGATGGTCTTGAAGCAGCCGTTGCAGACGTTGCTGTGGCGATGCAGGCTGTCCACGAAGATGGCGTTCATGTGTGGAGTACCCAGATAGCGATGGTCCACCCCCAGCTCGCGCACGACGCGGTCGACGTTTGCCTTGGCCTCGTCGGAGATGTAGCCATTGTCCAGGGTGTACGCCAACACGCGCAGACCCATGTCCACTACGCGGCATAGCGCATAGGTGCTGTCCTTGCCGCCGCTGAAAGCCACCAGGCAGTCGTAGCGGAGCCTGTTGTGCGCCTTGACCTGCTCGAAGATAGTACGTAGCTCATCTTCGGTCCGGAAATAATCCTCGACCACGTTCCGGTATTTGTCGTAGGCGTGGCAATGGTTGCAGACACCGTGCTCGTCGAAGCTGGTATTGGGGAAATTTGAAGCGACACCGCAACGCGCGCAATAGCGCAAGCTCTTGCTGTCATAGTCGCGGCGCTGCACCACGGTGGTATCCACTATGCATTCGCGCAAGGCTGCGTGGCCAAGCAGCACGTTCTCTATCTCGCCCAACTCGATGCGGTAGCCGCGCAGCTTGATCTGCGAATCCTTGCGGCCAAGGAATTCAAGCTTACCGTCGGCACGCATGCGTCCTAGGTCGCCACTGGCGTAAAGCCGGCCGCCGCCTTCGAAGGGATTGTCAATGAATTGCGCATCGGTGATCTCCGGCTTGTTCACATAGCCGATAGCCACGCCCGCGCCACCGATGTGGATCTGGCCGACCTCACCCGGTGCGACCGGCTGCAGACGCTCATCGAGCAGGTGGAGGCTGGTGTGATCGATCGGCACACCGATCGGCACCGAGCCTTCGCGTTCGGTCGCCGGATCGTAACGATGGATCGCGCACCCCACTACGGTTTCGGTAGGACCGTATTCGTTGTAGATCGCCACATCGCGGCGGAACCGCTGATGGATGTCGTACGCCAATGCCGCTTTCAGGTCCTCGCCACCCACGATCAGCGTCTTCAGCCGCGACGTCGCCAGTGCCGCGTTGCGCAGCATCAGCATGTGCGAGGGTGTCAGCTTGATCACGTCTACTTGGTTGTCGTCCAGCACGCGGTTGATTACCGGCACGTCGTCGCCCTGCTCCGGGTACACATGCACACACAGGCCAGCCACCAGGGGCACGTAGATCGAGGTGACGGTCAGATCGAACGACAGCGAGGAGTAAAAGGCGAAACTCGTCGTGTCAGCCGTAACGTATTGCCGCTTAGCCCAGGCCACGTAGTTAGCCAACCCGCTGTGCCGTACCAGCACGCCCTTGGGGCTACCCGTGGAGCCGGAGGTATAGATGCAATAAACCGGCTGCGCCGGATCGCAAGGCAGGTCCAGATTCGCCTCGTCGCCGTCCAGAGTGCCGCAGACATCGACGGCAGTCATCGCGCCCAGCTCAAGTTCGCCCAGGTGGCCTTGCCCTTCCTCATCGACCAGTACGAGCCGGGCCTGGCTGTCCTGCAAGATGTATTGGACACGTCGGATCGGCAGGCTCAGGTCGATCGGTACATAAGCTGCCCCGGCCTTCATGACCGCCAGCAACGCGGCCAGGCATTCGGGGCTGCGATTCATCCACACCGCGACCCGGGCACCAGGCCCAACGCCCTGTGACTGCAACAGCCGTGCAAGCCGATTGGCGCGGGTGTTGAGCTGTCCATAACTCATTCGACGCTCGCCTAAGAAGGCAGCAGGCGCATCCGGTGTCGAACTCACCTGCGCTTCGAACCACTGGTGAACGCAGGCTGGCGTTATACTCGCCTTCGCTGAACTGAGGGTAGCCTTGGTTACAGTTGCAGTTTCGTTCACGTCTGTACTCCGCTGCTGGCTGGATTCGGGGATACGCGCGCGACGTGCACCGATAATACCGCCATGGTCAGGCGCGACACGCAGATCGTGCGGTCACCTTCGTCATAGATGCGCATCTGCCATACCTGAGTCAAGGCCCCTATGTGCAGCGGCCGCGCGATGCACTGTACTTGGCCACTGGAGATGCTCGCGATGTGGTTGGCATTGATGTCTAGGCCAACGCAACGTTGGCCGGCCGGCACGCACATGGAGGCCGCCATGCTGCCGGTAGCCTCGGCCAGGGTGACCGATGCGCCACCATGCAATACCCCATAGGGCTGGTGGCAACGCCAGTCCACCGACATGCAGGAGACCAGATAGTCCGAGCCGATCTCGATCATGCGGATACCGAGCAGGGCCTGCATCGTGTTGGCCGACATGGCGTTGAGGGCATCCAGGTCCAGCTCGGTGCACCAGATGCGCTCGGTTTTCGCCACAGGGGATGTCGCCGATTCGATCATTATGGAGCCCTCTTGCGGGAAACCACCACTTTCAGCAAGGCCGGCGGTATCGACTTTAGTTCCACGTGACCGAAGCCGGCATGCCGAAACATCCTTTCCAGGTCGCTATAGGTGTAGGACTCGCCCGCCGGGGTGGTGCCCAGCATCATCATGCTGAAGGTGGCGGCCAGCGGCGGTGAGGAACGGTCTTCGTCGGCGATGAATTCGAAAGTGATCACCATGCCGTCGTCGTTCAGCGCATCGCGCGTCTTAGCCAAGATGCGCTCGCCATCGACCTCATCGAAATGGTGCAGGAAGTTGGTCAACAAGATCACGTCGTAGCCGCTGCCGTAATCCAGGTCGAATGCGTTGCCGGGCAGGAAACGCGCTCGCTCGGCCACTTTGGCCGCCTGGGCGTTTTCGCGTGCTACGTCTAGCACGTTGTCCCAGTCCAGGAAGCTCACTTCAGCCTGGCGGAAGCGCTGCGCGAAGGCGATGCCGAACAGGCCGTGGCCGGCTGCCACGTCCAGCACACGAATCGGCCGATCATCGGGCAACGACACCATATTGGCGATCAACGCCGAGGGCAGCGCCATCATCGGTGCCATCGCGCGTGCAAATTCCACCCACTGCGGGTGATCCGGTGCCACCACGCCGTCCTGCGCCAGGTTGATCTTGCCGGTCCTGACTACGGCGGTCAGATCGGTGAAGGCGCTCATGATGTAGGGCGAGAGCAGGAACTTGATGCTGCCGCCCAGGTAGCCGGGCGAACTACGATCCAGGTACATGGCCATGTTGCGATCTATGTAGAACAGGTCACCGTTGCGGCGTAGAAAACCGATCGATACTAGGTAATAGCAAAGGATGCGAATGCCCCGCGGCGACGCCTGGCAGGCCTCGGCGATGGCGGCGGGAGTTCGGCCCTGCTGCCCCACCACATCGAATAGCCCCAGTTCGATCGCCGCCTTGACTGCGGCAGTGCGATAGTAGGCGTTAACCGTGGTGTAAAAGAGATCGAAGGTAAATGCAGATGTAGGTAACGCTGAATCCATGATTGCCCTCGCTATCGATGAACGGGTGACGGCGGCCGGCTTTTGCTAGTCGGCAACATCCAAGGGGCACGTGGCGCTTTCATGGGCCACCAACATCTGCTCCAGGACGCGTTGGTGATGGTGGATCAGGCGGCGAATAGTCGCTTCTGAGAACAGCTCCGCCGCGTATTCCACTGTGACCGAAAGCCCCGCACCGTCGCCGAAGAACTGCAGGTCCATTTCATTGGGGGTGGCACGCAGATCGCGCTGGATCACTTCGGTACGGATGCCATCGCTCCAGTCGCCGATCGTGTCCGGGAAGTTCTGATGACGCATCACCACCGGAACCAGCGGAATCCGGCTGGTGTCACGTTGCTTGTGCAGGGCGTTGAGCAGGTGCTCGAACGGTAGCGCCTGGTTCTCAAACGCGCTCATCGCCACCAACCGTGCTCGCCGCATGATTTCGGCAACGTCCGGATCGCCGTCCAAGCGCAAGCGCAAAGGCAAGATGTTGATGAAGAAACCGATCAGGTTCTCCAGCTCCAGGTGCGTGCGCCCAGCCGTGGTGGTACCGATGCACAAGTCGTCCCGGCCGGTGTATTTGTTCAACACGACCGCGAAGCTTGCCAACAGCCCGATGAACAAGGTCGACTGATGCGCCTGTACGAAGCCGGCAAAGCGCTGTACCAGTTCAGCCGGATAGGTGTGTGTGTAGACCGCTGCGTGCCAGGTGCGATTGCGCGGACGCGGATAGTCGTAGGGCAGCTCCAGGCCGTCGTCGTAGTCGTGCAACATAGCCTGCCAATAGGCCAGTTGCGCGTCCAGGTTCTGGGCGCGTTGCCAGATCGCATAGTCGGCATATTGGATCGGTAATTCCGGCAGATCTCCGCCGGCAAGTCCGAGAGGTGGCGGTGATACAGCACGCGTAGATCGCGGTTCATCACGGTGAATTGCGACCAAGCGTCGTAGATAAGGTGATGCATGCCGATTAGCAGCACATGTTCTTGCTCATCCAGTTGCAAAAGGCATGCAATGAATAGCGGACCGTTGGCTAAGTCGTAGATATGACTTGCCAGTTCATCCATCAGCGACGCGATCTCAGTCTCCTGGACTACCTGTACTGAGAGCTGGAAATCGCTGTGCTCGTCGATGACCTGCACCGGCTCGCTAGCACCGGTCGGCAACACGAAACGGGTACGCAAGATTTCGTGGCGCAGCACTAACGCACGCAGCGCTGCACGCAGCGCTTCCACCGACAAAGGACCACGCAACCGCAAGGCGAGCGTGCCGTTGTAACTGGTGCGTTGCTCAGGCATGTGTTGGTGCACGAACCACAGGCGTTCCTGGAACAGCGACAATGGGATCGTCCGGTTTCGCGCTACCCTGGCGATGCTGACCACGCCGCCTTCACTAGGCAACGCCAGCTGCCTGACCAGGCCCTCGATCGTGGGTGCCTCGAAGATCCGGCTCAGCGGCAGATCGACGTGAAAACTTTGGCGGATGCGCGAGATCAGTTGCGATGCAGACAGCGAGTGCCCGCCCAAGGCGAAGAAGTTGTCGTGGATGCCCACCCGTTCCACCCGCAGCACCTCGGCAAACAGTGCCGCCAGCCGTTGCTCGGCCTCGTTGCGTGGTGCTATGTACTCCTGTGCGTGTACCGCCTGCGGCACCGGCAGCGCCAACCGGTCCAACTTGCCATTGGACAACCGCGGCAACTGCTCCAGCCACTGGTACACGGTCGGCAGCATGTAGGTCGGCAACTGCCCCGACAGCTGTTGTTTCAACTCGCTCGCGCTCGGTGCCTGCCCTTCACGCGCCACCACATAGGCCACCAACTGCGTGTCCCCGTCCACCCGGTGACCGCTCACCACCGCCTCGGCCACCGCGGGCTGCGCTCGCAAGGCCGCCTCCACCTGCCGCGTATCCACCCGGTGGCCGCGCACCTTGACCTCGAAGTCCTGTCGGCCCAGGTATTCCAGCGTCCCGTCCGCCAGCCGGCGTACCATGTCACCGGTCTTGTACAGCCGCGTGCCCGGCTCCTCGCTATACGGGTGCGCGATGAAGCGCGAGGCCGTCAGCCCCGGCCGGTTCCAGTAGCCGCGCGCCATACCCACGCTGTGCACGTGCAGCTCGCCCATCACCCCGATCGGCACCTGCCGCAGCCGCCGGTCCAGCACGTATACCTCGGTGTTGGCGATCGGTGCGCCGATCGGCACAAACGTTCCCGGCGCCACCGTATCCGACCGGCTGTAGGTCGCGTCGTTCAGTTCCGTGCAGCCATAGTTGTTCCATAGCCGCACCTGTGGCAGGCGCGCCCGCACCGCTTCGCGCACCGCCGACGGCAACGCTTCCCCCGCCGTCACCACGTGACGCAACGAGTGCAGTAGCCCGTCGCGTCCTTGCGTCGCGTCCAGCAGCGCCTGCAGGTGCGACGGCACCAGATACAGCCGCGTCACCTGCCATTGCTCGATCGCCCGTGCCAACGCCAGGCTGTCCTTCACCTGCTCGTCCGGCAGCATCACCTGTCCCACCCCCGCCAGCAGCCCGCTTAGCAACTCCTTTACCGACACCGCAAAGGCGATCGAGGTCTTCTGCAGCACCCGCTCCCCGGCCTCGAACGGAGAACGCTGCCAGCCGGCATGCAGCCAGTTGTGCAGCTGCGCATACGGCACCATCACGCCCTTGGGCCGGCCGGTCGAGCCGGAGGTCACCATCACGCACGCCAGGTCGCCCGGATGCCCCCTCAGCCCCAGCGGCGTCGGGGCGTGCTCGCGCCAGCGCGGATTGCGGAACTGCCCTTGCTCGTCCAGCGCCAGCTCGCCTTGTTCCAGCACGATCGACACCTGCACCTCGGCCAGGATCTGCTCGCGGTAGGCCGCCGGGTAGGCCGGATCGATCGGCACATAGCACGCACCGGTCTTGAAGATCGCCAGCAAGGCCATCAGCAGTTCCGGCGTGCGCGCACTGTGTACCGCCACCCGCACGTCCCGGCCCGCGCCCTGCCCACGCAGCGCCTGTGCCAGCTGGTTAGCGCGCGCCTCCAACTGCGCATAGCTCCACGACTGCCCATCGCTCACGCACGCTATGGCCTGCGGCGTCGCCTGCGCCTGCCGTTCGAACTGCTGCGCCAGACTGGGCCACTGCCGTGGCGCACCTGTCGCATTTAGCGCGGCAAACAGCCGGCGCTCTTCGGCCGTCAGCATGTCCCACTTGTCCACTCGCAACTGTGGCCGGCTCACCATCGCCTCCAGCGCCTGCTGGTGGTGTGCGATCATCCGCCGCACCGTCGCTTCGTCGAAGAGGTCCTGCGCGTATTCCAGCGTCAGCTCCAGCGAGCTGCCGTCGCCGTAGAACTGCCAATCCAGCTCGCTCGGCGTGCTACGGTCCAGCCCCAGCTCCATCTGCGTCAGCCGCACTCCCTCGGGCCAATCGCCAATCTCCTGCGTCGGGAAGTTCTGGTGTCGCAGCATCACCGGCACCAGCGGGATCTGGCTACTGTCGCGCTGACGCCGCAGCGCCTGCAGCACGTGCTCGAACGGCACCGACTGGTGCGCGAAGCCATCCAGTACCACTTGACGGGTGCGCAGTAGCACCTCCTCCAGGCACGGATCCCCCGACAGGTCCACCCGCAGCGGCAGAATATTGATGAAAAAGCCGATCAGCTCTTCCAGCTCCAGCTGGTCGCGGCCGGAAACCGTCGCACCGATGCACACGTCCTTGCGATCGGCGTAACGGCTCAGCACCAGCGCCAGGCCCGCCAGCAGGCTCATGAACAGCGTCGCTTGGTACTGTTGGCTGTAGGCCGCCAGCTGCTGGGCCAGTTGCGCCGGATAGCGGTGTTTGACCAGCCCCGCCCGCCACGCCCGCGTGGCGCCGCGCGGCCGGTCGTAGGGCAGGTCCAGGCCGTCGTCGTAGCCTTCCAGTGCCCGCGTCCAGTACGACAGCGGAGCCGCCAGCTCCCATTGTCGTTGCCACAGCGCGTAGTCGGCATACTGCACCGCCAACGTCGGCAGTGCGGGGGTCGTGCCGCGCAAACACGTCTCGTACAGCTGGTGCAGGTCACGGTTGAACACTCCCAGCGACCAGCCGTCGGAAATGATGTGGTGGATGCTGCTCAACACCACATGGTGATCGGCCGCCACGCGCAGGATGCATGCCTTGAACAAGGGCCCCTGCCGCAGATCGAAAATCTCCCGCGTGCTCGCGGCCAGCAGCAG
>NZ_JZIM01000041.1:0-8314 GCF_000963215.1 Xanthomonas sp. MUS 060
GGCAGCATGATGTATTTCAACCAGTATTCGCCTAACCGGCTGGAGTGGAGCCTCGACCACTTCGGCAACCGGGTGGACTACACCTACGACGCCGGCCTGGTCAGCCACATCGTCTCGGCCACCGGGCGCTCGCTGAGCATCGGCTACGACGGCAACAACCGCATTAACACGCTGAGCGATCCGCTGGGCAATACCTGGTCCTATGCCTACAACGCCGATGGCTACCTGTCGCAGGTCACCCGACCAGATGGCAGCACGCGCAGTTATCACTACAAGATCCGTCAAGCCACCGACACCTTGCCGTACCAAGCGCGGCTGGAGTCGATCACCGACAGCAAACAGCAGCGGGTGGTGTTCAACGAGTTCGAGAGCGCCAACGGCACCTGGACGGGCCGGGTGGTCAAACAGACCCAGGCCGATGGCGGGGTACTGACGATCAACTACGCGCATGTGGATGGCAGCACCACAGGGGTGCTGGTGACCAAGCCGGACGGCAGCCAGCGCCGGGTGCTGTTCGACCCGGTCAGCCACTACCCGAGCAGCGACACGCTGGCCTACGGCACGCCCCTGGCGCAGACCATCACCTACGAGCGCACCGCCAGCGGCCAGACCACGGCGCGCACCGACGCCCTTGGCCGGCGTACCGAATACGCCTACGACAGCGCCGGACGTCCGCTCCAGATCACCCAACTGGCCGGCACCGCGCAGGCACGGACCACCACGGTCAGCTACACCGACGATGGCGACCTGGCCTCGATCACCGACGCCTTGGGCCGCACCACCAGCTTTGGCTACACGAACCGCTGCCTGACCTCGGTGACCACGCCGCTGGGCCAGACCAGCACCGCCACCTGCAGCGGTGCCGGACAGCGCCTGAGCGTGACCGACCCACTGGGCCACACCAGCAGCTTCACCTGGAGCAACGACGACCTGACCGCGATCACCGATGCGCTGGGTCGGCAGACGCAGTTACGCTACGACGCGCTAGGCCGATTGATCGGCGTGCAGGACGCGCAGGGCAACGTCTCGCGTTTCGAATACGACGCACTGGGCCGGCAGACCAAGGCGGTCGATCCGCTGGGCAACAGCGTGGCCACGGGCTTCGATGCCAACGGCAATGTGTCGGCGATCCTGCTGCCGAACGGTGCGGGCGTCACCTATGCCTACGACGTACGCGACCGCCGCATCAGCCGCACCGACGCGCTGGGCCAGGCGGAGAGCTGGACTTACGACAGCATGAGCCGTGTCGCCAGCCACACCGACCGACGCAACCGCACCACCACCTACAGCTACGACGCGCTGGGCCGCCCAAGCAGCGCCACGTTGCCAGGCGCGGGCGGCACACTCACGGCAAGCTACGACGCCGGCAACCGGCTGATGGCGCTGTCCGACAGCTTGTCGGGCACGTTGAACTGGAGCTACGACGGCTTCGACCAAGTGACCCAGGCCAACGGCCCGCAGGGCAGCATCGTGTACGGCTACGACGCGGTAGGCCGGCGGACAAGCATGCAGGCCGCCACGCAGTCACCAGTGAAGTATGCCTATGATGACGGTAATCGCCTGACCAGCATTGCCCAGGGTAGCGACACGGTGAGCTTCGCCTACGACAGCGCCAACCGCTTGAGCAGCAAGACGCTGCCGAATCAGGTACAGACGGTGTACGTGTACAACGACGCCAACCAGGTGACGGGGCTTGCCTGGGTCAGCCACATCGTCTCGGCCACCGGGCGCTCGCTGAGCATCGGCTACGACGGCAACAACCGCATTAACACGCTGAGCGATCCGCTGGGCAATACCTGGTCCTATGCCTACAACGCCGATGGCTACCTGTCGCAGGTCACCCGACCAGATGGCAGCACGCGCAGTTATCACTACAAGATCCGTCAAGCCACCGACACCTTGCCGTACCAAGCGCGGCTGGAGTCGATCACCGACAGCAAACAGCAGCGGGTGGTGTTCAACGAGTTCGAGAGCGCCAACGGCACCTGGACGGGCCGGGTGGTCAAACAGACCCAGGCCGATGGCGGGGTACTGACGATCAACTACGCGCATGTGGATGGCAGCACCACAGGGGTGCTGGTGACCAAGCCGGACGGCAGCCAGCGCCGGGTGCTGTTCGACCCGGTCAGCCACTACCCGAGCAGCGACACGCTGGCCTACGGCACGCCCCTGGCGCAGACCATCACCTACGAGCGCACCGCCAGCGGCCAGACCACGGCGCGCACCGACGCCCTTGGCCGGCGTACCGAATACGCCTACGACAGCGCCGGACGTCCGCTCCAGATCACCCAACTGGCCGGCACCGCGCAGGCACGGACCACCACGGTCAGCTACACCGACGATGGCGACCTGGCCTCGATCACCGACGCCTTGGGCCGCACCACCAGCTTTGGCTACACGAACCGCTGCCTGACCTCGGTGACCACGCCGCTGGGCCAGACCAGCACCGCCACCTGCAGCGGTGCCGGACAGCGCCTGAGCGTGACCGACCCACTGGGCCACACCAGCAGCTTCACCTGGAGCAACGACGACCTGACCGCGATCACCGATGCGCTGGGTCGGCAGACGCAGTTACGCTACGACGCGCTAGGCCGATTGATCGGCGTGCAGGACGCGCAGGGCAACGTCTCGCGTTTCGAATACGACGCACTGGGCCGGCAGACCAAGGCGGTCGATCCGCTGGGCAACAGCGTGGCCACGGGCTTCGATGCCAACGGCAATGTGTCGGCGATCCTGCTGCCGAACGGTGCGGGCGTCACCTATGCCTACGACGTACGCGACCGCCGCATCAGCCGCACCGACGCGCTGGGCCAGGCGGAGAGCTGGACTTACGACAGCATGAGCCGTGTCGCCAGCCACACCGACCGACGCAACCGCACCACCACCTACAGCTACGACGCGCTGGGCCGCCCAAGCAGCGCCACGTTGCCAGGCGCGGGCGGCACACTCACGGCAAGCTACGACGCCGGCAACCGGCTGATGGCGCTGTCCGACAGCTTGTCGGGCACGTTGAACTGGAGCTACGACGGCTTCGACCAAGTGACCCAGGCCAACGGCCCGCAGGGCAGCATCGTGTACGGCTACGACGCGGTAGGCCGGCGGACAAGCATGCAGGCCGCCACGCAGTCACCAGTGAAGTATGCCTATGATGACGGTAATCGCCTGACCAGCATTGCCCAGGGTAGCGACACGGTGAGCTTCGCCTACGACAGCGCCAACCGCTTGAGCAGCAAGACGCTGCCGAATCAGGTACAGACGGTGTACGTGTACAACGACGCCAACCAGGTGACGGGGCTTGCCTGGGGCAAGGTGGGACAAACAAGCAGCGCTGGGCAGCCTGGGCTACGGTTACGACAGCCGGGGACAACTGGTGGCACAGACTGGCAGCCACGCCCCGCAAGCGCTGCCGCCGGCCAGCACCAACAACAGCTTCGACGACAACAACCGGCAGACCCAGGCCAACGGCAACGCCCGCAGCTACGACGCCGACGGCCACCTGCTCAGCGACGGCACCAGAACCTACACCTGGGACGACCGCGACCACCTGAGCCAGATCACGCAAGGAGGCACCGTTATCGCCAGCTACAGCTACGACGCGCTGGGCCGACGCAGCGCCAGGACGGAGAATGGCACCACCACGCAATATCTGTACGACGGCGTGGACGCGGTGCAGGAGACGCAAGGAGCAAAGATCAACCCGATCCTGACCGGCCCGGGCATCGACGAACGCTACGCGCGCGACGATAACGGCGGACGCACTTACTTCCTGACCGACGCGTTGGGCAGCACACGATTGCTGACGGATACGAATGGCAACGCGGTGCAGCGTTACGACTACGATCCGTATGGAGCGACCACACAGAGCAGCACGAGCTACAACAACCCGTATCAATACACCGGACGCGAGCACGACCAGAGCGGGTTGTATTACTACCGTGCGCGGTATTACACGCCGGAATCGGGGCGGTTCGTTAGTGAAGATCCGATTAAGTTGGTAGGTGGGGTCAATAGTTATGCATATGTTAGTGAAAACCCGGTAAGTCTCATCGATCCGCTTGGGCTTGAAGGTGTTGGGCCTTGGACTTTCCCGCCGGGGCCGCAGCGTGATGCTTACATGGCAGCTCAGAATGGAGCAGGTGGGCCTGATTTTATTCAGTTGTCGGGATCTGTGTATATGTTTGGCGGTAGCATCACGTTGAGCCGTAGCGGCAACATTTTTGCATCTGGTGGAATCGTGAAGGGGTATCCAAATCCTGTGCGCGGGGTTGGTGTCTCACTGAATGCAGGAGACTTGATGTCAACTTGTCCTGATACGAAAGAACGAGCCGCTAAGACGGACAGATTCCTGAATGGTCTTGGCTATTCTGTCACTGCGCATGAAATCATCGGCGGTGGTGCCGCATATTCCCCAGGTAGCGGTAGTGCTCTTCTCTATGGAGTTGGTGCTGGCGTAGAAGTTTCGCCTGGTTCCGTCGGTGCTCAAACGCCGTGGTCGTTGCCGGGGTGGTGAGGATGTCAGTGCGATCTATTGTCGTTAATGTAGTCGGCTTAACTGTCATTGCCTTCGGCTTTTACTACGTTGTTGATCATATGCGCTATTTGAGTAAATCTGCCATGCCAAGCCGAGAGACTATCAGCAAGGCACTGGATGAAGTGACTGCGGCTTTCCCTGGCGCAAAGTCGTCCGATGTGGAAATATTGGACAAGAAATATGTCTACATATCTGCACGGGTGCATATGAAGGCGGCAGGTGATGCACGCGCAATCGCGAATGGTCAGAAGCAAATGGAAGCACATGGGTGGCGAAAAGCTCAGGTGGCTTACGGGGACATTGACCGCTACTGCAAAGGCGATTTAGTTGCAGAAGTGACGCCATTGGAACCGACTGGCTCATATGCTTTGCAAGTTAACTGGGGTGATGCCGACGCAGTTTGCAAGTTCAAATAATCAGTATTGTTGTGGAAGGCAAAAAGCCCGCCCTTCCCAGGCGGGGCTTCTTCCGGTATGCCGCTGGCGGTGGCCGCAGCGTCGCCGAAGGACCAGGACGAGCAGGTCGATCCGGCCACGCGTATCGCGCTGCGCTTTACACGCCCAGTGCGCGGTAGCGAGGTGAATGGTTCCACCGTGGCCTTGATGGGGCCGGTGGGTTCGGTCGAGGCGCGGGTGACGACGGCCGAAGGCGGGTGTCTGGTATTTGTGCAACCCTATGCGTTGCTGTTCTCCGGCGCGAACTAAGTCACCATGAATATGAAAAAGGAAAATAAGAAAATGGCGGGGGGTTCAGTGTTAATGGATGATGCATTTTCATCATGTTTAGTTTTTTTCGAAGATGCAGTTCGATCATTGTCAAAGACAACAGAAGAGATTTTTGATGATTTTGATGCGCATCTTGGAGTTTCATGGGAAGTGCGGCAGGAAATTCTTGCGGGGAAGGCATTGCTTGAGTGGGGAAAAATATCGAAAGGTCAAAAGGAGAAGATTAGAGGCTTGATACTCGCTGTGGAAGAAATGCCGAGGAATGCATATGCGGGTTCAGGAATAAATGATTTGAAAGAGCCTATATGGGAAGTCCTCCGTAAAATGGCTTCAGCGTTTCTTGCTGAGTCCTGACAAAAAGTGCCCTTACATCAGATCAGGCAATTTGCTGGCATTTTTTGGTCCACAAAGCTGGCGACGACCTGACCGCGATCACCGATGTGCTGGGCTGGCAGACCAAGATAGTGTGGCCACGGGCTTCGATGCCAACGGCAATGTGTCGGCGATCCTGCTCCCGAACGGTGCGGGTGTCACCTATGCCTACGACGCACTCAACCGCCGCATCAGCCGCACCGACGCGCTGGGCCAGGCGGAGAGCTGGATTTACGACAGCATGAGCCGTGTCGCTAGCCACACCGACCGACGCAACCGCACCACCACCTACAGCTACGACGCGCTGGGCCGCCCAAGCAGCGCCACGCTACCTGGCGCAGGCGGCACGCTGACGGCCAGCTACGACGCAGGCAATCGACTGGTGGCGCTGTCCGACAGTCTGTCCGGCACGTTGAACTGGAGCTACGACGGCTTCGACCAGGTGACCCAGGCCAACGGCCCGCAAGGCAGCATCGTGTACGGCTACGACGCGGTAGGCCGGCGGACAAGCATGCAGCCCGCCACGCAGTCGCCAGTGAAGTATGCCTATGATGACGGCGACCGCCTGACCAGCATTGCCCAGGGCACCGACACGGTGAGCTTCGCCTACGACAACGCCAATCGCCTGAGCAGCAAGACGCTACCGAACCAGGTACAGACGGTGTACGTGTACAACGACGCCAATCAGGTGACGGGGCTTGCCTGGGGCAAGGTGGGACAAACGGCGCTGGGCAGCCTGGGCTACGGCTACGACAGCCGAGGGCTACTCGTCGCGCAGACCGGCAGCCATGCTCCGCAAGCCCTGCCGCCTGCCAGCACCAACAACAGCTTCGACGACAACAACCGGCAGACCCAGGCCAATGGCAACGCCCGCAGCTACGACGCCGACGGCCATCTGCTTACGGACGGCATAAGAACCTACACCTGGGACGACCGCGACCATCTGAGTCAAATCAGCCAAGGCGGCACCGTCATCGCCAGCTACAGCTACGACGCCTGGGGGCGTCGCACCGCCAAGACCGAGAATGGCGCCACCACGCAATACCTGTACGACGGCTTGGACGCGGTGCAGGAGACGCAAGGAGCAAAGATCAACCCGATCCTGACCGGCCCGGGCATCGACGAACGCTATGCGCGCGACGATAACGCCGGACGCACCTACTTCCTGACCGACGCGTTGGGTAGCACGCGGCTATTGACCGACACGAACGGCAACGCGGTGCAACGCTACGACTACGATCCGTATGGCGCGACCACGCAAAGCAGCACGAGCTACAGCAACCCGTATCAATACACCGGTCGCGAGCACGACCAGAGCGGGTTGTATTACTACCGTGCGCGGTACTACACGCCGGAGTTGGGGCGGTTCATCAGTGAGGATCCGATTAAGTTGGCGGGTGGGGTAAATGGTTATGCATATGCTTGGGGGAACCCGTTAAATTACACGGATCCAAATGGGCAGTTTGTATGGATTGTTGGTGGTGCAGTGATTGGTGCAGTCATAAATGTAAGTGCCACTGTTATTGCAAACGGGGGTTTTGAAGGGCTAACTGGTCAGCAGGTTGCGGCGGCTGCTATAGGCGGAGCAGTCGCCGGAGCATTGGGCTCTATCGCTGGTCCGTTGGGTGGAACTATTGCGCTTGAGTTTGGTCTAGGAACATCTGCAGGTGGTGCTGCGATTGCTGCTGGAGGTGTGCTCTCTGCTGGAGCCTCGGCAGCAGGTCAGGAAGTTACGAACTTAATTGATCCGTGCCATGCATCTAGCTTAGCGAATGCTGCATTCTGGGGGGGTGTCGGAGGTGGACTCGGGAAGTTCTTTCCAACGAAAAATATGAACTCCTTGGCGCAAGCTAGCTCTTTTGGTCCAAGTACTGTTTCGGGTCTTTTTGGCTCAAGTAATGCATGGATGAATAACGGCGCTACCGCGGCGTCAGCCGCTGTAGGAGCTGCGGCAAACTTTCCTATTGGACCTTTCTAATATGATCGGAATGACATGGCTGATTTTTATTGTGAGCGCATCAGTAGGTGCCGTTTTATGGTCCGCATTTCTTAGGCTTCCTAGTGCATTGGCGCGATGGCTATGCTCTCCATTTGGTCAGCCAGGTAGTTTTGGAATGGTGGTATCTCTTGCTATTTCCATTTTTTTTCTGGCAATTGTGTTGTGTGCGATATTGATGGGGTTGGCTTATTTTTTTGAAATGCAGGCTATTGCTGATTTTTCATCAAGAAAGATTAGGGGTTTTGTTTTTATTTCGTCACTCGGTGGTTATGCGCTTATCCCGGTAGTTATTCGTCTTGAGCATATATTTCGAGGATAAAATTCGAGTCTGTAAATTGAATTGTGTAACTGCACTTTGAAAAGAGAGGCCGGCCCAACAAGCAGGACTTCGGGATCGGCACGGCGGCCAATTTCCGCTACACGCTTTATTCGCCGACGAGCGACTACAACCAGTTGCAACTGGTGCTGCCAGGCGGTATGCCGGTGACGTTCACGCGTGTGTCCGGCATTGGAATGGCCGGGCAATGGCAGCAGACCGGCTCGGTTTCTGGTTATGCCGGTGCGATCATCACTCAGGGCACCTCGCGCGGTCACGGCTACCTGCTGACGCTGCGCGACGGCAGCATGATGTATTTCAACCAGTATTCGCCTAACCGGCTGGAGTGGAGCCTCGACCACTTCGGCAAC
>NZ_JZIM01000042.1:0-8129 GCF_000963215.1 Xanthomonas sp. MUS 060
CTGGGCTATCGCATCGCCAGCGGTCAACTGCGCGAATCGGCGATGGCGACCATGATCAAGGCCGGCAAGGTGGCGGTGGTCCTGGGCATTGCCGCCTGGATGAGGCACTTGCTGTCTGACTCAACTTTTAGCGATTGCTAAAAATGCTGGGATTGCCCTGGACTGCCTGTACTGGATTGAATCAAGATTGCTTGACGTCGACGATGGTGCGAAATTGGTAACCAGCGCGGAACCCGCTGCGGGGTGGCCGCCTCTAGCTCAGGAGTCGATCATGTCCCTCGTTTCTCCCGGTGCCTGTTTCCGCGCCGCGCTCGCCGCCGAAGCACCGCTGCAGGTGATCGGCGCGATCAACGCCAACCATGCCCTGCTGGCGCAACGCGCCGGCTACAGGGCGATCTATCTCTCCGGGGGCGGCGTTGCCGCTGGTTCGCTGGGCCTGCCCGATCTGGGCATCAACACGCTTGAGGATGTGCTGATCGACGTGCGTCGCATCACCGATGTGTGCGCGCTGCCGTTGCTGGTGGACATCGATACCGGCTTTGGCCCCAGTGCGTTCAATATCGAGCGCACGATCAAGGCGCTGATCAAGGCTGGCGCGGCTGCTTGCCATATCGAGGATCAGGTCGGGGCCAAGCGCTGCGGCCACCGGCCGGGCAAGGAGATCGTCACCCAGGCGGAGATGGTGGATCGGGTCAAGGCCGCAGCCGATGCCAAGACCGATGCCGATTTCTTTCTGATCGCGCGCACCGATGCGATCCAGACCGATGGCGTAGAGGCGGCCATCGCGCGCGCCATCGCCTGCGTGGAAGCCGGTGCCGACGGCATCTTCGCCGAGGCCGCCTACGACCTGGATACTTATCGGCGTTTTGTCGAGGCGGTGCAGGTGCCGGTGCTGGCCAACATCACCGAATTCGGCAAGACCCCGCTCTTCAGTCGCGATGAATTGGCCCAAGCGGGGGTGGCGATCCAGTTGTTCCCGCTGTCGGCGTTCCGCGCGGCCAACAAGGCCGCCGAGGCGGTGTACGCGGCGATCCGGCGCGATGGTCACCAGCAGGCGGTGCTCGATCGCATGCAGACGCGCGAGGAACTGTACGAGCGCATCGGCTATCACGCCTTCGAACAGCGCCTGGATGCGTTGTTCGCCGGCAAAGGTGCATGATGGGCGGCGGCTTCCCAGTTTCCCGCCCGAGTATGTTCATGAATCCCCACGCCGATCCATCCTCACTGCCGCGCGGCCGCATCGATCGCCGCCAGACTGCGCGGCAATTGCTGCAGAACGACTTGGAAAAGCTGTCCGAGGCCGAGCGCGAAGTGGTGGAGCATTTCATCGCCAAGCGTCGTGTGGCTCGCGACATCGCCACGCAGGCCGATCGCGACCGCTCGCTGGGCGAGCGTATCGCCGATCGTGTCGCCGAGATCGGCGGAAGTTGGAGCTTCATCATCGGCTTTTGCGTGGTGCTGCTGGGCTGGATCGCGCTCAACAGCCTGGTGCTGGCGCATGCCTTCGATCCGTATCCCTACATCCTGCTCAATCTATGCCTGTCGTGTCTGGCTGCGATCCAGGCGCCGGTGATCATGATGAGCCAGAACCGTCAGGCGGTCGTGGATCGCCTGCGCGCGCAGAACGACTACGAAGTCAACATCAAATCCGAACTGGAAATCCTGCAGGTACACGAAAAACTCAATCAGTTGCGCGAGCAGGACTGGGCGAGGCTGGTGGACATGCAGGAGCGTCAGATCGCCATGTTGCAGCAACTGCTTGGGCGTGCCAGCGCCTGACCGCCGGCGCCACAAGCACTATGATTCACTTGCGTCCATCCGAGCGCAACATCCGGGAGATTTCGCCATGAACGACAGTAACGTGCCGCAGACCGCCCCCGCCTTCAAGCCGAAAAAATCCGTGGCGCTGTCAGGCACTCCCGCCGGCAACACCGCGCTGTCCACGGTGGGTCGCAGTGGCAATGATTTGCACTACCGTGGCTACGATATCGTGGATCTGGCGCGCAACAGCCAGTTCGAAGAAATCGCTTATCTGCTGGTGCACGGCAAGTTGCCCAGCAACTCCGAATTGCTGATGTACAAGACCAAGCTGCGTTCGTTGCGCGGGATCCCGGCGGCGGTCAAGACCGCGTTGGAGCAATTGCCGCCGTCGGCGCATCCGATGGATGTGATGCGCACCGGCGTGTCGGTGTTGGGTTGCGTGCAGCCGGAGAAGGAAGGCCATCATCCGCCCGGTGCGCGGGATATCGCCGACAAGCTGCTGGCCAGCCTCAACTCGATGTTGTTGTACTGGTATCACTACAGCCATAACGGGCGGCGCATCGAGGTGGAGACCGAAGACGATTCGATCGGTGGGCATTTTCTGCGCTTGTTGCACGGCTCCAAGCCACACGAGGAGTGGGTTCAGGCGATGCACACCAGCTTGATTCTGTACGCCGAGCACGAGTTCAACGCTTCCACGTTCGCCTGCCGGGTCATCGCCAGCACCGGTAGCGATATGTACAGCGCCATCGCCGGTGGTATCGGCGCGCTGCGCGGTCCGAAGCACGGTGGCGCCAACGAGGTCTCGTTCGAGGTGCAAAAACGTTACGACAGCCCGGACGAGGCGGAGGCGGACATCCGGGCGCGTGTGGAACGCAAGGAGGTGATCATGGGGTTCGGCCATCCGGTGTACACGGTGTCGGACCCGCGTAACCAGATCATCAAGGATGTGGCGCGTGAATTGTCCGAAGTGCAGGGCAATCGCAAGATGTACCAGATCGCAGAGCGCCTGGAGAGCGTGATGTGGGACGTCAAGAAAATGTTCCCCAATTTGGACTGGTTCAGCGCGGTCAGCTATCACATGATGGGCGTGCCGCCGGCGATGTTCACGCCGCTGTTCGTCATCGCCCGCACCGCCGGCTGGAGCGCGCACATCATCGAACAGCGCATCGACGGCAAGATCATTCGTCCCAGCGCGGATTACACGGGGCCGGAAGATCGGGCGTTCGTGCCGATCGATCAGCGCTGAGGCGGGGTTCGGCACTCGCCACCTGTCGGCGCTTGCCTTGTGCTTGAGCATGGAGCCCAGGCGAGCGTGCGCAGATCTTGAGCAGCGCTTTCCCGTGCTGCGAGAGCCGGTTCGCTTTTGTTTTTTCAGCCAGGCCAAGCCAGCCAGACATGAATAACCACTATCGTCTTTCCCTGCCGGGCACGTCGCTGGAGTATTTCGATGCGCGCGCGGCAGTCGATGCGATTCACCCAGGCGCCTATGCCGCCTTGCCGTATGTCGCGCGGGTCTTCGCCGAGAATCTGGTGCGCCGCTGCGATCCGACAGTGTTGCGCGATGCCCTGTTGCAACTGATCGAGCGCCGCCGCGATCTGGATTTTCCTTGGTTTCCGGCGCGGGTGGTGTGTCACGACATTCTCGGCCAGACCGCGCTGGTGGATCTGGCCGGGCTGCGCGATGCCATCGCCGACAAGGGCGGCGATCCTGCCCAGGTCAATCCAGTCGTGCCGGTGCAACTGATCGTCGATCACTCCCTGGCGGTGGAATGCGGTGGCGACGATCCGCAGGCGTTCGCGAAAAACCGCGCCATTGAGGAGCGTCGCAACGCAGATCGTTTCCATTTCATCGACTGGAGCAAACACGCCTTCCGCAACGTGGAGGTGATTCCGCCGGGTAACGGGATCATGCACCAGATCAACCTGGAGAAAATGTCACAGGTAGTTTGCGTGCAGGACGGAGTCGCATTTCCGGATACTTGCGTGGGCACCGATAGCCACACTCCGCACGTGGATGCGCTGGGTGTCATCGCGATTGGCGTCGGTGGGCTGGAGGCCGAGAGCGTCATGCTCGGGCGCGCGACGTGGATGCGCTTGCCGGAGATTGTCGGGGTCGAACTATGCGGAAAACCGCAGCCGGGTATCACCGCCACCGACGTCGTGCTGGCGCTGACCGAGTTCCTGCGCGCACAACGCGTGGTCGGCGCGTATCTGGAGTTTTTTGGCCCCGGTGCTGCGGCGCTGACCATCGGTGACCGCGCCACTATCTCCAATATGTGCCCCGAATACGGTGCCACCGCGGCGATGTTCTATATCGATGCGCAGACCATCGACTATCTGCGCCTGACCGGGCGCGAGCAAGCGCAGATCGCACTGGTGGAAACCTACGCGCGCACGACCGGCTTGTGGGCCGATGCGTTGGCTAACGTGCAGTATGAGCGCGTGCTGCGCTTCGATCTTGCCAGCGTGGTGCGCAACATGGCCGGCCCGAGCAACCCCCACACGCGCGTGGCGACCACGCAACTGACCGCGCGTGGTATCGCCGATGTTGCCAAATTGCAGGCTGGCAAGGCCGAGCAGGCGCAGGGGCGCATGCCCGATGGCGCTGTGATCATCGCCGCCATCACCAGTTGCACCAATACCTCCAACCCGCGCAACGTCATTGCCGCCGCGCTGCTGGCGCGCAACGCCAACGCGCGCGGGCTGACCCGCAAACCGTGGGTGAAGACCTCATTGGCGCCGGGTTCCAAGGCCGTGCAGCTATATCTGGAAGAAGCCGGTCTGCTATCGGAGTTGGAGCGGCTCGGCTTCGGCATCGTCGGCTTTGCCTGCACCACCTGCAACGGCATGAGCGGCGCGCTGGACCCGCACATCCAGCAGGAGATCATCGACCGCGACCTGTACGTCACTGCGGTGCTGTCGGGCAACCGCAACTTCGATGGCCGCATCCACCCTTACGCCAAACAGGCGTTCCTGGCCTCGCCGCCGCTGGTGATTGCCTATGCCATCGCCGGTACGGTGCGCTTTGATATCGAGAAAGACGTGCTCGGCGTGGATGCCGACGGCAACCCAGTGCGCTTGCAGGACATCTGGCCCAGCGATGCCGAAATCGATGCGGTGGTGCGGGCGGCGGTGACGCCGGAGCAGTTCCGCCGCGTGTATGCGCCGATGTTCAACGTGCGTGTGGAGCACGCCGCGCCGGTCAGTCCGCTGTATGCGTGGCGCCCGCACAGCACCTACATCCGCCGTCCACCGTACTGGGAGGGGGCGCTGGCCGGCGAGCGCACATTGCGCGGCATGCGTGCGCTGGCGGTGCTCGGCGACAACATCACCACCGATCATCTATCCCCGTCCAACGCGATCCTCGCCGACAGCGCCGCAGGTCAATACCTGGCACGCATGGGCGTGCCGGAAGAGGACTTCAATTCTTATGCCACGCATCGCGGCGACCACCTCACCGCACAGCGCGCCACGTTCGCCAACCCGACGCTGCGCAACGAAATGGCGGTGGTGGATGGGGTGGTCCGGCAAGGCGCGCTGACCCGCCTGGAACCGGAAGGGCAGGTGCTGCGCATGTGGGAGGCGATCGAGACCTACATGGCGCGCAAGCAGCCGTTGATCGTCATCGCCGGTGCCGATTATGGCCAGGGGTCTTCGCGCGATTGGGCGGCCAAGGGGGTGCGTCTTGCGGGCGTGGAGGCCATCGTCGCCGAGGGATTTGAGCGCATCCACCGCGCCAATTTGATCGGTATGGGCGTGTTGCCGCTGCAGTTTCTGCCTGGAACCACACGCAAGACCTTGGGTATCGATGGTCGCGAGGTCTTCGCGGTGCTCGGCGAACGCCGCCCCGGCGCGACCCTGTCGCTGCGTATCGAGCGCACGCATGGCGATCCGGTGGACGTGCCGGTGCTGTGTCGCCTGGATAGCGACGAGGACGTGTCCATTTACGAGGCCGGTGGGGTTTTGCAACGCTTCGCCCAGGATTTTCTCGACGCGTCGGCGGCCTGATGATGCGGTGCTCTTGCGCCATCGAACGCGCTGGCTGCCTGCGCATTCCGGTGCAGTCGGCCGTGCTCGCGCTGCGTGTGGTTTTCTAAATCGATTCGTTCTCTCCGACTGGAACCGCCATGGCTTACGCGGCACAACTCCGTATTCCCGCCACGTATTTACGCGGCGGCACTTCCAAGGGCGTGTTTTTCCGGCTGCAGGATTTGCCTGCGGCGGCGCAGGTGCCTGGCCCGGCACGCGACGCGCTGCTGCTGCGCGTGATTGGCAGTCCCGATCCCTACGCCAAACAGATCGATGGCATGGGCGGGGCCACCTCCAGCACCAGCAAGACGGTCATCGTGGCACCGAGTGCGCGTGCGGATCATGACGTGGATTATCTGTTCGGTCAGGTGGCGATCGACCGCGCGTTCGTGGATTGGAGCGGCAACTGCGGCAATCTCTCGGCGGCGGTGGGACCATTCGCCATTGCCGCTGGCATGCTCGATCCGGCACGGGTTCCGCGCGATGGCATCGCCACGGTGCGGATCTGGCAGGCCAACATCGGCAAGACCATCCTGGCGCATGTGCCGATGGCGGGCGGTGGCGTCCAGGAAACCGGCGATTTCGAACTGGACGGCGTCAC
This sequence comes from Xanthomonas sp. MUS 060, assembly GCF_000963215.1. NCBI lineage: Bacteria > Pseudomonadati > Pseudomonadota > Gammaproteobacteria > Lysobacterales > Lysobacteraceae > Xanthomonas > Xanthomonas sp. MUS 060. The sequence continues at coordinate 6,395 of NZ_JZIM01000042.1, forward strand.
CTTCCCCGCAGCGGAGATCGCGCTCGAATTCCTCGACCCTGCGGCCGATGAAGACGGTGCCGATGGCGCGATGTTTCCCACCGGTCATCTGATTGAGACGTTGGAAGTGCCGGGAGTTGGGGCGTTTGCGGCAACGCTGATCAACGCCGGTATTCCGACCATCTTCCTCGACGCGCAGGCGCTGGGGTATCGCGGTACCGAGTTGCAGCAGGCGATCAACGACGATCCAACGGCGTTGGCCCGATTGGAGACCATCCGTGCTTACGGCGCGCTACGCATGGGGCTGATCGCCACATTGGAGGAAGCGGCCACGCGCCAGCACACGCCCAAACTGGCCTTTGTCGCACCGCCAGCGGACTACGTGGCCTCCAGCGGCAAATCGGTCGCCGCCGCTGACATCGACCTGCTGGTCCGGGCGCTGTCGATGGGCAAGCTGCACCACGCGATGATGGGGACCGCGGCGGTGGCGATTGGTACCGCCGCGGCGATCCCGGGCACGCTGGTGAACCGTGCCGCTGGCGGTGGTACGCGCAACGCGGTGCGTTTCGGTCATCCCTCGGGCACCCTGCGGGTCGGTGCCCAAGCGCGTCAGGTGGATGGGCAGTGGACGGTCACCAAGGCGCTGATGAGCCGTAGCGCGCGGGTGCTGATGGAGGGCTGGGTGCGGGTGCCGGATGTCGCACTCGGCTGAGAGTCGCTAGGGCGTGTTATCGATCCGGAAGTTTTTAACTTGAAATGCTTGAGTGGGTGACATGTAGGAACGATGGAAGCAACCGACATGAGAAAGCTGTCGCGCCAAGCGCGGCACGAGTTGATTCAAGTGCATTGATGCCGAGTCAATCATAGCGGTGTTGCAGGGCGAAGCCAGCGAGGTCACCGACCCAGTGACGCGCGCGGTGCTGGCGCGCTTGCGTGGCTGAACGCCTCTTGCGGGTGGGCGGTCTTGCGTTTATTGAACAAGGCACCGTCCGCGTGTGTTGTTTGCGGCGGCGCTCATGCTATCGGTCTGGCTATCGGCCATAAGACTGCTGTTGTTGCTGTTGCTGCCGCATGGCTGTCAATTCCGCTTCCTGTGTCTGCAGTTGGGTCTGCACCTGCTGGAGCGTGGACTGCACCGATGGGGCTGGCTCACGCAGGTCCAGCGTGAAGTGCTTATAGAAGACATCGAGATCGTACCCCTCGAATATATCGCCCTTGACCACGAAATCGTTTTTCCCTTCTGGACTCACTCATTTTGTAGATCGCCATCTTGCCGACGACCTGATGCAGGCGTTCCTCGGATATCGAAATGCCCTTTTCTTCCATGGTGGTCTGCGTCTGCGCGTAGAGCGCGTGCAGCGGGGATGTGGGGCTGCTGTAGGGTTCCAGTGCCTTGGGTGCGTCTTGCTGCTGCGCAGTGCTTAGGTCGGATCGAGGCTGGGCCGGACGCTCGGCGACGGCATCGGTCGAATGGGAAGGCGCAGGCTTAGCTTGGTCTGCCAGATGGCGGTCGATGGCGAGGTGCTGTGTCTTCTGCCGCGTGGCGAACTGGGCATGCGTTTGCAGTGCTTCGAGCGTGCCTGGGTCGGCGATGCCGGTGGCCTCGCGGTCAGCCAAACGCTGGAAGTTCTCCACGGCCTGTTGGGTGCGTGGGCCGTAGTGCTTGTCGTCCTGGATGGCATTGCCATCGCGATCGGTGGCGCCGATGGCTTGCAAGTGTTGTTGCAACGCTTGCACGGCGGCGCCGCGGTCGCCG
>NZ_JZIM01000043.1:0-7730 GCF_000963215.1 Xanthomonas sp. MUS 060
GCTGCCGACATCGATGAACACCAGATCGCCCAGGGCGTTGTCGGTGGACAACACATGGCGCAGACGCATCAACCGGTCGATGCTCTCGAACACGGTTTCGCCGATTTGGACGTGGTGTTCGGTGATGGGCGCGCCGGTATCGATTTCGGTCATCACGCGCACGCCATAGGGGGCTGCCAGCGCGGCGGCGATGGTTTCCAGCTTGGCGTTACGCCACACGTTGGTGTTGGCCGCTGCCGGCGTGACGACGGTGCCGGTCTTGCCGTCCTTGCCTTTGACGTCTGCCCACATGCTGTGACTTGCGGTCGGCGCGCGACCGGTGTCGGGCGTGCAGCAATCGACCAAATCGCAAGTGCGGCTGCGGCCTTTGACGTTGACATTGATGCGCTGGCCGTCATATTGGATTGGCGTGGCATCGACATAACCGGTCAGCACCAGGTCGTTGCCGATGAAGACCTGGCAGGCATCGAAGGGACGGATGCGGCGCCACAGGGGTGGGGTGGTGTCCGCTGTCGCCGCTGCTGTTGATCCGGGCCAGCGATCCGTGACTTCCAGTTCGAAGCTGCGTGCCTGTCGCTCGATCCCGGCCTCGATGCGGATCTTCTTCCAGCCGCCGAAGTTCTGGCCACCCACCACCAGGCGCACCTGATTCTCCGGCTCACCGGCCGGATCGCGACGGGTCGTCATGTCAGGCTGCAATCACGCACAGCGCATTGGGAGGGACGAAGCCGGGATGGCGGATACCGTTGCAGGTCGTTGCCGATGAAGACCTGGCAGGCATCGAAGGGACGGATGCGGCGCCACAGGGGTGGGGTGGTGTCCGCTGTCGCCGCTGCTGTTGATCCGGGCCAGCGATCCGTGACTTCCAGTTCGAAGCTGCGTGCCTGTCGCTCGATCCCGGCCTCGATGCGGATCTTCTTCCAGCCGCCGAAGTTCTGGCCACCCACCACCAGGCGCACCTGATTCTCCGGCTCACCGGCCGGATCGCGACGGGTCGTCATGTCAGGCTGCAATCACGCACAGCGCATTNCATCACGCGCACGCCATAGGGGGCTGCCAGCGCGGCGGCGATGGTTTCCAGCTTGGCGTTACGCCACACGTTGGTGTTGGCCGCTGCCGGCGTGACGACGGTGCCGGTCTTGCCGTCCTTGCCTTTGACGTCTGCCCACATGCTGTGACTTGCGGTCGGCGCGCGACCGGTGTCGGGCGTGCAGCAATCGACCAAATCGCAAGTGCGGCTGCGGCCTTTGACGTTGACATTGATGCGCTGGCCGTCATATTGGATTGGCGTGGCATCGACATAACCGGTCAGTACCAGGTCGTTGCCGATGAACACCTGGCAGGCGTCAAAAGGACGGATGCGACGCCACAGTGGTGGGGCCGTGTCCGCCGTTGCTGCTGCTGTCGATCCGGGCCAGCGATCAGTGACTTCCAGTTCGAAGCTGCGTGCCTGTCGCTCGATCCCGGCCTCGATGCGGATTTTCTTCCAGCCGCCGAAGTCCTGGCCACCCACCACCAGGCGCACCTGATTCTCCGGTTCACCGGCCGGATCGCGACGGGTCGTCATGTCAGGCTGCAATCACGCACAGCGCATTGGGAGGGACGAAGCCGGGATGGCGGATACCGTTGCGTAAGTAACTGGATCTCGGCATCGCGCGAGGCATCGGCATACAGCTCGTAGGCTAGCGCCAGCATTGGCATCGTCTCTGGTGGTGTCCAGGATGTCAGGCGTGCCGCGCTCTGCGCTCGTGTCGTCAGGTCCGCATAGATCGCTGCGCTGGCTGTCTGCAACGCCTCGTAGGCGGCGTCTGCGCAGTGGTGCATCTCGTAGGCTAGCGCCAGCATTGGCATCGTCTCTGGTGGTGTCCAGGATGTCAGGCGTGCCGCGCTCTGCGCTCGTGTCGTCAGGTCCGCATAGATCGCTGCGCTGGCTGTCTGCAACGCCTCGTAGGCGGCGTCTGCGCAGTGGTGCATCTCGGCGTCGAGTGTGGAGATTAGTGTGTCGCGCGCCGCCAGCATCCTGTCTTGGGTGACCTGCTGTGGGATGGTCGGTGTGCTGCCTTGCGGCTGGCTGATGCCGGCTTGCACGCTGTCCTGCTCAGTGCCGACCAGGGACGAAATGCCCACCGCCTGCGCGAGCAGCAGTTGTCTGCCCAGGTTATAGAGCGCGCCGGCATTGGTATCGATCTGTCTGCGCGAGGGCGTGGCCGCAATGATCGAGGTGCGCGCGAGCATGGACTTCGCCGCCGCCGTTGTGGTGAGCAACTTGACCACNGACCTGCTGTGGGATGGTCGGTGTGCTGCCTTGCGGCTGGCTGATGCCGGCTTGCACGCTGTCCTGCTCAGTGCCGACCAGGGACGAAATGCCCACCGCCTGCGCGAGCAGCAGTTGTCTGCCCAGGTTATAGAGCGCGCCGGCATTGGTATCGATCTGTCTGCGCGAGGGCGTGGCCGCAATGATCGAGGTGCGCGCGAGCATGGACTTCGCCGCCGCCGTTGTGGTGAGCAACTTGACCACATTGGACCAGGCCGCGATGGTGCCTGCGCTGCCGGACATACCGAAGGCATTAAGCAGCGTGTGCCCCAGCATCGCTGGATCGCGCAGGAAAGAGGCTGCCTGGGTGACCAGATTGTTGAGCGATGTCGCTTCGGAGGAAAAATTCGTCAGCACTTGCGCGCTCTGGCCAGCCCCGATGAACCCCAGCATGGTGGCCAGTTGTCCTTGGGCGGCTGCCGCGACGAAACTCTGGAAGCCGGCGACGGTGAAGTTGTCCGTGAAATCTTGGATCGCCGCAGTGGCCAGTCCATCGGCAGCAAGCCGGCTGGCTGCCTGGGTGGAACGGGTCGGATTGGGGAAGGTGAGTTCGCCCGACTCGACGAAGGACAAGGACACTGTCGCCACGCCCAGCGCTGCATCGAAGCGCACGCGTGCCGGTGCCGATAGGCACACTTGCATCGTCCCGAGCCAGGGATGCACGAGCGTGCCGGGTCCGGCTGTTTCCAGCAGGGAGAGTAGGGCATTGGCTTGATCGATGTAGTCGGTGCCGATCAGAAAGGCGTCCAGCGCGATTTCGCGGGTGGCGCGGCCGAGGTCTTCGACCCAGGGCGTGTCGCGCTGGGGATACTCATGGATCTGCACGCGGCGGCCGACACCGCAGTCGGCACCATTGACCTGGAAGGCCATCCCACGAAAGGAGGCTGGATGCAGCGCGTCGGAATACGTGGCCATTAGAGTCGTGTAGTGCTATGGCATCAGCAGCGCATGCGTGCTGTAACCGGCATCGACATTGATCGGCATGGTGCCGCCACGGACCTGCTCGACGCGTGAGCCGGCGGGCAGACCATCGATCTTGATGTTGACCTGGCCCTCCACTTTGGTGCCGCCGGCTGCTTTCCCCAACAAAGAGGGCCGTTCGCCGGCAACGGGCGAGGTCAGCGACGAAAAAGGCGTGCCTCGGGAAGGACGGCTGCGCGCGGGGGCCACCGATGTCTCGTCCTCGGGCAGACCATCGATCTTGATGTTGACCTGGCCCTCCACTTTGGTGCCGCCGGCTGCTTTCCCCAACAAAGAGGGCCGTTCGCCGGCAACGGGCGAGGTCAGCGACGAAAAAGGCGTGCCTCGGGAAGGACGGCTGCGCGCGGGGGCCACCGATGTCTCGTCCTCGACACCGATTCCGAAGGCATGACCGACGGACTTGGCCGCATCGACCATCCAACTCAGTTTGTCCGACAACCAGTGGACGAAATCGCCGAACCACATCGACCATCCAACTCAGTTTGTCCGACAACCAGTGGACGAAATCGCCGAACCACGTCTTGATCGGCTCCCAGTGCTGGATGATCGTGCTGGCGATCCAGCCAATCGGACCGAGGCAGGTGGGTGAGAATCAGTTCGCCATGCGCCTTGATCCAGCTCCAGAAGCTGTTAAACCAGCTCTTCAGCGTGTCCCAGTTCTCGACGATGAGCCAGGCCGCCGAGGCGATGGCCAGGATGATGCCGAGGGGGTTGGCCATCATGGCGGCACCAACAGCGCGAATGCCGCCGGCGACCATGGCAAAGGCGCTGGACATCAGGCCACTCATGGAGACAGAATCAGTTCGCCATGCGCCTTGATCCAGCTCCAGAAGCTGTTAAACCAGCTCTTCAGCGTGTCCCAGTTCTCGACGATGAGCCAGGCCGCCGAGGCGATGGCCAGGATGATGCCGAGGGGGTTGGCCATCATGGCGGCACCAACAGCGCGAATGCCGCCGGCGACCATGGCAAAGGCGCTGGACATCAGGCCACTCATGGAGACAGTCAGTCGTGGTGGTCAGTAGTGTCCAGCCCGAGCGCAAGAGCGCTAACGGACCGGTGACCAACTGTGATGCGCCCAGCCCCATGCGCAGCATCGAGTGGTGGTCAGTAGTGTCCAGCCCGAGCGCAAGAGCGCTAACGGACCGGTGACCAACTGTGATGCGCCCAGCCCCATGCGCAGCATCGACAGCAGCGCTGCATTACTGGCGACATAGGCTCTGGCCGCCATCCCCAGCAACGCGATCCCCGCGCGCCCGACGGCGACGAGAGACCAATCCGCCCAGGGCCATGATGGTCTGGGCATTCATCACCACCGCCAAACCGATCAGGGCATTGCGCGGACCACCGACGAAGTCGACCAACTTGCCGATGCCGTGTCCGAGCGCCAGCACACTGCGTGCCATGCCGCGCCAGTCGATGCTGGATAACCCACGCCCCAAGTCCTTGGCGATGCGACCGACCTCGGTGGACACCAGTTTTCCAATCCGCCCAGGGCCATGATGGTCTGGGCATTCATCACCACCGCCAAACCGATCAGGGCATTGCGCGGACCACCGACGAAGTCGACCAACTTGCCGATGCCGTGTCCGAGCGCCAGCACACTGCGTGCCATGCCGCGCCAGTCGATGCTGGATAACCCACGCCCCAAGTCCTTGGCGATGCGACCGACCTCGGTGGACACCAGTTTTTTGTTAGCCGCCATCCAGTCGTTGAATCCATCCAGCAGGTTAGCCGCCATCCAGTCGTTGAATCCATCCAGCAGTGGTTGGTTTGATCGCCGGTACCAGGTTCTTGGCAATGATGATCTGGAAACCCTTGCTGACGATCTCCAGATCGCGCAGTGATTTGGCGAATTCGCGCGAGCGACCAATGTCTTCCTCGCTCATGACGCCTTTGAAGCGAGACATGCGTGCCTGTGCTTGCTCGATGCCTTCGCCACCGGCTTGATCGCCGGTACCAGGTTCTTGGCAATGATGATCTGGAAACCCTTGCTGACGATCTCCAGATCGCGCAGTGATTTGGCGAATTCGCGCGAGCGACCAATGTCTTCCTCGCTCATGACGCCTTTGAAGCGAGACATGCGTGCCTGTGCTTGCTCGATGCCTTCGCCACCGGCTTCCAGCAGCGGGACGATTTCCTGCCACTTCTTCCCGAATAGCGCCATTCCCATGCGTGCACGCACGGCGGGATTTTCGTTGCGCACGAAGGCGTCGGCCAGCTCTGGCAGCACGCCCATGCCCGAACGCAACTGACCGGACGCATCGCGCATGGCGATGCCCAGATGGGTCAGCAGTGCGGCCGCTTCCTTGCCTCGTCCGTTGGCCGCACGTCCCAGGGTCAGGTTGAGTTTGCCCATGGCCCCTTCCATCTGTTCGACCGCCACGCCGTTTTGTTCGGCGACGTACGTTGCGCACGAAGGCGTCGGCCAGCTCTGGCAGCACGCCCATGCCCGAACGCAACTGACCGGACGCATCGCGCATGGCGATGCCCAGATGGGTCAGCAGTGCGGCCGCTTCCTTGCCTCGTCCGTTGGCCGCACGTCCCAGGGTCAGGTTGAGTTTGCCCATGGCCCCTTCCATCTGTTCGACCGCCACGCCGTTTTGTTCGGCGACGTACTTCATGCGCTGAAACTGTTCCACGCTCATGCCAGCGCGCGTGGCGCCGTGATGCACGGCTTCGCCCAGTTCGGCATAGGCATGTACCGCATCCTTGACCTTGGCCAGGCCAAAACCGGCCGCTAAGCCGCCGACGATGCCGATGGGCAAGCCGAACTTGCCCGCCAGACCGGAGGCGGACTTGCCGATGTCGGTGAGGTATTTGCGCGCGGCTTGTGCGGGAGCCTCGACCGACTTGAGCGCATGGATGAGACTTTGCGCATTGGCCGACAAAATGGCCTTGAGTTCGAAACGATCAGACATGATGGGGGGGGGTTGATGCACGGCTTCGCCCAGTTCGGCATAGGCATGTACCGCATCCTTGACCTTGGCCAGGCCAAAACCGGCCGCTAAGCCGCCGACGATGCCGATGGGCAAGCCGAACTTGCCCGCCAGACCGGAGGCGGACTTGCCGATGTCGGTGAGGTATTTGCGCGCGGCTTGTGCGGGAGCCTCGACCGACTTGAGCGCATGGATGAGACTTTGCGCATTGGCCGACAAAATGGCCTTGAGTTCGAAACGATCAGACATGATGGGGGGGGGTATATTGGGATGGCATCACGCACTGTCTTGCAGGCGCAGGGCGATGCGCTCGGCGTGTTGGTTCCACAGTTCGAATTCGGCCAGGCTCAAACTCAGGACGTGGCGCGGGGAAGTCTTGAAGAACCAGGCGACTGGGATGGCATCACGCACTGTCTTGCAGGCGCAGGGCGATGCGCTCGGCGTGTTGGTTCCACAGTTCGAATTCGGCCAGGCTCAAACTCAGGACGTGGCGCGGGGAAGTCTTGAAGAACCAGGCGACTTCGTTCGAAGACGCGCTCGGTGAACTGCTCACTCGATCCGGCGGTGCTGTGTCTTCCCCGAAAAAACCCAGCACCGCCTGCGTGGCGCGTCCAAAATCACCCAGCGACAGTGCCTTGACGCTGGACAGTGGAATGGCAGCCAGTCGCGCCTCACTCGATCCGGCGGTGCTGTGTCTTCCCCGAAAAAACCCAGCACCGCCTGCGTGGCGCGTCCAAAATCACCCAGCGACAGTGCCTTGACGCTGGACAGTGGAATGGCAGCCAGTCGCGCCACGTAATGGGCGACCACATTCATGCGTACTTCCACGGCAGGTTCTTCCATGCCATTGCCGGGGAGCAGTCGCATTGGTTGCCCGAGATCGATCACATCGCCTGTGGTGGGTTGGCGCAGGACCAGGCAGTCGATTTCTTCGCCGTGTGCGAGCACCGCGTAGCTCAGGGGAAGCGTGAGAGATTGCTTGCTGCGTTGCGATTGGATCACTCATTGGTTGTTACTCCATTGTCCTTGGCTTCCCGAGAATTCGATCTCGATCGTGCCCTCAATCGGTTTGGCTTTTGGCTCGCCACGCACGAATGCGTTGGAGAGCGTGTAGACGACACCGTTGGCCAGTTCGGCGGTCACGGTCAGGTTGGTGTTGGTGCGCAGGGTATTCACGGGGAAATCCGGTTGGAGAGCGTGTAGACGACACCGTTGGCCAGTTCGGCGGTCACGGTCAGGTTGGTGTTGGTGCGCAGGGTATTCACGGGGAAATCCGGGGTGAACAGCGCCACCACCTTGATGTAGGGCTGGCTCCAGTGCTGTTTCCTTGAAGCCAGCCGGCCCAGACAGGCCCATGACGGCNTCAGGTTGGTGTTGGTGCGCAGGGTATTCACGGGGAAATCCGGTTGGAGAGCGTGTAGACGACACCGTTGGCCAGTTCGGCGGTCACGGTCAGGTTGGTGTTGGTGCGCAGGGTATTCACGGGGAAATCCGGGGTG
>NZ_JZIM01000044.1:0-6381 GCF_000963215.1 Xanthomonas sp. MUS 060
TTCCAGGACCGATGCTGCGAAAGAACGCTGTGCCCAGGCCAGCAGATTCACCGTATTGCGGTGTTCGATCATCACCCCCTTGGGCCGGCCCGTGGAACCGGAGGTGTAGATCACATAGGCCAGATGCGCCGAGGTCAGACCATCCATCGATAGATTCGACACCGACCGATCCTGCCAGTGCGACTCGTCCAGATTGATGATCGGCTTGATGATCGGCACGGGCGGACGCGGTCAGCAGCAGGGTCGAGGTCGATGTCTGCGCCAGAACCGCAACCGGAGCGCTGTCTTCCAGCATATAGGCGAGACGTTCGACAGGATAAGCCGGGTCAGGGTCGAGGTCGATGTCTGCGCCAGAACCGCAACCGGAGCGCTGTCTTCCAGCNAAAGGCACAAAGCATTCATAGACCGATAGGTCGAAGTTCAACGACGTGGAGAACAGGACTTTCATGGCGAGCAGATGGTCGACCACCTCAATTGCACCACCGCACACCAAAGGCACAAAGCATTCATAGACCGATAGGTCGAAGTTCAACGACGTGGAGAACAGGACTTTTTCCAGGACCGATGCTGCGAAAGAACGCTGTGCCCAGGCCAGCAGATTCACCGTATTGCGGTGTTCGATCATCACCCCCTTGGGCCGGCCCGTGGAGCCGGCCGGAGGTGTAGATCACATAGGCCAGATGCGCCGAGGTCAGACCATCCATCGATAGATTCGACACCGACCGCGATAGATTCGACACCGACCGATCCTGCCAGTGCGACTCGTCCAGATTGATGATCGGCACGGGCGGACGCGGTCAGTAACAGGTTCAAGGTCGATGTCTGCGCCAGAACCGCAACCGGAGCGCTGTCTTCCAGCATATAGGCGAGACGTTCGACAGGATAAGCCGGGTCCAGTGGTACAAGGTTCAAGGTCGATGTCTGCGCCAGAACCGCAACCGGAGCGCTGTCTTCCAGCATATAGGCGAGACGTTCGACAGGATAAGCCGGGTCCAGTGGTACATAGGTAGGCACCACCGGCCTTCAGCACCGCCAGCACCGCGACCACCATCTCCACACTCACCACCGGCCTTCAGCACCGCCAGCACCGCGACCACCATCTCCACACTACGCTGCATGCAGATCGCCACGCAATCAATCATCCGGGCATACGCCCAACTCGCGCAGAGAATGGGCCAGACAGTTGGCACGTGCATTCAATTCGCCATACGTCAGCGACACTTCACCCTGCACCACCGCGATGGCGGAGGGTGTCCGTGCCACCTGTGCCTCGAACAACTCATGCACACAGGCATCGCGTGGATAATCCTTCGTCGTTGCATCCGGGCATACGCCCAACTCGCGCAGAGAATGGGCCAGACAGTTGGCACGTGCATTCAATTCGCCATACGTCAGCGACACTTCACCCTGCACCACCGCGATGGCGGAGGGTGTCCGTGCCACCTGTGCCTCGAACAACTCATGCACACAGGCATCGCGTGGATAATCCTTCGTCGTTGCGCGATGGCGGAGGGTGTCCGTGCCACCTGTGCCTCGAACAACTCATGCACACAGGCATCGCGTGGATAATCCTTCGTCGTTGCATTCATTCCACTGCATCAACAGCTGATGGCGCTCAGCCTCGTCCAGCAACGGCAAACATCCAACAAGCTGATCTTCAGCACCATCGGTCACCATCGCATCCAACAGATGCCGCCAATGGCCCATCCATCGTCGGTCACCATCGCATCCAACAGATGCCGCCAATGGCCCATCCATCGCTCCACCGTCGCATGCTCGAACAGCGCGGTGGCATAGGTCAGACTACCGACGATCCCCTCCTCACTCACTCTCGATCAACGACAACGACAGGTCGAACTGCGCGCTCGTCTGTGCAACACCCAATCCACTGGCCTCGATTGCGCCAAGATCCAGCGTGCCCTGCGGTGTGTTCTGCCACGCGAACATCACCTGGAACAGTGGCGTATGCGCCAGACTGCGTGGCGGTTGAATCCGACAACGACAGGTCGAACTGCGCGCTCGTCTGTGCAACACCCAATCCACTGGCCTCGATTGCGCCAAGATCCAGCGTGCCCTGCGGTGTGTTCTGCCACGCGAACATCACCTGGAACANGCTCCACCGTCGCATGCTCGAACAGCGCGGTGGCATAGGTCAGACTACCGACGATCCCCTCTTGGTCACCATCGCTTCCAACAGATGCCGCCAATGGCCCATCCATCGCTCCACCGTCGCATGCTCGAACAGCGCGGTGGCATAGGTCAGACTACCGACGATCCCCTCCTCACTCTCGATCAACGACAACGACAGGTCGAACTGCGCGCTCGTCTGTGCAACACCCAATCCGCTGGCGTCGAGCTCGCCAAGATCCAGCGTGCCCTGCGGTGTGTTCTGCCACGCGAACATCACCTGGAACAGTGGCGTATGCGCCAGACTGCGTGGCGGTTGAATCGCGTCGAGCTCGCCAAGATCCAGCGTGCCCTGCGGTGTGTTCTGCCACGCGAACATCACCTGGAACAGTGGCGTATGCGCCAGACTGCGTGGCGGTTGAATCAGCTAGCTCGACGACCTGCTCGAACGGGATGTCCTGATGCGCCTGCGCCTGCAGTGCGCGTTCCCTCACCGAGGCCAACAGTTGCGCCAGCGTCGGCGAGTTGGACAACTCCACCCGCAGTGCCAGCATGTTCATGAAAAACCCGATCAGCCCGCCTGCAGTGCGCGTTCCCTCACCGAGGCCAACAGTTGCGCCAGCGTCGGCGAGTTGGACAACTCCACCCGCAGTGCCAGCATGTTCATGAAAAACCCGATCAGCCCCTCGCTCGGTCTCCGAACGACTACGATTGGCCACCGGACTGCCGATGACGACATCATCTTGACCAGATAGACGCGATAGCAGTAGCGCCCAACTCGCCAGGAGCGTCATGTATAGCGTCAGGCCATGGCGCTGGCTCAGCGCCAACTCGCCAGGAGCGTCATGTATAGCGTCAGGCCATGGCGCTGGCTCAGCGCTTTGAGTGCCTGCGTCCGCTGCGGATCGACGACCACCTTCAGCATCGCACCGGCATGGTCCGTCCTGTCTCGCTGGACGTGGACGATCTGTCGGCAGTTCCAGCAACACCGGCGCACCGGATAGCGTTTCGCGCCAGTAGGTTGCCTGCTGGTCCAGTACCTCGCCCGTCAACCACTGCCGCTGCCAGCTTGCATAGTCGGCGTACTGGATCGGCAACGACGCCAGCGGATCGGCTTCGCCACGTGCGAACGCCCGATACAGCACGCTCAACTCATCGATCAAAATCCCCATCGACCATCCATCGGAGACGACGCCAGTAGGTTGCCTGCTGGTCCAGTACCTCGCCCGTCAACCACTGCCGCTGCCAGCTTGCATAGTCGGCGTACTGGATCGGCAACGACGCCAGCGGATCGGCTTCGCCACGTGCGAACGCCCGATACAGCACGCTCAACTCATCGATCAAAATCCCCATCGACCATCCATCGGAGACGATGTGGTGCATCGTGACGAAGAGGACGGATTCATCCTCGGCAAGGCGTATCAGCCGACCACGGATGAGTGGGCCTTGCTCCAACCAACGCAAATGGCGCTTGCGCTTCCTCGGTCAGGAGTTTCTCAAGCGCTTCCTCACCATCAGGTACCCCACACAGCTCGTGGGCGATCAGATGGAAGCCGCTTTCTTCAGCGGCGATTTGCTGCAATTCTCAAGCGCTTCCTCACCATCAGGTACCCCACACAGCTCGTGGGCGATCAGANCGATCAGATGGAAGCCGCTTTCTTCAGCGGCGATTTGCTGCAATTCTCAAGCGCTTCCTCACCATCAGGTACCCCACACAGCTCGTGGGCGATCAGATGGAAGCCGCTTTCTTCAGCGGCGATTTGCTGCAACGCCTGCCCATCCACCAGCGCGAAGGTCGTGCGCAACGACGCATGCCGGGCCACGATGCGATCCAACGCACGCCGCAGCGCCTGCGCATCCAACACACCGCGCAAATGCAAGCCGCCGCTGATGTGATACGCCTGACTGACACCCTCGAACTGCGATAGGAACCAGAGCCGCTGTTGTGCAAAGGACAGCACGCGCGGCGCATCCGGCTGCAATGGCAGGATCGGCGGCTGGCAAGACGGCACCGGACGAAGAGGCCACGCAGGCGGCAAGGCCCTTCAGCGTTGCATTCGCGAACAGCTCCGCTACGCCGATCTCAACACCCAATTCCTGACGCAGGCGCGAAGCAACTCGTACCGCCAACAACGAATGTCCACCGAGCGCGAAGAAGTTGTCGTGCCGCCCGATGCTCTCCAGATCCAGCAGCTCACGCCAAATCGCGGCAATGGTGTGTTCGATCGCGCCCTGCGGTACTTCATACGCAGGCGCCGCATAGGCCGAGCCATCCGGTGCGGGTAATGCCTTGCGATCCAGCTTGCCGTTCGGAGTCAGCGGCAGGCGATCCAACTGCATATAGGCGGCAGGCACCATGCCAACAACGAATGTCCACCGAGCGCGAAGAAGTTGTCGTGCCGCCCGATGCTCTCCAGATCCAGCAGCTCACGCCAAATCGCGGCAATGGTGTGTTCGATCGCGCCCTGCGGTACTTCATACGCAGGCGCCGCATAGGCCGAGCCATCCGGTGCGGGTAATGCCTTGCGATCCAGCTTGCCGTTCGGAGTCAGCGGCAGGCGATCCAACTGCATATAGGCGGCAGGCACCATGTAAGTAATCCGGCAACGTGTCCGACAGCCAACCACGCAAGCTTTCCACGCCAAGGGACTCGTGCGTCGCATCCTGCGTCGCAACCCAATACGCCACCAATCGCTTGTCGCTACCCGTGGCATCCTCCAGCGCCACCACCACACTCTCGCGCACATCCGCATGCGCGCTCAACCGGGCCTCGATCTCGCCCAACGCCACCACCACACTCTCGCGCACATCCGCATGCGCGCTCAACCGGGCCTCGATCTCGCCCAATTCGCTCGATGCGGAAACCACGGATCTTATGCGGAAACCACGGATCTTGACCGACCTGCTGATCGTTACGTCCCACGAACTCAATCGTGCCATCGGCACGCCAACGTCCCAGATCGCCACTGCGATACATTCGCGCCGTCGGGTCGGTACTAAATGGATCGGCGAGGAAGCGTTCAGCGGTCAAATCATCACGATTTAGATAACCACGCGCCACACCGGCACCACCGATGTAGATTTCACCCATCACACCCACCGGCACAGGCTGACGATGTGTGTCCAGCAAATAGAACTGTGTATTGGCCACAGGTTTGCCAATATGAGACACAAAACCTTCACTGCGCCCCATCGACACCCAACTCGAATAGGTCGTGGTTTCCGACGGGCCATATAGGTTGCACAGCCGTTCGACTTGCGTCTTGGCAAAAAGATCCTCAACAAGCTGACGCTTAAGTGCCTCACCGGCGACATTGACCGTCTGTACGCTCCGCCCCAATCCACCGGATTCCAACAATGCTTTCAATGCCGAAGGCACAGTGTTGATCAATGTGATGTCATGTTGACCTGTTTGCAGCGTCAGGAGATTGTCGACCACCTCAATCGCACCACCGCATATCAGCGGCGCAAAGCATTCGTAGACCGCCAGGTCGAAGTTCAACGACGTCGAGAACAGAGTTTTAGCCAGAACAGACGGCTCGAAGGAGCGCTGCGCCCAAGTCAGCAGGTTCACCGTGTTACGGTGCTCGATCATCACCCCCTTCGGACTACCGGTGGAGCCGGAAGGTGTAGATCACATAGGCCAGATGCGCCGAGGTCAGACCATCCATCGAGAGATTCGACACCGACCGATCCTGCCAGCGCGACTCGTCCAGCTTGATGATCGGCGCGGACGCGGTCAGTAACAGATTCGAGGTCGATGTCTGCGCCAGAACCGCAACCGGAGCGCTGTCTTCCAGCATATAGGCGAGACGTTCGACAGGATAAGCCGGATCCAACGGTACGTACGCACCGCCCGCCTTCAGCACCGCAAGCACCGCCACCACCATCTCCACACTGCGCTGCACGCAGATCGCCACGCGATCATCCGGGCATACGGTGTAGATCACATAGGCCAGATGCGCCGAGGTCAGACCATCCATCGAGAGATTCGACACCGACCGATCCTGCCAGCGCGACTCGTCCAGCTTGATGATCGGCGCGGACGCGGTCAGTAACAGATTCGAGGTCGATGTCTGCGCCAGAACCGCAACCGGAGCGCTGTCTTCCAGCATATAGGCGAGACGTTCGACAGGATAAGCCGGATCCAACGGTACGTACGCACCGCCCGCCTTCAGCACCGCAAGCACCGCCACCACCATCTCCACACTGCGCTGCACGCAGATCGCCACGCGATCATCCGGGCATACGCCC
>NZ_JZIM01000045.1:0-6367 GCF_000963215.1 Xanthomonas sp. MUS 060
AGCCCCGTCAACCCCAATACTGCGCAAACCGACTGGATCACTGTCAGCAACGTCCATCGCCTGCTGGCATTGATCGTGATCGGTGCCAACGTAGGCGGCGTGCTGAACGCACAGCTATTGCAAGCACTCGACACCACAGGCACCAACGCCAAACCAATCACTGGTGCCAACGGCCAAGCCAAAGCGCTGACGCCGATCACCATCGGCAATGCGGCCAACCTGCAGGCGCTGATCGATTGCTCGGTCGATGAACTCGACACCAACAACGGCTACGCCTTCGTGCAATTGCAAATCACGCTCTCCTCCGTCGGCCCCATCGCTGCTGAACGCACAGCTATTGCAAGCACTCGACACCACAGGCACCAACGCCAAACCAATCACTGGTGCCAACGGCCAAGCCAAAGCGCTGACGCCGATCACCATCGGCAATGCGGCCAACCTGCAGGCGCTGATCGATTGCTCGGTCGATGAACTCGACACCAACAACGGCTACGCCTTCGTGCAATTGCAAATCACGCTCTCCTCCGTCGGCCCCATCGCTGGTCTGCTGCTGGGCATCAATCCACGTTTCGAACCTGCCAGCGCTCTCAACGCTGCATCCGTCTTGCTTGCAGATCACCGGCTGATCTTGGATCTGCCCTCATCGATACCGTTCACCCCAACCGCTCCACCCTTATCAAAGGAGTTTTTCCATGGACCTCGTCCGCTATTTCACCGACTTCTTCCACGTCAACGGCGCAGGCCCATGGACCTCGTCCGCTATTTCACCGACTTCTTCCACGTCAACGGCGCAGGCATGCATGCAATGCGTCAAGTACGCAAAGGACCAGACCTATCCTGCCAATGACGAAACCCTCGCCCACGTCGAAGCCGGACACGCTCAGATTGTGGTGATCGATGTCACCGCCACACGCACCGACGCCCCACAGACCGACCAAAGTCCGGTGCCCGGATCGGTGCCGCAACACGCCAGCGACACCGACACCTCGGCACAGACCAGCGCAGCAACGCCGGGCCAAGCCACTGACAGTGGTGTCACTGTCACCAGCATTGCCAGTACCGACGGCGCGACCGCAGCCAATGACCCCAGTGCCACAGCCCCCAACTCGGCGGCAACGCCGTGTGCTGACTACACTGCGGTTGCAAACCCAACGGCAATCGCCGACATCACGCCCACCTCAGCAACCGACACCGCGTGTGTCACCGCCGAGGTGGCAGCGTCTGCGCCGGTCAACACGCAGGACACGGATGCATCAACGAGCGCACCAACTGCACCAACCGATCTGCCTGCGACCACGCCACCGGATAACACCTCGGCAAGTACTGCCACCCCAGGCTGATGCCATTCCATCTGGTGACACCACCGGCAGTGGATGCCTTTACGGGCATCGCCGAGCCGGTCTCACTGGAGCAAGTCAAACTGCACCTGCGCGTGGACGTCGCTGAGGACGACGCGCTCATCCTGGCACTCATCAGCAGCGCCAGGCAGATGGCCGAGACACTGACCAACCGTCAGTTGCTCTCGGCCACCTGGAATCTAGTGCTGGACGCTTTCCCAGGTCCGAGCCTGATGGGCGTGCCGGCAGGTACGACTTACTCCATCCCCGAACACGCCATCCTCATTGCCAAGGGGCCGGTGCAAGCCGTGACGTCAATCGTCTACCAAGACATGAATCGCAATCTCGTCACGCTGCCGCCCACGGACTACGTGGTGACCTCCACCGATGAGACCAGACCTATCCTGCCAATGACGAAACCCTCGCCCACGTCGAAGCCGGACACGCTCAGATTGTGGTGATCGATGTCACCGCCACACGCACCGACGCCCCACAGACCGACCAAAGTCCGGTGCCCGGATCGGTGCCGCAACACGCCAGCGACACCGACACCTCGGCACAGACCAGCGCAGCAACGCCGGGCCAAGCCACTGACAGTGGTGTCACTGTCACCAGCATTGCCAGTACCGACGGCGCGACCGCAGCCAATGACCCCAGTGCCACAGCCCCCAACTCGGCGGCAACGCCGTGTGCTGACTACACTGCGGTTGCAAACCCAACGGCAATCGCCGACATCACGCCCACCTCAGCAACCGACACCGCGTGTGTCACCGCCGAGGTGGCAGCGTCTGCGCCGGTCAACACGCAGGACACGGATGCATCAACGAGCGCACCAACTGCACCAACCGATCTGCCTGCGACCACGCCACCGGATAACACCTCGGCAAGTACTGCCACCCCAGGCTGATGCCATTCCATCTGGTGACACCACCGGCAGTGGATGCCTTTACGGGCATCGCCGAGCCGGTCTCACTGGAGCAAGTCAAACTGCACCTGCGCGTGGACGTCGCTGAGGACGACGCGCTCATCCTGGCACTCATCAGCAGCGCCAGGCAGATGGCCGAGACACTGACCAACCGTCAGTTGCTCTCGGCCACCTGGAATCTAGTGCTGGACGCTTTCCCAGGTCCGAGCCTGATGGGCGTGCCGGCAGGTACGACTTACTCCATCCCCGAACACGCCATCCTCATTGCCAAGGGGCCGGTGCAAGCCGTGACGTCAATCGTCTACCAAGACATGAATCGCAATCTCGTCACGCTGCCGCCCACGGACTACGTGGTGACCTCCACCGATGACCTCCACACGTATCACACCGATCTTCGGCCAGACCTGGCAACCAACCCTACCGCAGATCGGCGCGGTCAATGTCCAGTTCCTCGCAGGTTACGCAGACTCCACCCAGGTACCCGAGGGCATCAAACACTGGATCAAGTTGCGTGTGGACAGCCTCTACAACCAGCGTGGCGAGGTGGCATTTACGCGCGGGAACATGAGCAAGCTGCCTTACGTCGATGTGCTGTTGGACCCTTACCGGATTGTCTTGCTATGAGTGAAGCATTCCTGCTGCCCGATACCGGAGAACTCAATCGGCGCATCGTGATCTGTCGCTGGACGGACGCGCCGAACATCAACTTCAACATCGACGCGCTCTTCGATGCGGCAATCAGCCGCTGGGCCAAGGTCGAACCCATTCGTGGAATCGCATCACGCATGGGAGTCACCACCGCCGAAGAGCCCACGCACTATTTCTGGGTGCGCTACAGCACCGAAACGACAGCCGATTACTTTTCGCAAGACCGGGTGATCGAGTACCGCAGGCATCGCTATCGCATCCTCGATGCACAAAATTTCCAGGATGCGGACCTTTTCATCCGCATCACCACCAAGGACCTGGGCGTCATCGATGCGATGGTGCTTGGCGCTCCCATTGCCTGAGAACGACAATGGTGTCACCTGCACTTTTAATCTGACCAACCAATGCATAATGGTTAGTTGCGCTCATCTAGAATAGAGATAGGACGGCCAACATTAAGCTGCGCCATGGCACATCAAGGGGGGCGCCGGTGAGTGCAAAAACTACGGCAATGAGTACAAACCGAGCATCGCGCGACATCAGTGCGTGCAGCCGTGCTTCGTCATCCTTGAAGGCACAGTATGGCGCTGCAGCCCGTTGGGCGAAGCGCTCCAGCCCCTTTGGCGGCGATTCATTGGGGTTGGACATGTTAACTATCCTCTTCCTGGCTATCACCAGCCTTCTTGATTGCACGCCGCTTGGTTTTTTCTGGCCTGACAGTTATATTTTCCTTGGGCTCTTCTGATTCCTGGCACTCATCCTCGCCCAGATCTTCCAGCTTCTCTTTGTATTCCTGCAAGTCACGTTTTGCGCCAATTTCATTCAAGCGTTCATCAAAACGATCTACCAGGGACTCTTGCAAATGGCCAGCCTCCTTAAGTTTATTGAGCGCAATATTAGGGTTTAGAAGGAGGACGTAGTGGAAATCCCCACTTGTGCCTTTCTTTGATCGAATGAAACCAAGCTCCCTAAGCTGCTTCATGCGGCGGCGCCAAGTGTCGCTCGCTCGCTCTCCGGTGAAACCTGCCTCTGCAGCGTATGTGGTTGGTGAATCAATGACGATAAACGGATGGTCTGGAGCGCGTGCCCAAAGGCAAAAGAGGGTATGCCCCCCTGGATTGCCCTTTGATAGTGCGTCAATTGCCTGCATAGCAATGGGGAGCGTGCGCGGGATGGTCGAATACCCGTCGTTTTCCTTCCGGTTCCATAGCGGTAGCCGATCATGGTCTGGGAAGTGCTTTTCCATTTGTTCTTTGGCGCGTTCGACCATGGTGAGGCGCTTGGTCTGGATTTGCTTCTTCGTTGCCATGGCTCATCGCGTGTTGTTCGACGTGACCATTAAGCACCAAGGATGTTCGGATTGATACCCGTAAGTAAGCGCCAGATAGTGCACTCTTACCCAATTTTTGACAGCCTTTTACAGCCTCATCCCCAGCGTTTCGGCGCGCCTGACTAATCTGAATTGCGTGATTCCACGCAATTTTTCCATGTACCATGTAATTTCCATACATATATAACAATGCTTTATATCAGAGATGCGGTGCTCGAAGTTCTCCAAGTGCTTGCGTGCTCGTGGTGCTCTATGTACTCCAGGAGTGGGGGGCGGGGGAGAGGGCGTTTCGATCTGCGTGGCAGAAAACACAAGGGCCCCGCAGGGCCCTTACCGAGATACCTATCACCTCCTCTTGCTGCCACGCAATCGTTAACGGCCGAGGTTATTGACTCGTCTCATATAACAATGCTTTATATCAGAGATGCGGTGCTCGAAGTTCTCCAAGTGCTTGCGTGCTCGTGGTGCTCTATGTACTCCAGGAGTGGGGGGCGGGGGAGAGGGCGTTTCGATCTGCGTGGCAGAAAACACAAGGGCCCCGCAGGGCCCTTACCGAGATACCTATCACCTCCTCTTGCTGCCACGCAATCGTTAACGGCCGAGGTTATTGACTCGTCTCACGGCTAAACCCATCAAGGTGGGTCAACTCTAAGTTGCTGATCAGCGATCAAGGTGGGTCAGCTTGAGGTTGTTGTTGACAATGGAACACGACAGTACACAGGGACAGATCGCCGGCATACAGCTATACGTCGGTTTGAAATTTCATCGCACCATCGACTACGACCGCAAGGCCATGCGCCGTGCCTTGGTCAAGGGCGCAGCCGTCGTGCGCAAGGAGGCGCGCACCCTAGTGTCAGCACGGGTAGTCTCCGAACCTGGCGAATTCCCCGGCCAAGTGACCGGTGCCATGCGTCGCGCAATCGGTGTCATCGGCAAAGGCTCCAAGGGCGGCTGGATCAAGGTGGGCGTGCGTGCCATCCCCGGCAACTTTTATTACCCGGCCGTGCTGTTCTATGGCAGCACGACACGCAACATCCGCGCGCGCGGCAACTTCATGACCACCGCCCTGGCCAATCGCGGCAACCAGATCCGCGAACAAGTACGTGATGCGCTACGCCAGGCGCTGCGTCCTCGCTGAGACCGGCAGACACCATGCAGCTCGAACGCATCGTCGCGCAATTGCGCGCGCTGTGCCCATCGTTGAGTGGCCGGGTGGCCGGTGCCGCTCAATTCAAGCCGGTGCAAGAAGCCAGCGCACTGCCGGTCCCGTGCGCTTTTGTGATTCCGCTGGACGACAGGCCCGAACCTCCGACGGCCCTCAACGCCGTCGGACAGGACATGACCGACAGCTTCGGCGTGATCGTGGCACTGACTGGATAACCGGACCGACGAAAAGGGACAACATGCCTGCGACGGTGTGCATGCCATCCGAGCCGAAATTTGGCGTGCCCTGCTTGGCTGGGTACCCGGCCCCGTCCGGACCGACGAAAAGGGACAACATGCCTGCGACGGTGTGCATGCCATCCGAGCCGAAATTTGGCGTGCCCTGCTTGGCTGGGTACCCGGCCCCGTCAACACCGTCAATCCGGCAACCGACTACAACGGCCTCTTCTATGAGGGCGGTAGCCTGCTGGCGATGGATCGCGCCCGACTTTGGTATCAGTTCGAATTCGGCGCGCACATGTGGATTGGTGCCAGCGATGGTTGGGAAGCCGGTGCATTGAGCACGTTGCCCACCTTCGGCATCGAGGATGCTCAAGGCCAATGGTTACCCGGCTCGGCCGTCAACCTCGACGTCGACGTCGGCACGCCCATCTTCGATCCCACCGCCACCTATCCGGCCAACCCCAACAGCGATCTCGCACAGTCCACCGTGCCCGCACCGCGTGAGCACGGGCCGGATGGGCGCGTTGAATTCAACCTTTCCGTTCCGTGAGTTGATTGATCGCACAGGTCTGCAACGTTGTTCATCACCGCCCGCCACGGCTGCAGGTCGTCGCGGGCACTTTGCATTGGAGCCAAATATGTACGCCATCGCACAGGTCTGCAACGTTGTTCATCACCGCCCGCCACGGCTGCAGGTCGTCGCGGGCACTTTGCATTGGAGCCAAATATGTACGCCATTCC
>NZ_JZIM01000046.1:0-6187 GCF_000963215.1 Xanthomonas sp. MUS 060
CTGGGAGAAGATCACCGGCATTCCCAGCAAGGTATTGCGCTGCACCTGTGTGAGCGAGCCGCCGAGGTTGATCTGGTAGCCAATGGGCATGAATGCCGGCATGCCGTTCCAGGTGATGCCGTAGAGCTTGGCCTGGACCGACTTGTTGATGATCCATACGCCCCTGTTCTCAGAGCCGGGCATGAAGCGCGACTGCATGTTGAGCAGGTTCTCCAGCGACAACGTCTGGCTGGCCTGATTCTGATCCTTGGATGCCGTTCCAGGTGATGCCGTAGAGCTTGGCCTGGACCGACTTGTTGATGATCCATACGCCCCTGTTCTCAGAGCCGGGCATGAAGCGCGACTGCATGTTGAGCAGGTTCTCCAGCGACAACGTCTGGCTGGCCTGATTCTGATCCTTGGGCACGCACGGTGATCACCGCGCCGGACTGGAAGGCGCCTAGCGGAACGCCATCGCCTTGGCCGTTGAGAATGGCTTCGTTGGTCTTCCAGCGGATGCGTTCGGCGATTTGCTGGGGCAGATAAGAGGTGAGTGCGTTGGTGTCCTCCAGCAACTCGGAGGTGATGGGTACCAGGGTCATGAGCTTTTTGAGTCGCAGGGTGGTCAGGCCCAGTTGCGGCTTGGTCGCCTGGGCCACCGACGCTTCACCTTGCCAATAGGCCCGCACGCCGTTCGATCCCCATGGCGTCGCACGCCGTTCGATCCCCATGGCGTCGTCTCGTCTCGAGGAAAGGAGATGCTGTTGCCGGAGATCTCCACGTTGTCGGTCATGGGCAGCAGACCGTCCTCGCCTAGCGAGAGGGTGAAGATGTCTTGGGAAAACTGCGGCGGTATGGCAAAACCGCCGTCCACGCCAGCCGATTCATTGGCCACTAGGCCCGGAGCGATGGCACCGATCCTGGAACCCACCAACAGCCGCTCGTCGACCATGCCGCCTNCGGTCATGGGCAGCAGACCGTCCTCGCCTAGCGAGAGGGTGAATCGTCTCGAGGAAAGGAGATGCTGTTGCCGGAGATCTCCACGTTGTCGGTCATGGGCAGCAGACCGTCCTCGCCTAGCGAGAGGGTGAAGATGTCTTGGGAAAACTGCGGCGGTATGGCAAAACCGCCGTCCACGCCAGCCGATTCATTGGCCACTGACTAGGCCAGGAGCGATGGCACCGATCCTGGAACCCACCAACATAGGCCAGGAGCGATGGCACCGATCCTGGAACCCACCAACAGCCGCTCGTCGACCATGCCGCCTNGGCCTCGTTGGTCTTCCATCGGATGCGTTCGGCGATTTGCTGGGGCAGATAAGAGGTGAGTGCGTTGGTGTCCTCCAGCAACTCGGAGGTGATCGGTACCAGGGTCATGAGCTTTACTGGAATGCCCCCAGCGGAACGCCATCGCCTTGGCCGTTGAGAATGGCCTCGTTGGTCTTCCATCGGATGCGTTCGGCGATTTGCTGGGGCAGATAAGAGGTGAGTGCGTTGGTGTCCTCCAGCAACTCGGAGGTGATCGGTACCAGGGTCATGAGCTTTTTGAGTCGCAGGGTGGTCAGGCCCAGTTGCGGCTTGGTCGCCTGGGCCACCGACGCTTCACCTTGCCAATAGAGTCGCAGGGTGGTCAGGCCCAGTTGCGGCTTGGTCGCCTGGGCCACCGACGCTTCACCTTGCCAATAGGCCCGCACGCCGTTCGATCCCCATGGCGTCGTCTCGTCTCGAGGAAAGGAGATGCTGTTGCCGGAGATCTCCACGTTGTCGGTCATGGGCAGCAGACCGTCCTCGCCTAGCGAGAGGGTGAAGATGTCTTGGGAAAACTGCGGCGGTATGGCAAAACCGCCGTCCACGCCAGCCGATTCATTGGTGACTAGGCCAGGAGCGATGGCACCGATCCTGGAACCCACCAACAGCCGCTCGTCGACCATGCCGCCTGAGCGACGTGCGCTTTCGGCTTGTCGCACGGATTTGAGGAATTCTCCGACGCTGGCAAACCCGCGCCGGGGGTCGAGTTCTCGGTTGTCGCTGACGCTGAGGATGCTCGCGCTTGTCGGCACGCTGACGGCAGCGGGAGACGGCTGCACGGCAGCGCCTGACGCCAACGCCACCGCCACCGCGACGCTGGCCGAGCGTGCCTCCTCTGCCACCAGGCTCATCTCCCTGTCGATGGCGGCAGAGGCTGTTTCGATCTGCGCGCGCAGTGCGTCGAAGTGGCTGACCTCTTCTACCGTCAGATCGCGGTTCTCGGCGGCAATTCTCCGACGCTGGCAAACCCGCGCCGGGGGTCGAGTTCTCGGTTGTCGCTGACGCTGATGATGCTCGCGCTTGTCGGCACGCTGACGGCAGCAGGAGACGGCTGCACGGCAGCGCTTGACGCCAACGCCACCGCGACGCTGGCCGAGCGTGCCTCCTCTGCCACCAGGCTCATCTCCCTGTCGATGGCGGCAGAGGCGGTTTCGATCTGCGCGCGCAGTGCGTCGAAGTGGCTGACCTCTTCGGCCGTCAGATCGCGGTTCTCGGCGGCGGCACGGCAGCAGGAGACGGCTGCACGGCAGCGCTTGACGCCAACGCCACCGCGACGCTGGCCGAGCGTGCCTCCTCTGCCACCAGGCTCATCTCCCTGTCGATGGCGGCAGAGGCGGTTTCGATCTGCGCGCGCAGTGCGTCGAAGTGGCTGACCTCTTCGGCCGTCAGATCGCGGTTCTCGGCGGCGGCACCTTCCGTCAAGGCGCGGGCGTCCTTGACGAGCTTGGCCTTCTTGGCCTGCAGTTCTCGTAGATGTTTGCTCATTGCGGGTTCTCCAAATGAAAAAACCCGTGCGGGACCTTCCGTCAAGGCGCGGGCGTCCTTGACGAGCTTGGCCTTCTTGGCCTGCAGTTCTCGTAGATGTTTGCTCATTGCGGGTTCTCCAAATGAAAAAACCCGTGCGGGTGAGTGAGCATCACCGGTGCGGGTATAAAAAAAGCCGCCGAGGCTTCCCTCAAGCGGCTGTGCGTTGGTTCTGCCCGGTGATGCCGGACAGTGGGGGCGTCACATCAAGGCCAGCGTGTTCCCATCAAGGCCAGCGTGTTCCTGGCTTGGACGAGACGAGAGGTGGCCCGGCTCTGCGCGCGGCCACGCTTTTGCATCATCGTGATGACGTCATCGAAGGTCGCGATGCCATCGACCATCTTTTGGGCCAGTGCCGCGTCTGCGCCTAGTACACGGCCCTGGCCCATGCCATCGCGCACGCTGGCAATCGGCTGGCCACGCCCCTTGGCGACGGCTTTGGTGAAGCGTCTGCGCCTAGTACACGGCCCTGGCCCATGCCATCGCGCACGCTGGCAATCGGCTGGCCACGCCCCTTGGCGACGGCTTTGGTGAACGCGCGCGCCGTAGTAGTCATCCACGCGCGATTGCATAAAGCCAAGCGCTTGCTCGTCCAGAGGTCCGTATGGATTGCCTTCGACCTTGTACTTGCCAGCCGAGATCAAGGTCGGGGTGACGCCGTCAGCGGCCAGCGCCTGCGAATAGTCGAAGTGCGCTTGCCACACACCGATGGAGCCGACTTCGCCGCCGGGGGTGACGTACAACTCCCCAGCGGCGCAGCCAATCCAGTAGGCCGCGCTGGCGGCCAGGCTGTTGGCCACTGCCACGACCGGTTTGATCGAGCGCGCCGACTGGATCTGGTCCGCCAGTTCGGCAACACCGTAGACGCTGCCGCCGGGACTATCGATGTCGTCGGGGTGACGCCGTCAGCGGCCAGCGCCTGCGAATAGTCGAAGTGCGCTTGCCACACACCGATGGAGCCGACTTCGCCGCCGGGGGTGACGTACAACTCCCCAGCGGCGCAGCCAATCCAGTAGGCCGCGCTGGCGGCCAGGCTGTTGGCCACTGCCACGACCGGTTTGATCGAGCGCGCCGACTGGATCTGGTCCGCCAGTTCGGCAACACCGTAGACGCTGCCGCCGGGACTATCGATGTCGATCAGAATTTGACTGACCGTGTCATCGGCAAGCGCCTGGCGCAAGGCGGCACCAAGCAGCTGCGTGCTCGTGGTGCCAGGGCCAGACACATCTTCGACCATGTTGCCGCGCTGGGTGACCACGCCATACAGCGGCAGCACCGCGATGCCATCGCCTGACGCCGATTGCGCACTTTGACGTTTGATCTGACGTGTCTGGCGGTCTGCCATCACGCGCTCTAGGAGGTCTTCACCGGCGGGCGCATGCTTGCTCCAACGGTCAAACACGGCACTGAGCGCATGCAGGCGCTCGGGCATCAAGGCCCAGGGGGTGGTCAGGAACTCGGCCAGCAGCAGTTCCCCGCGCATGTCACGTTTCATCGTCATCGTCTTGTTCGTTGATCTTGCTGGGCTCGGTGTTGTCGTCATCCGGCGGCGCTTGTGTTGGTGTGGGCTGCTGATTGGGGCCGGTGGCGCCCATGTTGAGCGCCACCAAGGGTTCGTCCAATCCAGGCAGTGGTGCGTAGTTCTCTGCCACGCGCACCTCATTGCGGGTGAGCGCCCCCATGCTGACCATCGCTGAGTAGTAAGTCGCCCGGCTGTTGGCGTCACCGCGCATCAAGGCCGCGAAATCGAATTCGCAGTCCATGTCGTCCTCATCGAGCATCAGATCGGCGCGAATGCTGGCTTCCCAGCGCTCGGCCCACGGACGCATGGTGTAGCGCACGAATTCGATTGACTGCTGTTCGATGTTGTTGTTGGTCGCACGATCCAGGTCCGCAATCATGTGCGGCGGAACACGGAACAAGCGTGCGATGTCGGTGACCTGAAATTTGCGCAGTTCCAGGAACTGCGCTTCCTTGTTGGTCACGCCGACCTCGTGGTACTTCATACCTGCTTCCAGGACCAGCACCTTGCCACGGTTCATCGCGCCCTGCGCGTGCTGGTAAGACTCTCGGAAGTTGTCGCGAGCGGGTTTGTCCTTGAAGGTGCCGGGGTATTCGATCCAGCCGCCGGTGGGCTTGGCGTCGTTGGCAAAAAAGCGTGAGCCGTACTCCTGGGCGGTGAGCGCCAGGCCAACACTCTCGCGCGCCATCTCGATAGGCGACAGGCCGATCATGCCGTCGGATGACAGCCCCCGCAGATGCCAGACAGCGCCGCGCGGCAGAATGGTCTGATTGCCGAAGCGGTCGATGATGCGGTAGCTGTATTCATCGGCCTGAGTGTTGGAGAGCACCAGGCTGACCCGATCCGGATGGATCGGGATGAGATCTGTGATCTGTCCGGCCGCATCGCTGAGGATGCGACAGAAGGCATTGCCACGCAGCGCCAGGTGGCCCATGAGCATTTCGCGCCACTCGAATGGGTTCTGATACCGATTCGGGCGGATGTGGAATAGCCGGTACAACCAGTGATCGGTCACCTCCACCTTGCCACGGCTGTGTGGGCTGTACAGGATGAAAGGCAAGGAGGCCATGCTTTGCCCCCGCAGATGCCAGACAGCGCCGCGCGGCAGAATGGTCTGATTGCCGAAGCGGTCGATGATGCGGTAGCTGTATTCATCGGCCTGAGTGTTGGAGAGCACCAGGCTGACCCGATCCGGATGGATCGGGATGAGATCTGTGATCTGTCCGGCCGCATCGCTGAGGATGCGACAGAAGGCATTGCCACGCAGCGCCAGGTGGCCCATGAGCATTTCGCGCCACTCGAATGGGTTCTGATACCGATTCGGGCGGATGTGGAATAGCCGGTACAACCAGTGATCGGTCACCTCCACCTTGCCACGGCTGTGTGGGCTGTACAGGATGAAAGGCAAGGAGGCCATGCTTTCTGCTGCGAGGATGCGGACGCAGGCATAGACGGCTGACAGACGCAGCGCCGACTCGCTCGAAATCCGTGCACCACTGGTGGTGCGCAGGGTGACAGGCTCGAACCAGAACGATCCCCATGCGCTGCGGTCGTTCGCATCAGCGCGCGCCCGGCCGAAATGACCGAGGAAGTCGGCAAAACGTCCCATCACAACACCATCAATTGGTAACTGCTGTCGATGACGATGCCGTCGCCAGGCTTGATCGCGCGTGAGAACGCCATGATCAGTGCGCCCCATGCGCTGCGGTCGTTCGCATCAGCGCGCGCCCGGCCGAAATGACCGAGGAAGTCGGCAAAACGTCCCATCACAACACCATCAATTGGTAACTGCTGTCGATGACGATGCCGTCGCCAGGCTTGATCGCGCGTGAGAACGCCATGATCAGTGCGACGA
>NZ_JZIM01000047.1:2500-6117 GCF_000963215.1 Xanthomonas sp. MUS 060
TGGGGAAACCCACTGCTTCGGCAGTATCCTGCAGTGAATTCATAGCTGCAGGAAGCGAACCCGGTGAACTGAAATATCTAAGTAACCGGAGGAAAAGAAATCAACCGAGATTCCCTAAGTAGTGACGAGCGAACGGGGACTAGCCCTTAAGCTGGTATGGTTTTAGAAAAACAACCTGGAAAGGTTGGCCATAGAAGGTGATAGCCCTGTATTTAAAAGGGCCATACCAGTGAAGACGAGTAGGGCGGGGCACGTGAAACCCTGTCTGAATATGGGGGGACCATCCTCCAAGGCTAAATACTCCTGACCGACCGATAGTGAACCAGTACCGTGAGGGAAAGGCGAAAAGAACCCCGGAGAGGGGAGTGAAATAGATCCTGAAACCGTGTGCGTACAAGCAGTAGGAGCTCGTAAGAGTGACTGCGTACCTTTTGTATAATGGGTCAGCGACTTACTGTTCGTGGCAAGCTTAACCGTATAGGGGAGGCGAAGGGAAACCGAGTCTGATAAGGGCGCATAGTCGCGGGCAGTAGACCCGAAACCGGGTGATCTAGTCATGCCCAGGGTGAAGGTCAGGTAACACTGACTGGAGGCCCGAACCCACTCCCGTTGCAAAGGTAGGGGATGAGGTGTGATTAGGAGTGAAAAGCTAATCGAACCCGGAGATAGCTGGTTCTCCTCGAAAGCTATTTAGGTAGCGCCTCATATGTATCCTCTCGGGGGTAGAGCACTGTATAATGGGTCAGCGACTTACTGTTCGTGGCAAGCTTAACCGTATAGGGGAGGCGAAGGGAAACCGAGTCTGATAAGGGCGCATAGTCGCGGGCAGTAGACCCGAAACCGGGTGATCTAGTCATGCCCAGGGTGAAGGTCAGGTAACACTGACTGGAGGCCCGAACCCACTCCCGTTGCAAAGGTAGGGGATGAGGTGTGATTAGGAGTGAAAAGCTAATCGAACCCGGAGATAGCTGGTTCTCCTCGAAAGCTATTTAGGTAGCGCCTCATATGTATCCTCTCGGGGGTAGAGCACTGTTATGGCTAGGGGGTCATCGCGACTTACCAAACCATTGCAAACTCCGAATACCGAGACGGACTGTATGGGAGACACACGGCGGGTGCTAACGTCCGTCGTGAAAAGGGAAACAACCCAGACCCACAGCTAAGGTCCCAAATTCACTGCTAAGTGGAAAACGATGTGGAAAGGCATAGACAGCCAGGAGGTTGGCTTAGAAGCAGCCACCCTTTAAAGAAAGCGTAATAGCTCACTGGTCGAGTCGGTCTGCGCGGAAGATTTAACGGGGCTAAGCAGTGAACCGAAGCTTGGGGTGCATCGCGATAAGCGATGCGCGGTAGAGGAGCGTTCCGTAAGCCTGCGAAGGTGGATTGAGAAGTCCGCTGGAGGTATCGGAAGTGCGAATGCTGACATGAGTAACGATAATGCGGGTGAAAAACCCGCACGCCGAAAGCCCAAGGTTTCCTTGCGCAACGTTAATCGGCGCAGGGTGAGTCGGCCCCTAAGGCGAGGGCGAAAGCCGTAGTCGATGGGAAGCAGGTTAATATTCCTGCACCTCGCGTAAGTGCGATGGAGGGACGGAGAAGGTTAGGTGTACCGGGCGTTGGTTGTCCCGGGGAAAGGCGGTAGGTTTGGATCCTTGGCAAATCCGGGGTCCTTTAAGACCGAGCACCGAGACGAGTCTTTGAGACGAAGTCACTGATACCACGCTTCCAGGAAAAGCTCCTAAGCTTCAGCTTACGCAGACCGTACCGTAAACCGACACAGGTGGGTAGGATGAGAATTCTCAGGCGCTTGAGAGAACTCGGGTGAAGGAACTAGGCAACATGGCACCGTAACTTCGGGAGAAGGTGCACCCTTTTTGGTGGCTCGTGCGAGCTATAGCTGAAGAGGGTCGCAGAAACCAGGCCGCTGCGACTGTTTATCAAAAACACAGCACTCTGCAAACACGAAAGTGGACGTATAGGGTGTGACGCCTGCCCGGTGCTGGAAGGTTAATTGATGGGGTTAGCCGCAAGGCGAAGCTCTTGATCGAAGCCCCAGTAAACGGCGGCCGTAACTATAACGGTCCTAAGGTAGCGAAATTCCTTGTCGGGTAAGTTCCGACCTGCACGAATGGCGTAACGACAGCGGCGCTGTCTCCACCCGAGACTCAGTGAAATTGAAATCGCTGTGAAGATGCAGCGTTCCCGTGGCAAGACGGAAAGACCCCGTGAACCTTTACTATAGCTTTACACTGAACGTTGAGTTCGTCTGTGTAGGATAGGTGGGAGGCTATGAAACCATGGCGCTAGCTGTGGTGGAGCCATCCTTGAAATACCACCCTGTCGTGCTTGACGTTCTAACCTAGGTCCGTAATCCGGATCGGGGACCGTGTATGGTGGGTAGTTTGACTGGGGCGGTCTCCTCCTAAAGAGTAACGGAGGAGCACGAAGGTACGCTCAGCGCGGTCGGACATCGCGCACTGTGTGCAAAGGCATAAGCGTGCTTGACTGCAAGATCGACGGATCAAGCAGGTACGAAAGTAGGTCTTAGTGATCCGGTGGTTCTGTATGGAAGGGCCATCGCTCAACGGATAAAAGGTACTCCGGGGATAACAGGCTGATACCGCCCAAGAGTTCATATCGACGGCGGTGTTTGGCACCTCGATGTCGGCTCATCACATCCTGGGGCTGTAGTCGGTCCCAAGGGTATGGCTGTTCGCCATTTAAAGTGGTACGCGAGCTGGGTTCAGAACGTCGTGAGACAGTTCGGTCCCTATCTGCCATGGGCGTTGGAGATTTGAGAGGGGCTGCTCCTAGTACGAGAGGACCGGAGTGGACGAACCTCTGGTGTTCCGGTTGTCACGCCAGTGGCATTGCCGGGTAGCTATGTTCGGAAGCGATAACCGCTGAAAGCATCTAAGCGGGAAGCGCGCCTCAAGATGAGATCTCCCGGGACACAAGTCCCCTAAAGGAACCATGTAGACTACGTGGTTGATAGGTCAGGTGTGTAAGTGCAGCAATGCATTGAGCTAACTGATACTAATGATCCGTGCGGCTTGACCATATAACCTCAAGGTGCTTCCAAGCATCCCTTAGCACGACACACGTCGAATGCTTCACAATCGCTCGCTACATCACACCCCATGAGAGGCTGGCGCCATGCCATCCTCGGCCCTCCCAAACAGGCCGAGCGATCGCAACGGCGACACTCCAACCGTCTCCCTGGTGAAATTAGCGTTGTGGAACCACCCGATCCCATCCCGAACTCGGAAGTGAAACGCAGCTGCGCCGATGGTAGTGTGGCTCAAGCCATGCGAGAGTAGGTCATCGCCAGGGGCTTCACCCCAAATCCCCGTCCCAACAGGACGGGGATTTTTTATTGCCACAAAAAAACAAACATCACCCTCAACCGACAACCCCTCGCTTCAACGCCGCCGCCGCCCAGCGCCGAGCAACCAACGGCGAGCTCATGCACACCGCAACATCACTCACCGTCGCCACCGCACGCTCCAATAACTGGATGTCTGCCTCGTGCTGACGCGCGACATGCGCATCCTCAAAAAACAACGCTCGATGGCAAACTCCTGACAACACGCTAGAGGCAATCTGCGCGTCTGACC
>NZ_JZIM01000048.1:0-5990 GCF_000963215.1 Xanthomonas sp. MUS 060
TAGTGTGTCGCGCGCCGCCAGCATCCTGTCTTGGGTGACCTGCTGTGGGATGGTCGGTGTGCTGCCTTGCGGCTGGCTGATGCCGGCTTGCACGCTGTCCTGCTCAGTGCCGACCAGGGACGAAATGCCCACCGCCTGCGCGAGCAGCAGTTGTCTGCCCAGGTTATAGAGCGCGCCGGCATTGGTATCGATCTGTCTGCGCGAGGGCGTGGCCGCAATGATCGAGGTGCGCGCGAGCATGGACTTCGCCGCCGCCGTTGTGGTGAGCAACTTGACCACATTGGACCAGGCCGCGATGGTGCCTGCGCTGCCGGACATGCCGAAGGCATTAAGCAGCGTGTGCCCCAGCATCGCTGGATCGCGCAGGAAAGAGGCTGCCTGGGTGACCAGATTGTTGAGCGATGTCGCTTCGGAGGGAGGAAAAATTCGTCAGCACTTGCGCGCTCTGGCCAGCCCCGATGAACCCCAGCATGGTGGCCAGTTGTCCTTGGGCGGCTGCCGCGACGAAACTCTGGAAGCCGGCGACGGTGAAGTTGTCCGTGAAATCTTGGATCGCCGCAGTGGCCAGTCCATCGGCAGCAAGCCGGCTGGCTGCCTGGGTGGAACGGGTCGGATTGGGGAAGGTGAGTTCGCCCGACTCGACGAAGGACAAGGACACTGTCGCCACGCCCAGCGCTGCATCGAAGCGCACGCGTGCCGGTGCCGATAGGCACACTTGCATCGTCCCGAGCCAGGGATGCACGAGCGTGCCGGGTCCGGCTGTTTCCAGCAGGGAGAGTAGGGCATTGGCTTGATCGATGTAGTCGGTGCCGATCAGAAAGGCGTCCAGCGCGATTTCGCGGGTGGCGCGGCCGAGGTCTTCGACCCAGGGCGTGTCGCGCTGGGGATACTCATGGATCTGCACGCGGCGGCCGACACCGCAGTCGGCACCATTGACCTGGAAGGCCATCCCACGAAAGGAGGCTGGATGCAGCGCGTCGGAATACGTGGCCATTAGAGTCGTGTAGTGCTATGGCATCAGCAGCGCATGCGTGCTGTAACCGGCATCGACATTGATCGGCATGGTGCCGCCACGGACCTGCTCGACGCGTGAGCCTGCTATGGCATCAGCAGCGCATGCGTGCTGTAACCGGCATCGACATTGATCGGCATGGTGCCGCCACGGACCTGCTCGACGCGTGAGCCGGCGGGCGGGCAGACCATCGATCTTGATGTTGACCTGGCCCTCCACTTTGGTGCCGCCGGCTGCTTTCCCCAACAAAGAGGGCCGTTCGCCGGCAACGGGCGAGGTCAGCGACGAAAAAGGCGTGCCTCGGGAAGGACGGCTGCGCGCGGGGGCCACCGATGTCTCGTCCTCGGCACCGATTCCGAAGGCATGACCGACGGACTTGGCCGCATCGACCATCCAACTCAGTTTGTCCGACAACCAGTGGACGAAATCGCCGAACCACGTCTTGATCGGCTCCCAGTGCTGGATGATCGTGCTGGCGATCCAGCCAATCGGACCGAGGCAGGTGGGTGAGAATCAGTTCGCCATGCGCCTTGATCCAGCTCCAGAAGCTGTTAAACCAGCTCTTCAGCGTGTCCCAGTTCTCGACGATGAGCCAGGCCGCCGAGGCGATGGCCAGGATGATGCCGAGGGGGTTGGCCATCATGGCGGCACCAACAGCGCGAATGCCGCCGGCGACCATGGCAAAGGCGCTGGACATCAGGCCACTCATGGAGACGGTCGTGGTGGTCAGTAGTGTCCAGCCCGAGCGCAAGAGCGCTAACGGACCGGTGACCAACTGTGATGCGCCCAGCCCCATGCGCAGCATCGAGTGGTGGTCAGTAGTGTCCAGCCCGAGCGCAAGAGCGCTAACGGACCGGTGACCAACTGTGATGCGCCCAGCCCCATGCGCAGCATCGACAGCCAGCAGCGCTGCATTACTGGCGACATAGGCTCTGGCCGCCATCCCCAGCAACGCGATCCCCGCGCGCCCGACGGCGAGCGCTGCATTACTGGCGACATAGGCTCTGGCCGCCATCCCCAGCAACGCGATCCCCGCGCGCCCGACGGCGACGACCAATCCGCCCAGGGCCATGATGGTCTGGGCATTCATTACCACCGCCAAACCGATCAGGGCATTGCGCGGACCACCGACGAAGTCGACCAACTTGCCGATGCCGTGTCCGAGCGACAGCACACTGCGGGCCATGCCGCGCCAGTCGATGCTGGACAACCCACGCCCCAAGTCCTTGGCGATGCGACCGACCTCGGTGGACACCAGTTTTTTGTTAGCCGCCATCCAGTCGTTGAATCCATCCAGCAGTGGTTGGTTTGATCGCCGGTACCAGGTTCTTGGCAATGATGATCTGGAAACCCTTGCTGACGATCTCCAGATCGCGCAGTGATTTGGCGAATTCGCGCGAGCGACCAATGTCTTCCTCGCTCATGACGCCTTTGAAGCGAGACATGCGTGCCTGTGCTTGCTCGATGCCTTCGCCACCGGCCTCCAGCAGCGGGACGATTTCCTGCCACTTCTTCCCGAATAGCGCCATTCCCATGCGTGCACGCACGGCGGGATTTTCGTTGCGTACGAAGGCGTCGGCCAGCTCTGGCAGCACGCCCATGCCCGAACGCAACTGACCGGACGCATCACGCATGGCGATGCCCAGATGGGTCAGCAGTGCGGCCGCTTCCTTGCCCCGTCCGTTGGCCGCACGTCCCAGGGTCAGGTTGAGTTTGCCCATGGCCCCTTCCATCTGTTCGACCGCCACGCCGTTTTGTTCGGCGACGTACTTCATGCGCTGAAACTGTTCCACGCTCATGCCAGCGCGCGTGGCACCGTGATGCACGGCTTCGCCCAGCTCGGCATAGGCATGTATCGCATCCTTGACCTTGGCCAGGCCAAAACCGGCCGCTAGGCTGCCGACGATGCCGATGGGCAAACCGAACTTGCCGGCCAGACCGGAGGCGGACTTGCCGATGTCGGTGAGATATTTGCGCGCGGCTTGTGCGGGAGCCTCGACCGACTTCAGTGCATTGATGAGGCTTTGCGCATTGGCCGACAAAATGGCCTTGAGTTCGAAACGATCAGACATGAGGGGGCGTGGATTGGGAGGGCATCACGGACTGTCCTGCAGGCGCTGTGCGATGCGCTCGGCGTGTTGGTTCCACAGTTCGAATTCGGCCAGGCTCAAACTCAGGACGTGGCGCGGGGAAGTCTTGAAGAACCAGGCGACTGATGCACGGCTTCGCCCAGCTCGGCATAGGCATGTATCGCATCCTTGACCTTGGCCAGGCCAAAACCGGCCGCTAGGCTGCCGACGATGCCGATGGGCAAACCGAACTTGCCGGCCAGACCGGAGGCGGACTTGCCGATGTCGGTGAGATATTTGCGCGCGGCTTGTGCGGGAGCCTCGACCGACTTCAGTGCATTGATGAGGCTTTGCGCATTGGCCGACAAAATGGCCTTGAGTTCGAAACGATCAGACATGAGGGGGCGTGGATTGGGAGGGCATCACGGACTGTCCTGCAGGCGCTGTGCGATGCGCTCGGCGTGTTGGTTCCACAGTTCGAATTCGGCCAGGCTCAAACTCAGGACGTGGCGCGGGGAAGTCTTGAAGAACCAGGCGACTTCGTTCGAAGACGCGCTCGGTGAATTGCTCACTCGATCCGGCGGTGCTGTCACTCGATCCGGCGGTGCTGTGTCCTCCCCGAAAAAACCCAGCACCGCCTGCGTGGCGCGTCCAAAATCACCCAGCGACAGCGCCTTGACGCTGGACAGTGGAATGGCGGCCAGTCGCGCCACGTAATGGGCGACCACATTCATGCGTACTTCCACGGCAGGCTCTTCCATGCCATTGCCGGGGAGTAGTCGCATCGGTTGCCCGAGGTCAATCACATCGCCTGTGGTGGGTTGGCGCAGGACCAGGCAGTCGATTTCTTCGCCGTGTGCGAGCACCGCGTAGCTCAGGGGAAGCGTGAGAGATTGCTGCGTTGCGATTGGATCACTCATTGGTTGTTACTCCATTGTCCTTGGCTTCCCGAGAATTCGATCTCGATCGTGCCCTCAATCGGTTTGGCTTTTGGCTCGCCACGCACGAATGCGTTGGAGAGCGTGTAGACGACACCGTTGGCCAGTTCGGCGGTCACGGTCAGGTTGGTGTTGGTGCGCAGGGTATTCACGGGGAAATCCGGTTGGAGAGCGTGTAGACGACACCGTTGGCCAGTTCGGCGGTCACGGTCAGGTTGGTGTTGGTGCGCAGGGTATTCACGGGGAAATCCGGGGTGAACAGCGCCACCACCTTGATGTAGGGCGGGCTCCAGTGCTGTTTCCTTGAAGCCAGCCGGCCCAGACAGGCCCATGACGGCCTCGCGCTTGAATTCGGTGAGTGGGATTTCGATGTCGCCTCCAGTGCTGTTTCCTTGAAGCCAGCCGGCCCAGACAGGCCCATGACGGCCTCGCGCTTGAATTCGGTGAGTGGGATTTCGATGTCGCCAGAGAGAGATTTCGAACTGTGCGCCGTCGATCTTGATGAAGCAGATGCCTGCAATGCGTTGTGCCATGGTCGACTCTTGTCAGCTCAGGATCTGGTTGGTCGGATACTGCAGGCGGAACTGGTTCAGCACCGCGAACAAACACCCGCAATTGATTGACGTAGTCCGGCGGGAACAGCACATTGATGCGGTTCGTGTCGCCTGGATCACGCTCGACGATCAGGTGCTGTTTACCCGCAATTGATTGACGTAGTCCGGCGGGAACAGCACATTGATGCGGTTCGTGTCGCCTGGATCACGCTCGACGATCAGGTGCTGTTTGAAGGAAGGTGTCCAGGTTCTCGACAATGCCCAGGTACTCCATCTGGCCGTAGACGGCGCATAGCTCGCCCTTGATGACCGCAGGGGTCACGATGGCCTGGCCTGCGGCGAAGCGTGTGCCGTCATCGGCCAGCTTGTGCCTGGGGTACTTCGAGGTGATCACGCTCTTGAGCGCACGTAGTACATAGGCCGAGGTGTGCAGGGTTTCCGAATCCAGATAGCTGCTATCTGGCGCTCCGAAACTGTTTTGCTGGTAGGTGGTGATGGCACGTTCAACCCGAAGTTGGCCGCCAGAAACGAAACTGGTGGCGATCCCGAAGTTGAGTAGCGCCTGTCTGTCCTCGAACACGAAGCGGTTGCCTGCACGCGGTGCAAGCAGGCCCAGCAACGGTGTGGTCTGCGTTGGGCGCGCAGGATCAGCTGCGATGTCCACGGCATTGGCACCACCGTAGGCGGCTGTGTATTCCCAGCAAGGATTGGGACAATCGGCATCGATGGCGGCGAGGGTGTGGTGCTGGTCGTTGCGGGTCATGCCGAAGGCGACCAGATCGCTGAGTGTGCCGCGCAGGGCGCTGTAGGCATGGCCATAGATAGGGTGTGGTGCTGGTCGTTGCGGGTCATGCCGAAGGCGACCAGATCGCTGANCGAAACTGGTGGCGATCCCGAAGTTGAGTAGCGCCTGTCTGTCCTCGAACACGAAGCGGTTGCCTGCACGCGGTGCAAGCAGGCCCAGCAACGGTGTGGTCTGCGTTGGGCGCGCAGGATCAGCTGCGATGTCCACGGCATTGGCACCACCGTAGGCGGCTGTGTATTCCCAGCAAGGATTGGGACAATCGGCATCGATGGCAGCGAGGGTGTGGTGCTGGTCGTTGCGGGTCATGCCGAAGGCGACCAGATCGCTGAGTGTGCCGCGCAGGGCGCTGTAGGCATGGCCATAGATTTGCTTGGCGTAGGACCAACGGCCGGTGGTGTCGTTCAGCTCAATTTGCAAGTCATTCAGCGCCAGCGCATGGGCATAGGGATGGATGATGAAGTCGTAGGTGTCATCACCCATGCCGGGGATGGCGGTCAACGGCCGGTGGTGTCGTTCAGCTCAATTTGCAAGTCATTCAGCGCCAGCGCATGGGCATAGGGATGGATGATGAAGTCGTAGGTGTCATCACCCATGCCGGGGATGGCGGTGGTG
>NZ_JZIM01000049.1:0-5987 GCF_000963215.1 Xanthomonas sp. MUS 060
CCGTCAACCCCAATACTGCGCAAACCGACTGGATCACTGTCAGCAACGTCCATCGCCTGCTGGCATTGATCGTGATCGGTGCCAACGTAGGCAGCGTGCTGAACGCACAGCTATTGCAAGCACTCGACACCACAGGAACCAACGCCAAACCAATCACTGGTGCCAACGGCCAAGCCAAAGCGCTGACGCCGATCACCATCGGCAATGCGGCCAACCTGCAGGCACTGATCGATTGCTCGGTCGATGAACTCGACACCAACAACGGCTACGCCTTCGTGCAATTGCAAATCACGCTCTCCTCCGTCGGCCCCATCGCTGGTCTGCTGCTGGGCATCAATCCACGTTTCGAACCTGCCAGCGCTCTCAACGCTGCATCCGTCTTGATTGCAGATCACCGGCTGATCTTGGATCTGCCCTCATCGACACAGTTCACCCCAACCGCTCCACCCTTATCAAAGGAGTTTTTCCATGGACCTCGTCCGCTATTTCACCGACTTCTTCCACGTCAACGGCGCAGGCATGCAATGCGTCAAGTACGCCAAGGACCAGACCTACCCTGCCAATGACGAAACCCTCGCTCACGTCGAAGCCGGACACGCGCAGATCGTGGTGATCGATGTCACCGCCACACGCACCGGCGCCCCACAGACCGACCAAAGTCCGGCACCCGGATCGGGGCAGCAACCGGCCAGCGACACCGACACCTCGGCACAGACCAGCGCAGCAACGCCTGGCCAAGTCACTGACAGTGGTGTCACTGTCACCAGTATTGCCAGTACCCCCGGCGCGACCGCAGTCAATGACCCCAGTGCCACAGGCCCCACCTCGGCGGCAACGCCGTGTGCTGACTCCACCGCGGTTGCAAACCCAACGGCAATCGCCGACACCACGCCCACCGCTGCAACCGACACCGCGTGTGTCACCGCCGAGGTAGCAGCGTCTGCGCCAGTCAACGCACAGGACACGGATGCATCCACGACCACACCACCGGTCGCTGCAACTTTACAGACCGATCTGCCTGCGACCACGCCACCGGATACCGCCTCAGCAAGTACTGCCAGCCCAGGCTGATGCCATTCCATCTGGTGACACCACCGGCAGTGGATGCCTTCACGGGTATCGCCGAGCCGGTCTCACTGGAGCAAGTCAAACTGCACCTGCGCGTGGACGTCGCTGAGGACGACGCGCTCATCCTGGCACTGATCAGCAGTGCCAGGCAGATGGCCGAGACACTGACCAACCGTCAGTTGCTCTCGGCCACCTGGAATCTGGTGCTGGATGCTTTCCCAGGTCCGAGCCTGATCGGCGTGCCGGCAGGGACGACTTACTCCATCCCCGAACACGCCATTCTCATTGCGAAGGGGCCAGTGCAAGCCGTGACGTCAATCGTCTACCAAGACATGAATCGCAATCTCGTCACGCTGCCGCCCACGGACTACGTGGTGACCTCCACCGATGAGACCAGACCTACCCTGCCAATGACGAAACCCTCGCTCACGTCGAAGCCGGACACGCGCAGATCGTGGTGATCGATGTCACCGCCACACGCACCGGCGCCCCACAGACCGACCAAAGTCCGGCACCCGGATCGGGGCAGCAACCGGCCAGCGACACCGACACCTCGGCACAGACCAGCGCAGCAACGCCTGGCCAAGTCACTGACAGTGGTGTCACTGTCACCAGTATTGCCAGTACCCCCGGCGCGACCGCAGTCAATGACCCCAGTGCCACAGGCCCCACCTCGGCGGCAACGCCGTGTGCTGACTCCACCGCGGTTGCAAACCCAACGGCAATCGCCGACACCACGCCCACCGCTGCAACCGACACCGCGTGTGTCACCGCCGAGGTAGCAGCGTCTGCGCCAGTCAACGCACAGGACACGGATGCATCCACGACCACACCACCGGTCGCTGCAACTTTACAGACCGATCTGCCTGCGACCACGCCACCGGATACCGCCTCAGCAAGTACTGCCAGCCCAGGCTGATGCCATTCCATCTGGTGACACCACCGGCAGTGGATGCCTTCACGGGTATCGCCGAGCCGGTCTCACTGGAGCAAGTCAAACTGCACCTGCGCGTGGACGTCGCTGAGGACGACGCGCTCATCCTGGCACTGATCAGCAGTGCCAGGCAGATGGCCGAGACACTGACCAACCGTCAGTTGCTCTCGGCCACCTGGAATCTGGTGCTGGATGCTTTCCCAGGTCCGAGCCTGATCGGCGTGCCGGCAGGGACGACTTACTCCATCCCCGAACACGCCATTCTCATTGCGAAGGGGCCAGTGCAAGCCGTGACGTCAATCGTCTACCAAGACATGAATCGCAATCTCGTCACGCTGCCGCCCACGGACTACGTGGTGACCTCCACCGATGACCTGGACACGCATCACACCGATCTTCGGCCAGACCTGGCAACCGACCCTGCCACAGATCGGCGCGGTCAATGTCCAGTTCCTCGCCGGCTACGCCGACTCTACCCAGGTGCCAGAGGGCATCAAACACTGGATCAAGTTGCGTGTGGACACCCTCTACAACCAGCGTGGCGAGGTGGCATTTACGCGCGGGAATATGAGCAAGCTGCCCTACGTGGATGCGCTGCTGGACCCTTACCGGATTGTCTTGCTATGAGTGAAGCCCTCCTGCTCCCCGATACCGGAGAACTCAATCGGCGCATCGTGATCTACCGCTGGACGGACGCGCCGAACATCAACTTCAACATCGACGCGCTCTTCGATGCCGCGATCAACCGATGGGCCAAGGTCGAGCCTATTCGTGGAATCGCATCACGCATGGGTGTAACGACCGCCGAAGAGCCCACGCACTATTTCTGGGTGCGCTACAGCAACGAAACGACAGCGGATTACTTTTCGCAAGACCGCGTGATCGAGTACCGCAGGCATCGCTATCGCATTCTCGATGCGCAAAATTTCCAGGATGCGGACCTTTTCATCCGCATCACCACCAAGGACCTGGGCGTCATCGATGCGATGGTGCTTGGCGCTCCCATTGCCTGCGCATCACACCGATCTTCGGCCAGACCTGGCAACCGACCCTGCCACAGATCGGCGCGGTCAATGTCCAGTTCCTCGCCGGCTACGCCGACTCTACCCAGGTGCCAGAGGGCATCAAACACTGGATCAAGTTGCGTGTGGACACCCTCTACAACCAGCGTGGCGAGGTGGCATTTACGCGCGGGAATATGAGCAAGCTGCCCTACGTGGATGCGCTGCTGGACCCTTACCGGATTGTCTTGCTATGAGTGAAGCCCTCCTGCTCCCCGATACCGGAGAACTCAATCGGCGCATCGTGATCTACCGCTGGACGGACGCGCCGAACATCAACTTCAACATCGACGCGCTCTTCGATGCCGCGATCAACCGATGGGCCAAGGTCGAGCCTATTCGTGGAATCGCATCACGCATGGGTGTAACGACCGCCGAAGAGCCCACGCACTATTTCTGGGTGCGCTACAGCAACGAAACGACAGCGGATTACTTTTCGCAAGACCGCGTGATCGAGTACCGCAGGCATCGCTATCGCATTCTCGATGCGCAAAATTTCCAGGATGCGGACCTTTTCATCCGCATCACCACCAAGGACCTGGGCGTCATCGATGCGATGGTGCTTGGCGCTCCCATTGCCTGAGAAAGAACAACCATGGAATACGACAGTACACAGGGACAAGTCGCCGGCATACAGCTGTACGTCGGTTTGAAGTTCCATCGCACCATCGACTACGACCGCAAGGCCATGCGCCGTGCCTTGGTCAAGGGCGCGGCTGTCGTGCGCAAGGAGGCACGCACGCTGGTATCAGCGCGTGTGGTCTCCGAACCTGGCGAGTTCCCTGGCCAAGTGACCGGTGCCATGCGTCGCGCAATCGGTGTCATCGGCAAAGGTTCCAAGGGCGGCTGGATCAAGGTGGGCGTGCGCGCCATCCCCGGCAACTTTTATTACCCAGCCGTGCTGTTCTATGGCAGCACGACGCGCAACATCCGCGCGCGCGGCAACTTCATGACCACTGCACTGGCCAATCGCGGCAACCAGATCCGCGAACAAGTACGTGATGCGCTGCGCCAGGCGCTGCGTCCTCGCTGAGGTCACAGACACCATGCAGCTCGAACGCATCGTCGCGCAATTGCGCGCGCTGTGCCCATCGTTGGGTGGCCGGGTGGCCGGCGCGGCCCAATTCAAGCCGGTGCA
The DNA here is from genome assembly GCF_000963215.1 of Xanthomonas sp. MUS 060. Lineage (NCBI taxonomy): Bacteria > Pseudomonadati > Pseudomonadota > Gammaproteobacteria > Lysobacterales > Lysobacteraceae > Xanthomonas > Xanthomonas sp. MUS 060. Next base: position 4,202 of record NZ_JZIM01000049.1, read on the forward strand.
AGAAGCCACCGCACTACCGGTACCGTGCGCCTTTGTGATTCCGCTGGACGACAGGCCCGAACCTCCGACGGCCCTCAACGCCGTCGGACAGGACATGACCGACAGCTTCGGCGTGATCGTGGCATGGAATACGACAGTACACAGGGACAAGTCGCCGGCATACAGCTGTACGTCGGTTTGAAGTTCCATCGCACCATCGACTACGACCGCAAGGCCATGCGCCGTGCCTTGGTCAAGGGCGCGGCTGTCGTGCGCAAGGAGGCACGCACGCTGGTATCAGCGCGTGTGGTCTCCGAACCTGGCGAGTTCCCTGGCCAAGTGACCGGTGCCATGCGTCGCGCAATCGGTGTCATCGGCAAAGGTTCCAAGGGCGGCTGGATCAAGGTGGGCGTGCGCGCCATCCCCGGCAACTTTTATTACCCAGCCGTGCTGTTCTATGGCAGCACGACGCGCAACATCCGCGCGCGCGGCAACTTCATGACCACTGCACTGGCCAATCGCGGCAACCAGATCCGCGAACAAGTACGTGATGCGCTGCGCCAGGCGCTGCGTCCTCGCTGAGGTCACAGACACCATGCAGCTCGAACGCATCGTCGCGCAATTGCGCGCGCTGTGCCCATCGTTGGGTGGCCGGGTGGCCGGCGCGGCCCAATTCAAGCCGGTGCAAGAAGCCACCGCACTACCGGTACCGTGCGCCTTTGTGATTCCGCTGGACGACAGGCCCGAACCTCCGACGGCCCTCAACGCCGTCGGACAGGACATGACCGACAGCTTCGGCGTGATCGTGGCACTGACTGGACAACCGGGCCGACGAAAAGGGACAACATGCCTGCGACGGTGTGCATGCCATCCGAGCCGAAATTTGGCGTGCCCTGCTTGGCTGGGTACCCGGCCCCGTCCGGGCCGACGAAAAGGGACAACATGCCTGCGACGGTGTGCATGCCATCCGAGCCGAAATTTGGCGTGCCCTGCTTGGCTGGGTACCCGGCCCCGTCAACACCGTCAATCCGGCAACCGACTACAACGGCCTCTTCTATGAGGGCGGTAGCCTGCTGGCGATGGATCGCGCCCGACTTTGGTATCAGTTCGAATTCGGCGCGCACATGTGGATTGGTGCCAACCAGCGACGGTTGGGAAGCGGGTGCATTGAACGCCTTGCCCACCTTCGGCACCGAGGATGCTCAAGGCAAATGGTTACCAGGCTCGGCCGTCAAGCTCGACGTCGACGTCGGCACGCCCATCTTCGATCCCACCGGCACCTATTCGGCCAACCCCAACAGCGATCTCGCACAGTCCACCGTGCCCGCACCGCGTGAGCACGGGCCGGATGGGCGCGTTGAATTCAACCTTTCCGTTGCGACGGTTGGGAAGCGGGTGCATTGAACGCCTTGCCCACCTTCGGCACCGAGGATGCTCAAGGCAAATGGTTACCAGGCTCGGCCGTCAAGCTCGACGTCGACGTCGGCACGCCCATCTTCGATCCCACCGGCACCTATTCGGCCAACCCCAACAGCGATCTCGCACAGTCCACCGTGCCCGCACCGCGTGAGCACGGGCCGGATGGGCGCGTTGAATTCAACCTTTCCGTTCCGTGAGTTGACTGATCGCACAGGTCTGCAACGTTGTTCATCACCGCCCGCCACGGCTGCAGGTCGTCGCGGGCACTTTGCATTGGAGCCAAATATGTACGCCATCGCACAGGTCTGCAACGTTGTTCATCACCGCCCGCCACGGCTGCAGGTCGTCGCGGGCACTTTGCATTGGAGCCAAATATGTACGCCATTCC
>NZ_JZIM01000050.1:0-5090 GCF_000963215.1 Xanthomonas sp. MUS 060
AAAGCCGATCAGCTCTTCCAGCTCCAGCTGGTCGCGGCCGGAAACCGTCGCACCGATGCACACGTCCTTGCGATCGGCGTAACGGCTCAGCACCAGCGCCAGGCCCGCCAGCAGGCTCATGAACAGCGTCGCTTGGTACTGTTGGCTGTAGGCCGCCAGCTGCTGGGCCAGTTGCGCCGGATAGCGGTGTTTGACCAGCCCCGCCCGCCACGCCCGCGTGGCGCCGCGCGGCCGGTCGTAGGGCAGGTCCAGGCCGTCGTCGTAGCCTTCCAGTGCCCGCGTCCAGTACGACAGCGGAGCCGCCAGCTCCCATTGTCGTTGCCACAGCGCGTAGTCGGCATACTGCACCGCCAACGTCGGCAGTGCGGGGGTCGTGCCGCGCAAACACGTCTCGTACAGCTGGTGCAGGTCACGGTTGAACACTCCCAGCGACCAGCCGTCGGAAATGATGTGGTGGATGCTGCTCAACACCACATGGTGATCGGCCGCCACGCGCAGGATGCATGCCTTGAACAAGGGCCCCTGCCGCAGATCGAAAATCTCCCGCGTGCTCGCGGCCAGCAGCAGGTCGGTCGACCTCCTCGGCCGACACCTCGCGTACCGGCACCTCCAGCGTCAACGAGGCAGCGATCACCTGTTGCAGCTGCCCGTCCTGCGAAAGAAAGCGCGTGCGCAGCACTTCGTGCCGCGCCACCAGCGCGTTCAATGCGGCACGCATCGCTTCGACGCTGAAGGCTGCTCCGATGAAATGCGCTGCGTTACTGATGTTGTAGCTGGTTCGCTGCTCCTCCATATGCTCGTGCACCAGCCATAACCGCTCCTGTGCGTACGAAGCCGGAATCGGCCCTGTATGCTCCAGGCGCGTCAGGCCGGGCGGGCACGGACGCCGTTCGCTGACCAACAAGGGGGCGATCTGCCGCGCAAGCGCCCCCAGTATCGGTGCCTCGAACACCAGGGTGACCGGCACTTCGATGGCCAAAGCCTTGCGCAAGCCGGACACCAGCTGGATCGCCAGCACCGAATGGCCGCCCAGCTCGAAGAAATTGTCATGCACGCCGACCTGGGTACGCTTCAACACGCGTTGCCATATTTCGGCCACGGCCTGTTCGACGGCTGTGCGTGGCGCTATGTACGACTCATGCCGCGCAAGATCGAAATCCGGTGCAGGCAAGGCGCCGAGGTCGACCCGCCCATGGGGTAAGCGTGGCCAGTGCGCGAGCGGCACACAGATTGCAGGCAGTAGATAATCCGGCAAGGTTTCGCTCAGGGCCAGGCGGATCCTGGCCAGCGTCTCGTCGGTCATGATTGCAGCTGTGCTACGGGCCGACAGATAGGCTACCAAGCAGCGCTTCACCGGCTCATACAGCACTACCGCTTCGCCGACGTCTTCGCACAAGCGCAGTTGTGCCTCCACGACGCACAGATCGATGCGGGGATCATCGATACGCGACTGGACATCGAGGGAGCCCAACCATTCCAGTTGCCCATTTGCCAGGCGACGCACCAATGCATCAGTTTTGTACAAGCAGACTGGCTGTGTGATCCACAATTCACCAACCATGCCGTCGGGCGCGATGCGGCCGTTGCTCTGCACCACGTGACACATCGAGTTGGCACCCAACGGGAACAGACCACGGCGATGCTTGTATTGAGCGCCAATACCCGCTTGCAATGCAGCGCTGACATCCTGGCTCAATATTTCGGCACCGAACTCGGCATTCCCGTAGGCGGCGAAGATCCGTGCGGAACCGCCCACCTCTCGCAACCACGCGTCTAGGCGCATCAGCGGCGCGATCGGCAAGGGCGCGCCATGCACCACCAGCACGCGTAAGCCGGCCAGCTTGTTGCGCGCAAGAGGATGGTTTTGCAGATGCGCCAGCATCTCGGTCAATTCAACTTGAGCCAGGTAGGCCACGCTGATCGCGTACGTCGCGAGAGTCTCCAGCCAGGCAGCGGCATCGAAATCGCCATGCATCGGTGCGATGCTGAGGCTGCCGCCCGCCGCCAACCATTGCAGTACTTCGGTATGCGCCAGTTCGGCAGAAAGCGGGCTGCGCAGCAGGAAGCGATCGGTACGTTCGAGACCGAAACGCTGCACGCTATCGAGCAGGCGACTCGACAAACTGCCGCTTTCGACCATGATCGTGCGGGTTCGCCCCTTTTCGTCACACATACAATGCAGCATTGCGGGCAAAGCTGGATCGTCGGCGAAATGCATCAAACGCGGCGTCGCTTCTGTAGCTTGCTCGTCGATCAGCAGGACAGCCTGGTCGTCGAGCGGCAACTTCTCCAGCAAGCTAGAACAGGTCACCACGATGCAGGCCCGCGTTTCGAACAACTGGTCGTATTGGGCCTCGGCAGTCGTCGTCGGATCGATCAGCACGCTCGCCGCACCGCATAATGAAGCGGCCAGCAAAGCAACCACCAAGGCGGAGCAAGGCGCTAGGCACAGGGCAACTACCCTGTCCGGACCGGCGTGCTCGCACCGCAAACGCCAGGCGAACTCGTTTGCTGCCTCGATCAGCTGAGCGTAACTGAGCGCACCTTCCGGCGCTTGCAAGGCGAGGCGTGCGGCATCATTGGCCGCCATAGCCTCAAGTAAGTTGGGCAAGCTCGGCGCGACATGCTTCATCAATGCCGACGACGCCGGTTGCGTCTCGTTGGGCGCCATGGGCAAATCATTCAGCGATGCCTCCGGCCGTTCCACCAATGCCGCCAGCACACACTTGAATTGCTGTACCAGCGCCTGGACCCATTCCGGCGCAAACAGCCCAGTGGCGTATTCGACGAAACCGGATAGGCGTGAGCCATCCAGCAGCAGGTCGAAGGTCAGCTCGCACTTGGCCGTGCCGTTGTGCATGGGGAGCACCTGCACCTGGACACCGTCCAGGTCGAACGCCGACATCGGCATGTTCTGGAAATTGAGCATCACCTGCACCAGCGGGTTACGCGCGGTATCGCGCGGCACCTGCAGGCTTTCCACGATTTTTTCGAACGGCACATCCTGGTGCTCGTAGGCGGCCAGCGTGGTGCAGTGGATGCGTTCGAGCAGCTCGCGCACGCTGGGATTGCCGTCCAAATCGAGCCGTACCGCCAGGGTGTTGACGAACAAGCCGATCAAACCGTGCAACTCGGCTCGGGCGCGATTGGCGACCGGACTGCCAATGCAGAAATGCTTCTGCCGGGCATGGCGCGACAATACGACGCCCAGCGCGGCCAGCATTAGCATGTACAATGTAAAGCCGTGTGCGTCGGCGAAACGCTGCAGGCGTTGCAGCAGCGGCGGCTCGATCTGAAGCGCCACAGTCGCGCCATTGAAGTTCTGGAAAACCGGCCGCGCATAGGTCGTGGGCAACACCAGCGGCGGTGCATCGGCAAGCTGCGTTTTCCAATATTCGAGCTTGCGCAGCGCGTCTTCCTGGTTCAGCCTCGCACGCTCCCAGCGTGCGTAATCGGCATAGCTGAGCTCCAGCGGTGGCAAAGGCGCGGATTGGCCATGGCGGCATGCAGCATAGTGCGTGGCCAGCTCACGAAACAGGATTGAGGTCGACCAGCCGTCGAAGACTATGTGATGGATGATCACTGCTAGGTAATGCCGCCGGTCGTCCAGGCGATACAGCAGGGCGCGCAATGGCAGCTCGCGTTCTAAATCGAAGGGTTCGCTGACGGCTGTGTGCAATCGGCCATGCAGATCAGCCTCGTCGCGAATCGGCCTAAGCTGCAACACGAACTGCTCTGCTGCGCCAATGACCTGTACGCATTGCTGCTCGGTTTCCACGAAATGGGTACGCAGCACGGCGTGCCGTTCTAGCACACAGCGAAATGCTACCTGCAAGGCCGAAATGTCCAGTTCTCCTTGCAATAAGGCCAGACCCGGGGTGTTGTACGGCGTCTCCTGCACGAACTTGTGCAGGAACCACATGCGCTCCTGCGCAGTGGAAAGCGGAATGGTCGCCTCCTCGGTGCTTGCGGGGATGACATCGCAATCGCTGTCGCGGGCATGGCTGGCGAGGGATTCGCTAAGCTGCGCTACCGTGGGCAGCTCGAACAGCATGGTCAGGGACAAATCGATCGCCATATCCCTGGCAATACGCGAGATCAGTTGCGATGCAGACAGCGAGTGCCCACCCAAGGCGAAGAAGTTGTCGTGGATGCCCACCCGCTCCACCCGCAGCACCTCGGCAAACAGTGCCGCCAGCCGTTGCTCGGCCTCGTTGCGTGGTGCTATGTACTCCTGTGCGTGTACCGCCTGCGGTCAGCCTCGCACGCTCCCAGCGTGCGTAATCGGCATAGCTGAGCTCCAGCGGTGGCAAAGGCGCGGATTGGCCATGGCGGCATGCAGCATAGTGCGTGGCCAGCTCACGAAACAGGATTGAGGTCGACCAGCCGTCGAAGACTATGTGATGGATGATCACTGCTAGGTAATGCCGCCGGTCGTCCAGGCGATACAGCAGGGCGCGCAATGGCAGCTCGCGTTCTAAATCGAAGGGTTCGCTGACGGCTGTGTGCAATCGGCCATGCAGATCAGCCTCGTCGCGAATCGGCCTAAGCTGCAACACGAACTGCTCTGCTGCGCCAATGACCTGTACGCATTGCTGCTCGGTTTCCACGAAATGGGTACGCAGCACGGCGTGCCGTTCTAGCACACAGCGAAATGCTACCTGCAAGGCCGAAATGTCCAGTTCTCCTTGCAATAAGGCCAGACCCGGGGTGTTGTACGGCGTCTCCTGCACGAACTTGTGCAGGAACCACATGCGCTCCTGCGCAGTGGAAAGCGGAATGGTCGCCTCCTCGGTGCTTGCGGGGATGACATCGCAATCGCTGTCGCGGGCATGGCTGGCGAGGGATTCGCTAAGCTGCGCTACCGTGGGCAGCTCGAACAGCATGGTCAGGGACAAATCGATCGCCATATCCCTGGCAATACGCGAGATCAGTTGCGATGCAGACAGCGAGTGCCCACCCAAGGCGAAGAAGTTGTCGTGGATGCCCACCCGCTCCACCCGCAGCACCTCGGCAAACAGTGCCGCCAGCCGTTGCTCGGCCTCGTTGCGTGGTGCTATGTACTCCTGTGCGTGTACCGCCTGCGGCAC
>NZ_JZIM01000051.1:0-4806 GCF_000963215.1 Xanthomonas sp. MUS 060
TGCGCTTTCGGCTTGTCGCACGGATTTGAGGAATTCTCCGACGCTGGCAAACCCGCGCCGGGGGTCGAGTTCTCGGTTGTCGCTGACGCTGAGGATGCTCGCGCTTGTCGGCACGCTGACGGCAGCGGGAGACGGCTGCACGGCAGCGCCTGACGCCAACGCCACCGCCACCGCGACGCTGGCCGAGCGTGCCTCCTCTGCCACCAGGCTCATCTCCCTGTCGATGGCGGCAGAGGCTGTTTCGATCTGCGCGCGCAGTGCGTCGAAGTGGCTGACCTCTTCTACCGTCAGATCGCGGTTCTCGGCGGCGGCGGCACCTTCCGTCAAGGCACGGGCGTCCTTGACGAGCTTGGCCTTCTTGGCCTGCAGTTCTCGTAGATGTTTGCTCATTGCGGGTTCTCCAAATGAAAAAACCCGTGCGGGTGAGCATCACCGGTGCGGGTATAAAAAAAGCCGCCGAGGCTTCCCTCAAGCGGCTGTGCGTTGGTTCTGCCCGGTGATGCCGGACAGTGGGGGCATCACATCAAGGCCAGCGTGTTCCTGGCTTGGACGAGACGAGAGGTGGCCCGGCTCTGCGCGCGGCCACGCTTTTGCATCATCGTGATGACGTTTGGACGAGACGAGAGGTGGCCCGGCTCTGCGCGCGGCCACGCTTTTGCATCATCGTGATGACGTCATCGAAGGTCGCGATGCCATCGACCATCTTTTGGGCCAGTGCCGGCCGCGTCTGCGCCTAGTACACGGCCCTGGCCCATGCCATCGCGCACGCTGGCAATCGGCTGGCCACGCCCCTTGGCGACGGCTTTGGTGAAGCGTCTGCGCCTAGTACACGGCCCTGGCCCATGCCATCGCGCACGCTGGCAATCGGCTGGCCACGCCCCTTGGCGACGGCTTTGGTGAACGCGCGCGCCGTAGTAGTCATCCACGCGCGATTGCATAAAGCCAAGCGCTTGCTCGTCCAGAGGTCCGTATGGATTGCCTTCGACCTTGTACTTGCCAGCCGAGATTAAGGTGGGGGTGACGCCGTCAGCGGCCAGTGCCTGCGAATAGTCGAAGTGCGCTTGCCACACACCGATGGAGCCGACTTCGCCGCCGGGGGTGACGTATAACTCCCCAGCGGCGCAGCCGATCCAGTAGGCCGCGCTGGCGGCCAGGCTGTTGGCTACTGCCACGACCGGTTTGATCGAGCGCGCCGACTGGATCTGGTCCGCCAGTTCGGCAACACCGTAGACGCTGCCGCCGGGACTATCGATGTCGTGGGGGTGACGCCGTCAGCGGCCAGTGCCTGCGAATAGTCGAAGTGCGCTTGCCACACACCGATGGAGCCGACTTCGCCGCCGGGGGTGACGTATAACTCCCCAGCGGCGCAGCCGATCCAGTAGGCCGCGCTGGCGGCCAGGCTGTTGGCTACTGCCACGACCGGTTTGATCGAGCGCGCCGACTGGATCTGGTCCGCCAGTTCGGCAACACCGTAGACGCTGCCGCCGGGACTATCGATGTCGATCAGAATTTGACTGACCGTGTCATCGGCAAGCGCCTGGCGCAAGGCGGCACCAAGCAGATGCATGCGTGCTCGTGGTGCCAGGGCCAGACACATCCTCGACCATGTTGCCGCGCTGGGTGACCACGCCATACAGCGGCAGCACCGCGATGCCATCGCCTGACGCCGATTGCGCACTTTGACGTTTGAGCTGACGTGCCTGGCGGTCTGCCATCACGCGCTCGAGGAGGTCGTCAGCAACCGGCGCATGCTGACTCCAACGGTCAAACACTGCAGTCAGCGCATGCAAGCGCTCGGGCATCAACGCCCAGGGAGTGGTCAGGAACTCAGCCATCAGCAGTCCCCCGCGCATGTCACGTTTCATCGTCATCGTCTTATTCGTTGATCTTGCTGGGCTCAGCGTTGTCGTCATCCGGTGGCGCTTGTGTCGGTGTGGGCTGCTGATTGGGACCGGTGGCACCCATGTTGAGTGCCACCAAGGGTTCGTCCAATCCAGGCAGTGGCGCGTAGTTCTCGGCCACGCGCACCTCATTGCGGGTGAGCGCCCCCATGCTGACCATCGCCGAGTAGTAAGTCGCCCGGCTGTTGGCGTCACCGCGCATCAAGGCTGCGAAATCGAATTCGCAGTCCATGTCGTCCTCATCGAGCATCAGATCGGCGCGAATGCTGGCTTCCCAGCGCTCGGCCCACGGACGCATGGTGTGCTCGTGGTGCCAGGGCCAGACACATCCTCGACCATGTTGCCGCGCTGGGTGACCACGCCATACAGCGGCAGCACCGCGATGCCATCGCCTGACGCCGATTGCGCACTTTGACGTTTGAGCTGACGTGCCTGGCGGTCTGCCATCACGCGCTCGAGGAGGTCGTCAGCAACCGGCGCATGCTGACTCCAACGGTCAAACACTGCAGTCAGCGCATGCAAGCGCTCGGGCATCAACGCCCAGGGAGTGGTCAGGAACTCAGCCATCAGCAGTCCCCCGCGCATGTCACGTTTCATCGTCATCGTCTTATTCGTTGATCTTGCTGGGCTCAGCGTTGTCGTCATCCGGTGGCGCTTGTGTCGGTGTGGGCTGCTGATTGGGACCGGTGGCACCCATGTTGAGTGCCACCAAGGGTTCGTCCAATCCAGGCAGTGGCGCGTAGTTCTCGGCCACGCGCACCTCATTGCGGGTGAGCGCCCCCATGCTGACCATCGCCGAGTAGTAAGTCGCCCGGCTGTTGGCGTCACCGCGCATCAAGGCTGCGAAATCGAATTCGCAGTCCATGTCGTCCTCATCGAGCATCAGATCGGCGCGAATGCTGGCTTCCCAGCGCTCGGCCCACGGACGCATGGTGTAGGTAGCGCACGAATTCGATTGACTGCTGTTCGATGTTGTTGTTGGTCGCACGATCCAGGTCCGCAATCATGTGCGGCGGAACACGGAACAAGCGTGCGATGTCGGTGACCTGAAATTTGCGCAGTTCCAGGAACTGCGCTTCCTTGTTGGTCACGCCGACCTCGTGGTACTTCATACCTGCTTCCAGGACCAGCACCTTGCCACGGTTCATCGCGCCCTGCGCGTGCTGGTAAGACTCTCGGAAGTTGTCGCGAGCGGGTTTGTCCTTGAAGGTGCCGGGGTATTCGATCCAGCCGCCGGTGGGCTTGGCGTCGTTGGCAAAAAAGCGTGAGCCGTACTCCTGGGCGGTGAGCGCCAGGCCAACACTCTCGCGCGCCATCTCGATAGGCGACAGGCCGATCATGCCGTCGGACGCACGAATTCGATTGACTGCTGTTCGATGTTGTTGTTGGTCGCACGATCCAGGTCCGCAATCATGTGCGGCGGAACACGGAACAAGCGTGCGATGTCGGTGACCTGAAATTTGCGCAGTTCCAGGAACTGCGCTTCCTTGTTGGTCACGCCGACCTCGTGGTACTTCATACCTGCTTCCAGGACCAGCACCTTGCCACGGTTCATCGCGCCCTGCGCGTGCTGGTAAGACTCTCGGAAGTTGTCGCGAGCGGGTTTGTCCTTGAAGGTGCCGGGGTATTCGATCCAGCCGCCGGTGGGCTTGGCGTCGTTGGCAAAAAAGCGTGAGCCGTACTCCTGGGCGGTGAGCGCCAGGCCAACACTCTCGCGCGCCATCTCGATAGGCGACAGGCCGATCATGCCGTCGGAGGACAGCCCCCGCAGATGCCAGACAGCGCCGCGCGGCAGAATGGTCTGATTGCCGAAGCGGTCTATCATGCGGTAGCTGTATTCATCGGCCTGAGTATTGGAGAGCACCAGGCTGATCCGATCCGGGTGGATCGGGATGAGATCGGTGATCTGGCCCGCCGCATCGCCGACAATGCGACAGAACGCATTGCCACGCAGCGCCAGGTGGCCCATGAGCATTTCGCGCCACTCGAATGGGTTCTGATACCGATTCGGACGCACGTGGAATAGCCGGTACAACCAGTGATCGGTCACCTCCACCTTGCCACGGCTGTGTGGGCTGTACAGGATGAAAGGCAAGGAGGCCATGCTTTGCCCCCGCAGATGCCAGACAGCGCCGCGCGGCAGAATGGTCTGATTGCCGAAGCGGTCTATCATGCGGTAGCTGTATTCATCGGCCTGAGTATTGGAGAGCACCAGGCTGATCCGATCCGGGTGGATCGGGATGAGATCGGTGATCTGGCCCGCCGCATCGCCGACAATGCGACAGAACGCATTGCCACGCAGCGCCAGGTGGCCCATGAGCATTTCGCGCCACTCGAATGGGTTCTGATACCGATTCGGACGCACGTGGAATAGCCGGTACAACCAGTGATCGGTCACCTCCACCTTGCCACGGCTGTGTGGGCTGTACAGGATGAAAGGCAAGGAGGCCATGCTTTCGGCGGCCAGGATGCGCACGCAGGCATAGACGGCTGACAGACGCAGCGCCGACTCGCTCGAAATCCGTGCACCACTGGTGGTGCGCAGGGTGACCGGCTCGAACCAGAACGATCCCCATGCGCTGTGGTCGTTCGCATCAGCGCGCGCCCGGCCGAAATGACCGAGGAAGTCGGCAAGGCGTCCCATCACAACACCATCAATTGGTAACTGCTGTCGATGACGATGCCGTCGCCAGGCTTGATCGCGCGTGAGAACGCCATGATCAGTGCGTCGAACCAGAACGATCCCCATGCGCTGTGGTCGTTCGCATCAGCGCGCGCCCGGCCGAAATGACCGAGGAAGTCGGCAAGGCGTCCCATCACAACACCATCAATTGGTAACTGCTGTCGATGACGATGCCGTCGCCAGGCTTGATCGCGCGTGAGAACGCCATGATCAGTGCGACGA
>NZ_JZIM01000052.1:0-4763 GCF_000963215.1 Xanthomonas sp. MUS 060
ATCTGTGTGCAGGCAGCGCAGTGTGGAAATGGTGGTGGCGTTGCTTGCGGTGCTGAAGGCGGGCGGTGCGTATGTGCCCCTGGATCCGGCCTATCCGAGCGGCTGGCCTGCCTATATGCAGTCAGATTGCGGCGCGGTGGTGATGTTGACGGATACCGCCAGCAGTCACCTTGTCGAGGAAAATTTCACTTCGGCGCCGCTCGTCTATCTTCAGTGCGAAGCCGAACGCTTGCAGTACATGCCCGATAGCAATCCAGACCGCCATGTCAGTGGTCTGACTGCACGCCATCTGGCGTATGTCATCTATACGTCTGGATCGACTGGTGCGCCGAAGGGTGTCATGACCGAGCATCGGAATGTCACGGGTCTCTTTAGATCGACCGAGGAAATTTTCAAATTTTCCTCGAATGATGTGTGGGCATTATTTCATTCATACGCCTTCGACTTTTCGGTTTGGGAAATATTCGGCGCATTGCTTTATGGAGGTCGTCTTGTCGTCGTGCCATTGGACATCGCACGTGCGCCGGATGCGTTTTATAAATTCGTCTGTCGAGAATCTGTGACCGTTTTAAACCAGACGCCGAGTGCTTTCAAATCATTTGTTTCAGCGCAGTTCTCCCGTCGTTTGGAGCATTGCCTGCGGATGATCGTCTTCGGTGGCGAAGCATTGGATGTCGCGATATTGAAACCCTGGTTCGAGCGTGAGGGCAACCTAGCCACGCATCTGGTCAATATGTACGGAATTACAGAGACCACGGTACATGTGACATGGCGGAATATCGCGGTAGAGGATGTGGATTGGCGTGGCGGTAGTCTGGTTGGTCGCCCGATTACCAATGCGCGGGTCTACATCCTGGATACGCAGGCTGCACCAGTTCCGGTCGGAGTGGTGGGCGAGCTGTATGTCGGCGGTGATGGTGTGGGACGTGGATATCTGAATCGCGATGAATTGACTGCCGAGCGCTTTCTTTCTGATCCATTTAGTCATGATCCAGCGGTACGGATGTACCGCACTGGAGATATGGGGCGTTGGCGAGCCGACGGCACGATTGAATTTGTTGGACGCAACGATCACCAGGTCAAGATTCGTGGTTTCCGTATTGAACTCGGCGAGATCGAGGCGCGGTTGAGTGCGCATGCGGGTGTGCGCGAGTGCGTGCGTGGTGGTGGCGCTGGAGGATGCCACAGGCAACGACAAGTGGTGGCGCTGGAGGATGCCACAGGCAACGACAAGCGACTGGTGGCGTATTTAGTCGGTAGCCAGGGGGCGACGTCCGAACATCTGGGTGCGGAGGTATTGCGCAATTGGCTGTCCGCCACGCTACCGGACTACATGGTGCCGGCAGCCTATGTGCAGTTGGATCGCCTGCCATTGACCCCGAACGGCAAACTGGATCGCAAGGCCCTGCCGGCACCAGATGGCGCGGCTTATGCGGCGCGTGCGTATGAAGCGCCGCAGGGCGCGATCGAACAGGCCATTGCTGGAATTTGGAGCGACCTGCTTGGTCTGGAGATGGTCGGTCGGGCGGCACGATGACTTTTTCGCCATCGGCGGGCATTCGCTGCTGGCGGTGCGGGTCGCTTCGCGCTTGCGTCAGGAGTTGGGTGTCGAGATCGGTGTGGCCGAGTTGTTTGCGCATGCGACGTTGCAGCGTCTTGCCGAGTCTGTGGCCTCTTCCTCTAGTGTGGCCTTGCAGCCGATCATGCCGCTGGAGTCGGATGCGCCGCGCGTTCTATCGTTTGCCCAGCAACGGCTCTGGTTCCTGTCGCAGTTCGAGGGTGTCAGTCAGGCGTATCACATCAGCGGCGGGCGCCATCGGCGGGCATTCGCTGCTGGCGGTGCGGGTCGCTTCGCGCTTGCGTCAGGAGTTGGGTGTCGAGATCGGTGTGGCCGAGTTGTTTGCGCATGCGACGTTGCAGCGTCTTGCCGAGTCTGTGGCCTCTTCCTCTAGTGTGGCCTTGCAGCCGATCATGCCGCTGGAGTCGGATGCGCCGCGCGTTCTATCGTTTGCCCAGCAACGGCTCTGGTTCCTGTCGCAGTTCGAGGGTGTCAGTCAGGCGTATCACATCAGCGGCGGGCTAAGGTTGCGCGGTGTGTTGGATGCGCAGGCGCTGCGGCGTGCGTTGGATCGCATCGTGGCTCGACATGCGTCGCTGCGCACGACCTTCGCGCTGGTTGACGGGCAGGCGTTGCAGCAAATCGCTGACGAGGACAACGGCTTCCATTTGATCGATCAATCACGATCTGCGCGGTGTGCCTGATCGTGAGGTGGCGTTGCAGCAGCTGTTAGTCGATGAAGCGCAAGCGCCATTTGCGTTGGAGCATGGCCCGTTGATCCGTGGCTGGCTGATACGACTTGCCGACGATGAATCCGTCCTCTTCGTCACGATGCACCACATTGTCTCGGACGGTTGGTCGATGGGGATCTTGATCAACGAGTTGAGCGTGCTGTATCGGGCCTTTGATACGACTTGCCGACGATGAATCCGTCCTCTTCGTCACGATGCACCACATTGTCTCGGACGGTTGGTCGATGGGGATCTTGATCAACGAGTTGAGCGTGCTGTATCGGGCCTTTGCACGTGATGAGGTCGATCCGCTGCCACCGTTACCAGCCAATTCAATATGCCGATTATGCAAGCTGGCAGCGGCAGTGGTTGATGGGCGATGTGCTGGAACAGCAGGCGATCTACTGGCGCGAGACGTTATTCAATATGCCGATTATGCAAGCTGGCAGCGGCAGTGGTTGATGGGCGATGTGCTGGAACAGCAGGCGATCTACTGGCGCGAGACGTTGTCCGATGCGCCGGTGTTGCTGGAACTGCCGACGGATCGTGCACGTCCAGCGAGACAAAACCATGCCGGCGCGATGTTGGAGGTCATCGTCGATCCGCAGCAGGCACAGGCGTTGAAGGCCCTGAGCCAGCGCCATGGCTTGACGCTATATATGACCCTCCTGGCGAGTTGGGCGTTGCTGCTATCGCGTCTGTCCGGGCAGGACGATGTGGTGATCGGCAGTCCGGTTGCCAATCGTGGCCGCCCCGAGACCGAAGGATTGATTGGCTTCTTCGTCAACACGCTGGCGATGCGGGTGGATTTGTCCGGCTCGCCGACGCTGGCGCAATTGCTGGCGTTGGTGAAGAGCCGCACACTGCAAGCGCAGGCACATCAGGACATCCCGTTCGAGCAGGTGGTCGAACTGATTCAACCGCCACGCAGCCTGGCGCATGCGCCGCTGTTCCAGGTGATGTTTGCCTGGCAGAACACGCCGCAGGGGGGGCATTTTAGATCTCGGTGAAGTCCAGGCCAGTGAACTTGGCATCGCACAGACGAGTGCGCAGTTCGACCTGTCGTTGTCGTTAGCAGAGGGCGACATTTTAGATCTCGGTGAAGTCCAGGCCAGTGAACTTGGCATCGCACAGACGAGTGCGNACTGGCGGCATCTGTTGGATGCGATGGTGGCCGACGGCGCTGAAGATCTTGCGGTGGACCGTCTGCCGTTGCTGGACAAGGTCGAACGGCATCAGCTCTTGATGGAGTGGAAGCCACGTCGTTGTTCGAGCATGCGACATTGCAGCGGTGGATGGGCCACTGGCGGCATCTGTTGGATGCGATGGTGGCCGACGGCGCTGAAGATCTTGCGGTGGACCGTCTGCCGTTGCTGGACAAGGTCGAACGGCATCAGCTCTTGATGGAGTGGAATGCATGCAACAGCGGCAGATTATCCACGCGATGCCGGTGTACACGAGTTGTTCGAGGCACAGGTGGCGCGTGAGCCCTCGGCAATCGCCATTGCGCATGGCGAGTTGGCGCTGACATATGACGAGTTGAATACACGTGCCAATCAGTTGGCCCATTACCTGCGGAAGTTGGGTGTGCGCCCGGATGATCGTGTGGCGATCTGCATGCAGCGCAGTATCGAAATGGTGGTGGCGCTGCTGGCGGTACTCAAGGCGGGGGCGACGTATGTTCCGCTGGATCCGGCCTATCCACCTGAGCGGCTGGCCTACATCCTCGCCGATTGCGGCGCCGTGATGGTGTTGGCTGTGACAGATGCCATCCTGCCAGCGCCGCTTGAGCTCTTGCGGGTCAACGTCGACGATACCGTGGTGAATGCGGCGCAGTCTGACAGTCCAGGATTGCGCTCGCATGGCGGTAAGAGTGCTTATGTCATGTACACTTCCGGTTCGACAGGACTGCCGAAGGGAGTCGAAATCCCGCATCGGGGAATCAATCGCCTGGTGTTGAACAATGGGTATCTTCCCTTCATGCCGCGACGTATGTTCCGCTGGATCCGGCCTATCCACCTGAGCGGCTGGCCTACATCCTCGCCGATTGCGGCGCCGTGATGGTGTTGGCTGTGACAGATGCCATCCTGCCAGCGCCGCTTGAGCTCTTGCGGGTCAACGTCGACGATACCGTGGTGAATGCGGCGCAGTCTGACAGTCCAGGATTGCGCTCGCATGGCGGTAAGAGTGCTTATGTCATGTACACTTCCGGTTCGACAGGACTGCCGAAGGGAGTCGAAATCCCGCATCGGGGAATCAATCGCCTGGTGTTGAACAATGGGTATCTTCCCTTCATGCCGAGCGACTGTGTTGCTTTGGCCGCCAACCCGAGTTTTGATGCGATCACATTCGAAATCTGGGGTGCGCTGCTCAATGGTGCGCGCCTGATCGTCATCGAATCCGATGTTCTGATGAACCCGGCACGCTTGGCAGAGACAGTCGAGTGTGAAGGGATCAATATATTATGGATGTCG
>NZ_JZIM01000053.1:0-4673 GCF_000963215.1 Xanthomonas sp. MUS 060
CGCAGGCAAGGCGCTGGCGTTGCAGGCCGGCCACGACCTCGATAGTCAGGCGGTGGTGGACAGCACCACACAGTCGCGCAGCAGCGTGAGCAAGCGCCACTCGCTGGTCACCTCGAACGACGACGAACACGTGCAAGGCACGCAACTGGGCGCAGGCGGCGACATCGTGATGCGCGCGGGCAACGACCTGACCCTGGCCTCGACGGCGGTGGCGAGCCAGAACGGCGGCATCGCCCTGGCCGCGGGCCACGACGTGGCGCTGACCGCGACGCAGGAACAGCCGCGGGCCACGACGTGGCGCTGACCGCGACGCAGGAACAGCACGACAGCGTGGTGGACGAGCAAACGCGCAAGAAAAAGTTCCTCTCCAGCAAGACCACGACCACGGCACGACGAGAGCCACGACAGCCTGGCGGTGACGAGCAGCCTGAGCGGCGACACGGTGCACATCGCGGCGGGCCACGACCTGCTGGCGCAAGGCGCGCAGATTGTCGGCACCGGCGACGTGGTGCTGGCGGCGGGTAACAACCTGACCCTGGAGACAGCGCAGAACACGCACAGCGAGGAGCACGACAAACAGGTCAAGAAGAGCGGCCTGTTCAGCAGTGGCGGGGCCAACTTCACCATCGGTGCGAGCAAACAGACCAACACCTCCGACACCACGCAGGTGACCCACACCGGCAGCACGGTGGGCAGTATCGACGGCGGGGTTACCTTGACGGCGGGCAATGCGCTGGCGATCAGCGGCAGCGACGTGCTGAGCAAGACCGGCACGGCCATCGTGGGCAAGGACGTCACCATCTCGGCAGTGGAAGACACTGTGGACACGGTGGAGACCTCCAAGCAGCACAGTGCCGGCATCAACGTGGGTCTGACCGGTGCGGTGGTGCAGGCAGCCGAAGCGGCGTATGGCATGACCCAGCGGGGCAGCCAGGTGAGCGATGACCGGCTCAAGGCGCTGTACGCGGTCAAGGCGGCGTATGCGGCCAAGGACAGCGTGGATGCGTATCAGGCTGCCGCCGCGCAAGGTGGATCGATGGGAGGCGTCAGCGTGCGTATTGGCATCGGCGCCAGCAGCGCATCGAGCAAGAGCACCACGCATGAGGAAAGTACGGTGGGCAGTCGCATCCAGAGCGCGGGCAACGTCACCATTGCCGCCACCGGCGGCGACCTCGACGTGATCGGCAGCAAGATCGACGGTGAGAACGTGGCGCTGTCGGCGGCGCACGACCTGAATCTGCTGAGCCAACAGGAAAACAATACGCAGAAGTCGGACAACAAGAACGCGGGTGGGGAGATTGGCGTGAGCGTGGGCACCACCACGGGTGTGTACGTGACAGCCTATGCTGGCAAGGGCAATGCCAAGGGCAACAGCACGCTACACACCGAGAGCGTGGTGACGGCCAAGGAGACGTTGAGCCTGGTCAGCGGCCACGACACCACGATCAAGGGCGCACAGGCGATTGGCAATCAGGTGCTGGCCCAGGTGGGGGGCAATCTGTTGATCCAGAGCGAGCAGGACAGCAGCGACGACAAGAGCAAGCAACAGCAGGCGGGTGCGACGGTGGTGTGGGGGTTTAGCGGCAGCAGCGCCAGCTACAGCCAGCAGAAGGTCAACAGCACCTATACCAGCGTCAAGGAGCAGAGTGGCATCCAGGCTGGTGATGGCGGGTTCGCGATCCATGTGGACGGCAACACCCATCTGATTGGCGGCGCGATTGCGAGTACGGCCGATCCGGCGTTGAATCATCTGTCAACGGGGAGTTTGACGGTGGAAGACCTGCAAAACGTTTCCAAGGCCAGTGCGTCCGGGACGAGTGTGACGGTGGATTCAAGCATGTTCAGCGGGAGCAAATATGCGGCGTCCAAGGGTGTGGCAAGCAATGCACTGGGGAGCGGAAGCTCCAGCGAGAGTCACACGAGCACGACGCACAGCGATATCGCCGCCGGTACGGTGGATATCCGCAACAATGACGATGCCGCGTTAGCTGGCCTGGCGCGAAAGGCATCTGTATTGGATGGAAATGGCGTCGGGGAAGTCGATCAGAAGAAGCTGCAGGAGGACGTGGAGTTCCAGCAGCAGGCGAAGCGGTTGATTTATGACCAGGCGGTCAAATATACGGACGAAGCTTATGCTGATATGTTTGCGAGGGATCACACATTATATAAAATCGCACATGATGAAAAAGGAAAGCTGATTCCTGGCCAAAAAGTGACAGGGGAAGAGATGGATAATCTTCAGCCTGCATCCGACGGCAAGGTGCACATTACGCTCAATGGCATCTTCAATGGAGAATATGGTAACGATGCGCCAGCAGAGGGTTACGCAGACCAGCATAGTACGGTGACTGGTCCGCAGTATTATATTCACTTCCCTCAAGCGAATAGCGATTTGGCCGAGTTGTTGATTGCGGGTTACCAGAAGTATTTGGAGAATGATTTTTGGGGATTAACTAATTCCACGCAGGAAGCGAAATACTACATGCTGAAATATGGCGAGACAGGACTTCATCTTGATGAACATAGTCGTGGTACGATGACCGGCGGCAATGCCCTAGAGTCGATTGCAAAGATGCCTGATGCGTCTGGATTGCTGAGCAAGACCACGGTCTCCTTCTTTGGGCCGGCGTATAATGCCAAGAAAGCGGACGATATCTTGAGTTACCTTCAGAATCGCGAGGCGCAGGATGATCCCGACTCCATGGTACTGACATTGCAGAATCATATGGCCGATCCTGTCGGTCGTCTGATTGGCTGGAATCCGGCGACAGGGGGGACTATTCCTGAGGGTAGTAGCTTGCTTGCTGAAATGATAAGGGCGCTTGGCGGCAAGGGGACGTCGCATAATTGCTATGGTTCTGCTTCGGCCAAGAGATGTGATTATCTTTGGAGTGATAACGACTCTAAAAGATCAATATCTTATCCAATTAATGCAATTGAAGGAAAATAATATAATGATTAATAAGTCATCAATTTTTTGTTGTTGTGGTTATGTCTGGTTATGTCTGGTTATGTCTGGTTGTGCTGGCTTTGTTCCTTTTCAGCCAAATCCTCCTGAAGATGAGGAGTGGTCAAAGCCAGGGGCTTCACAATTGGATATTGATAAGGCGATGTTAGAGTGCGGCTATCCAACTCCATTTGGGGTTAGAGATAGGATTTTAGATATATTTCCTTCTTCAAATGAAATAGCTTTAATGGATCGCTGCATGAGGAATAGTGGATTTTCTTATAGTGATAATTTTAATTACTGCAAGGGTAAAGGCTTTCGGGAGCTTCCAGCTTGTCAGCCAGATGCGATTATCCCGCGTCGTGAATTGAGTAAGCGAATTAATAGCCAATATTGCAAGAAATACACAAAAGCAGATGCATGCACACCTTGATTGATAGGGCTGTCGAACCATCGGTGTAACCAAGGTTCTCAAAGCCCATCTATCAGCATGCCCTCTTCATCAGCCACGGTGATCACCAACTCACGACCCCGGACTGTAATGCGTAGCTTGCACCCAATGGCGAAGCCCAAATCTTCCAACCAACGGCCACGCAAGCGCAGTGCGGGAATGCGCTGATGGCTGTCGGGATAATAGCCATACCCCATGGTGCACTGCTGTGTCGGACGCACACGTCGCGGTGGACGTTGTGCACGTGCAAGCTCGGCCGCATTCAGGGCTTCCGCCTGCTCGCGCGTCATCATGGGGCTGAGGGTTGGTTCCACAAACGTCCATTGCAGGTCCGTGCATGGCGTCGGCTGGCTTGGTGAACGCCTGGTTGTCTTACTGCGGCGTGATGAAGGTTGACGCATGGCAAAAGCCTCCTCGGTGTACGAGAACCGCCGCCAACGGCGACGGGATGTCGGGAGGTTCGAAACCGCACGTAGCCGGCGGGCGTATTTCCCCGAAGGGTGTTGTATTAGCCGCCCTCCCGACGCAGGCATTGCGTCGGCTTGCGCCTGCGAACAGGCACAAAAAACCCACCAGTTTGACGGAGGTGGGTACCGCTACGTGAGGAGTTTCGAAGCTCCTTGCCGGGGAGATTGCAGTCGGTTGCGTTCGATGTCAACTGACACGCTCACCAACACCGCCGGCCTGCTGCGCTCGCAAGGCAACCAGGTGCTGGCCGCGCGCGCGCTCAGCGGCGATGGCCAGGTGCAATCCCAGGGCGATCTGAGCCTGAACCTGCACGAGAGCCTGACCAATACCGGGCAACTGATCGCCAACGGCAACCTGTCCGTGCACACCGACGGCGATCTGCTCAACCAGGGCGTGCTGCGCGCGGGCAATCTGGATGTGTCTGCTTCCAATGTGGACAACGCGGCCAGCCAGCGGCGAAATCAGCAGCCAGGGCGTCACCCACGTGCAGGCCGGCGGGCAATTGACCAATCGCGGCCTGATCGACGGCGCGCTGACCCAACTGCAAGCGGCGACCGTGGACAACGTGGGCACCGGGCGCGTGTATGGCGACCACATCGCCATCGCCGCCGGCACGTTGCTCAACCGTGCCGAGAGCGTGGCCGGGGTGACCCATGCCGGCACCGTGGCCGCGCGCCAGCGCCTGGACATCGGCGTGGGCCAGTTGAGACGTTGCTCAACCGTGCCGAGAGCGTGGCCGGGGTGACCCATGCCGGCACCGTGGCCGCGCGCCAGCGCCTGGACATCGGCGTGGGCCAGTTGAGCAAC
>NZ_JZIM01000054.1:0-4516 GCF_000963215.1 Xanthomonas sp. MUS 060
GGGGGTCAGCAGTTCGCTCCACAGCTTGGCCAGAGTAATTTCGACCTCGCTGCGCGGAGCGAGGTAGTCGCTGTCGCCGCTGGCGGCTTGCGGCTCGGGCAGGCTCAAGGTATCGAGCTTGCCATTGGGCAAGCGCGGAAGCGCCGGCAGCGACTGGAAGCGCGTTGGCAGCATGTAGGTAGGCAAGCGTTCCTGCAGTAGCTTGCGCAGCTCGTCGAGGTTCAGCACACCCTGGCGTGGCACCACGTAGGCCAACAGTTCCGGCGTGGGCGAGCCTTGCGGCCAACCGATCACGGCGGCCTCGGCGAAGGCTCAAGGTATCGAGCTTGCCATTGGGCAAGCGCGGAAGCGCCGGCAGCGACTGGAAGCGCGTTGGCAGCATGTAGGTAGGCAAGCGTTCCTGCAGTAGCTTGCGCAGCTCGTCGAGGTTCAGCACACCCTGGCGTGGCACCACGTAGGCCAACAGTTCCGGCGTGGGCGAGCCTTGCGGCCAACCGATCACGGCGGCCTCGGCGATCTGTCTGCAGGTGGGCCGCCAGGGCTTTCTCCACCTGGCGCACGTCCACGCGGTAGCCGCGGACCTTGACCTCGTAGTCGCGCCGGCCGAGCAGTTCAGGTGGGCCGCCAGGGCTTTCTCCACCTGGCGCACGTCCACGCGGTAGCCGCGGACCTTGACCTCGTAGTCGCGCCGGCCGAGCAGTTCCAGCGTGCCGTTGTCCAGTAGGCGGGCCATGTCCCCGGTCCTGTACAGACGCGAGCCGGGGGGGCCGTAGGGATTGGCGATGAAGCGCGCGGCGGTCAGGCCGCCCTGGCGCCAATAGCCGTGCGCAATGCCGAGGCTTTCGATGTGCACTTCGCCCATGATGCCAGGCGGCAACGGTCGCAGTTGTTCGTCGAGCACATGGACCTTGGTATTGGCGATGGGCCGTCCGACCGGGACGAAGCCGCTGCCGCTGTGCTGCTCGGCCGGATCGCAATAGGTCATGTCGTTGATTTCGGTACAACCGTAGATGTACCAGGCCGTGCAGGCAGGCAGCAGCGTCCTGAGCCGTTGCAGCAGTTCCGTCGGGCAGGGTTCGATGGAGACGAAGAGCTGGCGCAGTCGCGCCAGCCGCTGTGGCGTCTGAGCAACGTGGTCGAGCAGCGCGTTGAGCTGGGAAGGAAAGGTATACAAGCGTGTGATCCGCCAGGTTTCCAGCGCGCGCACGAAAGCGGGTCTGAGCAACGTGGTCGAGCAGCGCGTTGAGCTGGGAAGGAAAGGTATACAAGCGTGTGATCCGCCAGGTTTCCAGCGCGCGCACGAAAGCGGGGATGGATGTCACGCACGGTATCCTCGTCGATGAACACCTGCGGTACGCCAGCAAGCAGGCCGGCGAGCAGTTCCTTGACCGAGATGGCAAAGGCGATCGAGGTCTTTTGCGCCACCCGCTCCCCGGCCTCGAACGGCGCACGCGCCCACAGCGCATGCAGCCAGTTGAGGATTTGCCGATGGGGCACCATCACCCCTTTGGGACGACCGGTGGAACCGGAGGTGTACATCACGTAGGCCATCTGCGCCGGATGCAGGGCATGCGGCAGTGGCGTATGCGGTTGACGAGCGATGGCGGCATCGTCCAGGCGCAGCAGCGGTACCTGGATCAGTTGCCCGTCGATGTTCTTGCCGCAGAGCAACAGCCGTGGCTGCGCGTCGTCGAGGATCTGCTGAATGTAGGCGGTGGGGTAATGCGGGTCCAACGGCACGTAGCAGCCACCGGCCTTGAGCACGCCGAGCAGGGCAATGAGGAAATCGGGCGAGCGGTCGAACCACAGGGCGACGCGCTCCCGCGGGCGCAGGCCGCGTTCGATCAGGCAATGCGCCAGGCGGTTGGCGTGTGTCACGCACGGTATCCTCGTCGATGAACACCTGCGGTACGCCAGCAAGCAGGCCGGCGAGCAGTTCCTTGACCGAGATGGCAAAGGCGATCGAGGTCTTTTGCGCCACCCGCTCCCCGGCCTCGAACGGCGCACGCGCCCACAGCGCATGCAGCCAGTTGAGGATTTGCCGATGGGGCACCATCACCCCTTTGGGACGACCGGTGGAACCGGAGGTGTACATCACGTAGGCCATCTGCGCCGGATGCAGGGCATGCGGCAGTGGCGTATGCGGTTGACGAGCGATGGCGGCATCGTCCAGGCGCAGCAGCGGTACCTGGATCAGTTGCCCGTCGATGTTCTTGCCGCAGAGCAACAGCCGTGGCTGCGCGTCGTCGAGGATCTGCTGAATGTAGGCGGTGGGGTAATGCGGGTCCAACGGCACGTAGCAGCCACCGGCCTTGAGCACGCCGAGCAGGGCAATGAGGAAATCGGGCGAGCGGTCGAACCACAGGGCGACGCGCTCCCGCGGGCGCAGGCCGCGTTCGATCAGGCAATGCGCCAGGCGGTTGGCGTGTTGGTCGGTCCAGTTGGGCATAGCTCAACTGTCGGTGTTGATCGGCACAAGCCAGTTCCTCGGCGTGCAGTGCCACTTGCGCATCGAACAGATCCAGCACACTGCGCGAGGTATCCAGAGTATGAGGGGTGACCTCGGTGCGAGCGACCGGCAGCGAAAAATCCGAGAGGCGGCAGTGGGGTTCTTCCAGCATCCGCTCCAGCACTCTTTGGTGGTGGGCCAGCATGCGCTGAACCGTAGCCGCCGAAAACAGCTCCGCGGCGTATTCGACAGTGACTTCCAGGTGGCTTCCGTCGCCGATGAACTGCAGGTCCAGCTCGTTGGGTGTGGTGCGTTCGCCAAATTCCATCTGAGCGCTGAGGAAGGTCTGGGCAAATGCATTGACGCCTTCGGTGGCGAAATTTTGGTGTCGGAGCATGACCGGCACGAGCGGGATCTGACTGCTGTCACGCGGTTTTTTGAGGGCGCTTAAGACATGCTCGAACGGCAGTGCGCGATGCGCGTAGGCGTCCAGCACTTGCTGGCGCACGTGCTGCAGGAAATCCTCGGCAAAGGCGTGACTGCCCAAGTCTAGGCGTACCGCCAGGATATTGACGAAAAATCCGATCAGATTCTCGGTTTCCAGCTGATCGCGTCCGGCGCTGGTAGTACCTAAGCAGAGTTCTCGCCGGCCGGTGTACTGGTGCAAGACGATCGCCAGGCTCGCCATAAGTGTCATGAACGAGGTGACGCGCCGTTCCTGGCTGAATGCGGCCAGACGCGCGGCCAAGGCGTCGGGATAGGTCAGGTGCAGTATGCCAGCACGCCAGGCTCTATTAGCCGGGCGTGGAAAATCGTAGGGTAAGGTCAGCCCTTCTTCGTAACCATGCAAACGCTGTTTCCAATAATCCAAATCGGCGCTGAAATCCTGTAAGCGCTGCCATGTAGCATAGTCGGCATATTGCAGCGGCAGCGGTGGCAGTGCCGCTGGCGTCTGCTGTAGCGCGGCTATATAGAAAGCACGTAGGTCGCGAAAGATCAGGTTAATCGACCAGCCGTCGCAGATGATGTGATGCATGTTCATCAGGAACACGTGGTAATCGTCCGATACGCGCAGCACCGATACCTTGAGCAGCGGGCCGTGGGCAAGGTCGAATACGTGCGCGGCGTGCTCGGCGACTAGGCGTGGCACTTCTGCGGGTGTCGCCGTGATGCAAGGCACTGGGACCTGCATGGCGTCGGCGATGTGCTGGCTGGGATAATCGCCGCCAGCGCAAGTTGCTATGCGGGTGCGCAAGGTTTCATGCCTGGCCACCAGCGCCTGGATCGCCTCGCGCAGCGCTGACATCGAGAAATCGGCACTGCGCAAATGGCAGGCGAAGGCGACATTGTAACTGGTACGCTGCTCGGGCATGTGTTCGTGCACGAACCACAGGCGCTCCTGCTGATAGCTCAGCGGAACGGGAGCATCGCGCACGGCACGGGAAGAGATGGTGTTGCCGCCAGTCGGAGCCTGTTGTTGCCGCGCTTCGTTGACCACTCGGGCAAAATCTTCCAGCACAGGCGATTCGAACAGCGTGTTGACCCGCACTTCGATGTCGAAACTCTGGCGGATACGCGAGAACAACTGGGTGGCAAGCAGCGAGTGACCGCCGAGGTTGAAGAAGTTGTCGTTGAGGCCCACGCGTAAGGGTTCGGCCTGTGCGGGTGTCAGCAGTTCGCTCCACAGCTTGGCCAGAGTAATTTCGACCTCGCTGCGCGGAGCGAGGTAGTCTGTCAGCAGTTCGCTCCACAGCTTGGCCAGAGTAATTTCGACCTCGCTGCGCGGAGCGAGGTAGTCGCTGTCGCCGCTGGCGGCTTGCGGCTCGCTGTCGCCGCTGGCGGCTTGCGGCTCGGGCAGGCTCAAGGTATCGAGCTTGCCATTGGGCAAGCGCGGAAGCGCCGGCAGCGACTGGAAGCGCGTTGGCAGCATNAGCGCGCGGCGGTCAGGCCGCCCTGGCGCCAATAGCCGTGCGCGTCCTGTACAGACGCGAGCCGGGGGGGCCGTAGGGATTGGCGATGAAGCGCGCGGCGGTCAGGCCGCCCTGGCGCCAATAGCCGTGCGCAATG
>NZ_JZIM01000055.1:0-4170 GCF_000963215.1 Xanthomonas sp. MUS 060
AAGCCGGGTCCAGTGGTACATAGGCACCACCGGCCTTCAGCACCGCCAGCACCGCGACCACCATCTCCACACTACGCTGCATGCAGATCGCCACGCGATCATCCGGGCATACGCCCAACTCGCGCAGAGAATGCGCCAGACGGTTCGCACGTGCATTCAATTCGCCATACGTCAGCGCCACCTCGCCCTGCACCACCGCGATTGCGGAGGGTGTCCGTGCCACCTGTGCCTCGAACAACTCATGCACACAGGCATCGCGTGGATAATCCTTCGTCGTTGCATTCCACTCCATCAACACCTGATGACGTTCGGCCTCAGGCAAGACGTCGAGATCTCGCACTGCTGTCTCCGGTGCATGGGCAAGCGCATCGGCAAGACCCTCAAGCGCATTCACCAGGAAAGTGCATATCCGTGCCGGAACCAATGGCCGCTGCGTCTGTACTTTTACCGAGAAACCAGACCCAACATCGTCCACAGAAACGCCAAGCGGATAATTCGTACTCTCATGTCCTGACAGCCGCTCTATCCCATCCCACGCCATCGTTTCGGTAGAGCCTTCTGTCTGGACGCTATACCGGTAATTGAGCAATGAGGTAAACAAGGGTGCCGGTGCGGGAACACCACTGCAACGCTGCACCAACGACAACGGCGCATGCTCGTGTCGCAGCAGCCCGGCAAGACGCTTCTGCACTATTCGCACACTTTCCACCACGCTGACATCATCAATCTCAATGCGCAGGGGCAAAGTATTGATGAACATGCCAAGCGTTCTGTCGGCTCCCGCTCCGCCTTGCATCCGGCCAAACAGCACGGTTCCGAACACAACACGCTCATGACCTGTGGTACGCGCGACCACTTGTGCCCAGGCCAGATGGAACAGGCTGGCCACACTCACGCCAAGCGCACGCGCCTGGCTGCGCAGCAATGCCGACAGCCGATCCGATAGATCGATCCGTACTTCCTCCACATCCGACCCATCACCCTGTACATCGAGCAGGCCAAATGGTGCACAGGGCTCATCCACATCGCCGAGCATTGTGCGGAAATATGCCTCGTGCTCTTCGACACTGACACCCAGCAATGCCTGCGCCACAAAATTGCGAAACGGCAGCGCAGCCGGCAAGCTCGCTGTTTCAGCGCACAAATGGCATCTGATTTCATCCAGCACGATCTCCAACGTGGTGTGATCCAGGGCAAGATGGTGACTGAGCAACTGCAACAACCAGCGACTACTGGCCGGATCGTATGCGGCAAAACCCCTCATCAGTGGCGCTTGACGCACATCCATGCGCCAGCAGCGTGGATCGAAGCGCGATTGCAGCAGTTCCGCCGCATTATCGCCGGCGCCATCCGGGCATACGCCCAACTCGCGCAGAGAATGCGCCAGACGGTTCGCACGTGCATTCAATTCGCCATACGTCAGCGCCACCTCGCCCTGCACCACCGCGATTGCGGAGGGTGTCCGTGCCACCTGTGCCTCGAACAACTCATGCACACAGGCATCGCGTGGATAATCCTTCGTCGTTGCATTCCACTCCATCAACACCTGATGACGTTCGGCCTCAGGCAAGACGTCGAGATCTCGCACTGCTGTCTCCGGTGCATGGGCAAGCGCATCGGCAAGACCCTCAAGCGCATTCACCAGGAAAGTGCATATCCGTGCCGGAACCAATGGCCGCTGCGTCTGTACTTTTACCGAGAAACCAGACCCAACATCGTCCACAGAAACGCCAAGCGGATAATTCGTACTCTCATGTCCTGACAGCCGCTCTATCCCATCCCACGCCATCGTTTCGGTAGAGCCTTCTGTCTGGACGCTATACCGGTAATTGAGCAATGAGGTAAACAAGGGTGCCGGTGCGGGAACACCACTGCAACGCTGCACCAACGACAACGGCGCATGCTCGTGTCGCAGCAGCCCGGCAAGACGCTTCTGCACTATTCGCACACTTTCCACCACGCTGACATCATCAATCTCAATGCGCAGGGGCAAAGTATTGATGAACATGCCAAGCGTTCTGTCGGCTCCCGCTCCGCCTTGCATCCGGCCAAACAGCACGGTTCCGAACACAACACGCTCATGACCTGTGGTACGCGCGACCACTTGTGCCCAGGCCAGATGGAACAGGCTGGCCACACTCACGCCAAGCGCACGCGCCTGGCTGCGCAGCAATGCCGACAGCCGATCCGATAGATCGATCCGTACTTCCTCCACATCCGACCCATCACCCTGTACATCGAGCAGGCCAAATGGTGCACAGGGCTCATCCACATCGCCGAGCATTGTGCGGAAATATGCCTCGTGCTCTTCGACACTGACACCCAGCAATGCCTGCGCCACAAAATTGCGAAACGGCAGCGCAGCCGGCAAGCTCGCTGTTTCAGCGCACAAATGGCATCTGATTTCATCCAGCACGATCTCCAACGTGGTGTGATCCAGGGCAAGATGGTGACTGAGCAACTGCAACAACCAGCGACTACTGGCCGGATCGTATGCGGCAAAACCCCTCATCAGTGGCGCTTGACGCACATCCATGCGCCAGCAGCGTGGATCGAAGCGCGATTGCAGCAGTTCCGCCGCATTATCGCCGGCGCCATCTAGGCAAACTTCCTCGATTAGTAATGGCGCATGCCGCCACACCACTTGCACAGGTGCCGCGAGTCCTTCACAGAGCACCGCCGTGCGCAGGATGTCGTGACGATCGATCACACGCTGCAGTGCATCGACAAATACGTCCAGACGGGAACGACTGTCGAATGCGATCAGATTCGGCAGCAGATAGGCATCGCCTTCGCGCTGCAGCAGGTGATGGAAAAAGATACCTTCCTGCAATGGAGCAAGCGGATAGATATCCTGGATATTGGCCGAGCCGCCAGTGGTCATTGCGACGATGCTATCGATCTGTTGCTGAGTGAGCTCCACCAGCGGCAGCATTTCAGGCGTGATCTCTACGCTATCAGGCCCAATGCGGTTAGGCGGCACAATGATCGATAAGCCACCGCTCGCCGCGGCCAGTGCCGCAAGCGTCGGGTTGGCGAACAGGGTGCGCAAATCGGCGTGAAACCCTTGCTGACGCATCCGCTCGGTCAGCGTCACTACCAACAACGAATGCCCTCCGAGCGCGAAGAAGTTGTCGTGCCGCCCGATGCTCTCCAGACCCAGCAGCTCACGCCAGATCGCGGCAATGGCTTGTTCGATCGCGCCCTGTCTAGGCAAACTTCCTCGATTAGTAATGGCGCATGCCGCCACACCACTTGCACAGGTGCCGCGAGTCCTTCACAGAGCACCGCCGTGCGCAGGATGTCGTGACGATCGATCACACGCTGCAGTGCATCGACAAATACGTCCAGACGGGAACGACTGTCGAATGCGATCAGATTCGGCAGCAGATAGGCATCGCCTTCGCGCTGCAGCAGGTGATGGAAAAAGATACCTTCCTGCAATGGAGCAAGCGGATAGATATCCTGGATATTGGCCGAGCCGCCAGTGGTCATTGCGACGATGCTATCGATCTGTTGCTGAGTGAGCTCCACCAGCGGCAGCATTTCAGGCGTGATCTCTACGCTATCAGGCCCAATGCGGTTAGGCGGCACAATGATCGATAAGCCACCGCTCGCCGCGGCCAGTGCCGCAAGCGTCGGGTTGGCGAACAGGGTGCGCAAATCGGCGTGAAACCCTTGCTGACGCATCCGCTCGGTCAGCGTCACTACCAACAACGAATGCCCTCCGAGCGCGAAGAAGTTGTCGTGCCGCCCGATGCTCTCCAGACCCAGCAGCTCACGCCAGATCGCGGCAATGGCTTGTTCGATCGCGCCCTGCGGTACTTCATACGCAGGCGCCGCATAGGCTGAGCCATCCGGTGCGGGTAACATACGCAGGCGCCGCATAGGCTGAGCCATCCGGTGCGGGTAATGCCTGCCTTGCGATCCAGCTTGCCGTTCGGAGTCAGCGGCAGGCGATCCAACTGCACATAGGCGGCAGGCACCATGTAATCCGGCAAGGTATCCGACAACCAACTGCGCAAGATTTCCGCGCCAAGATGTTCCGACGTCACACCTTCGGCAGCAACGGCGGCAGGCACCATGTAATCCGGCAAGGTATCCGACAACCAACTGCGCAAGATTTCCGCGCCAAGATGTTCCGACGTCACACCTTCGGCAGCAACCCAA
>NZ_JZIM01000056.1:0-4077 GCF_000963215.1 Xanthomonas sp. MUS 060
CTGGGCTATCGCATCGCCAGCGGTCAACTGCGCGAATCGGCGATGGCGACCATGATCAAGGCCGGCAAGGTGGCGGTGGTCCTGGGCATTGCCGCCGGTGTGGGTGCCAACGGCACACTGCTGCATAAGACGATGACCGACGACCTGGACAAGGAAATCCATTGGCTGTTCACCGGCGATGCGAACACGACCGCCGCCGACGCGATCGACGAGAACCTCACCTATACGCAATTGGCGCTGAGCACGCTGGACGCGGTGAGGGTGGACTCCGCGGATCCGGAAACCATCAAAAAGAAAGAAAATGCGCTGCTGCTGGCCGGCTTCGGTGCCGCCGGCCCGCCGATCATGGCGGGGGTGATGCTGCTGATGTTCAAGTTCACCATGTGGGTGCCAACGGCACACTGCTGCATAAGACGATGACCGACGACCTGGACAAGGAAATCCATTGGCTGTTCACCGGCGATGCGAACACGACCGCCGCCGACGCGATCGACGAGAACCTCACCTATACGCAATTGGCGCTGAGCACGCTGGACGCGGTGAGGGTGGACTCCGCGGATCCGGAAACCATCAAAAAGAAAGAAAATGCGCTGCTGCTGGCCGGCTTCGGTGCCGCCGGCCCGCCGATCATGGCGGGGGTGATGCTGCTGATGTTCAAGTTCACCATGGCCTTTTTGGTAGGGGTTGGGCCGATCTTCATCCTGTTCCTGATCTTCGACCAGACCAAGGACCTGTTCAAACGCTGGCTGTTTTATCTGATCGGCACGCTGTTCTCGATGTCGGTGCTGTCGGTGGTCACGGCGATCATGTTGAAGATGACGGCCAGGATTGCGCTGGCCTACTGGGGCGCGAAACTCATCAACCTGGGCAATGCGGAAGGCTTGTCTTCGCAGGCCTTGCAACAGGGGTGGATCGGGTTGATTGCCACCGCGTTGATCGTGTCCCTACCGGCGATCGGAGCGGCGTTGTGGCAGGGCAATATGACCAATTTTATGGCCTACACGGTGTTCAACGCCGGTGGCGCGTCTGCCGGGCCGGGACCGCAGGGGCAGCCTCCGGGGTCTTATGTGCCGGCGCAGGCGGCGCCGAATAGTCATAGAGCTGACAGTCGTAATGGAGAAGCATCTTCTAATTCTAATCAACCAAGTAGAGTTACAGGTGCGACACCCACAGTGCCTTCACTGCCAACAGGATCACGCGGACAAGCTGGACGAGATCGTGATAATTCCTGACTTTTCTGTTAGAAACCCCATGGCAAGTTAGCATTAAAAAGAGAGCGAACCTATGAAATACTTGACATGCATGGCTTTTTTTATGCTAATTTTTTCAATTGATGCAAATGCAGAGGGTAATTGCCCCCCTGGACAGTATCCGATTGGCGGCCAGGGAGCAGTTGGTTGCGCGCCAATACCACAAGATATCCCAGAAACACAAAAAGCGCGCCCTGCTGGCAAATGGCTCAAGACATGGGGGGCAGTTGCGGATGATGGTGCCGATGATGTCGGTGTATCGTCAGATAAGATAAGTAAAAATGAGGCTGAAAATGAGGCCGTTGAAAAATGCCAAGGCGCTAGTAAACATAAGTGTCATGTTATTCATACTTATGAAAATCAATGCGTCGCAGTAGCGGAGCCTGCTCAGAAAAAAGGGGATTTCATCAGAAATGTGGCTTCCGGTCCTTCCGTCAATGAAATAAGCAGCAGGGCTACTTATAACTGCGAAAAAGACAATGCAACTACTAGGTGCAATATTATTTATACGAATTGCACAAAGCAAATATTCCAGAGATTTTAATCCGGGAAAAGAGTAGATTTTATCCACTAACTCTATTGAGGATAGGTATGCTATGGATGAAAGAGGGGTTTTCGATGCGCATCTGGTGTGCGTCGCCAGCCTGGCGGCGCGACACAATCTGGTGATGTGAATGGAGTACAGAAAGCACGGGATTTTTCTGCTTACCCTGTTTCTGGCAGGGTGTAATCCCATGAGTGCCACATCTGGCAAGACAGGCGCGGCGCAGGTGAATGCCGATGGCAACCCCGTCTATCGCAAAAACCCGCATCCTACCAAGGCGTATCGCATCAGGATGACTATCGATGATGCGCCGGGGCCATTCGGGTATATTTCGGGTGTTGCTGGCTATCAGATGACGAATCACGACGGCTGTACGCCGGTTGACAACCATCTCTTAGGCATGTCGACAAAGCCCAAGGAAGATGACATTCCGCTTCAATTCAAGAAGCTCGATGAATCCACTTACATAGCAATACTGTATGCCGATGGCATGATCGATGCGGACTACTATGGCATGGGCGTCTGCCGGTTCGAGCTGACCGGCGTTGGCATGACCCTGCGTGCGACCGGGAAACGCGAGGAAACGCGCTTCCAGCCTTGGCTAATCAAGAGCGATATTGATAAAGGAGACCCTCGGGTCATCTATTTTTGGAAGGGGCGTTACCCGAAAGGGAAGATGGAAGATTTCCTAGATAGTGGGCGAGTTAATGCCAGTGATTTCAATGAAACAGCACGTCATGAAATTTTCAAAGTTACACTGACCACGGAGAAGGTAAGTCCATGAGTATGACCAGCCAAAAATATGCCGCACTTGCGAATGACGTTTATTACCTACCGAAAGAGACCGGAAGAAATACCAAGGCTACCTACATCGGTGGCGTGTATTATAGACACCTCGAATACGTAGACTGTGCATCCGGCTATCAAGGCATCCTCTACCAGAGGATGGATACAGGCGAATTCATCGTGGCTCATCGTGGCACCGAGTCTGAGCATCAGATGATGATGGATGGTCTGTTCACCGATGGTGGCATGGTTTTCACCCGCCACAACGCACAAGCTGCCGATGCAATTGCATTTACCCAGCATGCGTTGGAATATGCAAAAAATATCGCCGAGGATGGTAAAGCGCCATCTGTCACCGTCACCGGCCACTCCCTTGGTGGCAATCTGGCGCAGGTCACCGCACATTATTTCGATTTGCACGGAGAAACCTTCAACGCCTACGGCGCGGTGAGCCTGGACCGGCGCATCCCCGAAGGCGGCAACACTGTTATCAATCACGTGATAGCCGGCGATCCGGTCAGTGCCGCCAGCCAGCATTACGGGCAGGTGCGGGTGTATGCCAGGACAACAGATGTCGCCACCTTGCAGCAAGCGGGTTATGTCGATCATCCGCATGGATTACACACGCACAATCCGTTGAGCGCGGCTGAGCAGTTGATGACGACGGCGCACGGGATCCATAACTTCCTGCCAGTCGATGCCATGGGGCGGCACGCCCACTCGGTACTGCAAGACGCCTCGGCGCAGGATTTAGCGCGGCAGCACGAGCCGATGATCTCTCACTACCGACACGATGTTGCGACATTACGCGCCGGTTTGACCTTGGGCGCGCGTGGCGTGCAGGGTGCAATGAACGATGCCGTCGATGTGCTGCGCGGCGCCGAAGCGCCAGGTGTGGGCCGCCGTGCGATGGACGTGCCCACATGGCCCGAGCAGATGCAGCATCTCCATACAAAGCACGAACATGGCACAGCCATCCAGGGGGCATGGCAGGTGCCATTGCAGGTACCCGACCACGAACCTATGCCGACCATGGCGACGTCGCCGCAACCGCAGGCGGCGATGCACGCCCAACAACAATCCGCTGGACCATTCAACGATCCTTATCTCGACAGGATGTATGCCGCGTTGCAAGCGGGCGACAACGATGCGCTTGACCGTATTGCCGTTGAATTCTCGCAATCCCCCGAAGGGCAGCGGATGATCCAGTTAGGCGATGAGCTGTATGCTCAGCAACAGCAGTTGGAACAGCAGATGGCGCGCAGCCAGCAGCGACCATCGCTGGGGCGATGACTGGGATCAACGATGCAGGGAATAGCATGACATGGCAGCGTTGATGCTGCCGGTGGTCGGTCGCTTGCAACGACCAGAACGCACCGATGGAGCGCTCCGGCATACGGCGGCGCGCGCGATGCAGTGGGTGAGCGTGATCGCGCTGACCGCCAGCACCTTCTGGGTGCTGTTGCTGGGCTATCGCATCGCCAGCGGTCAACTGCG
>NZ_JZIM01000057.1:0-3857 GCF_000963215.1 Xanthomonas sp. MUS 060
CCGCACACCAAAGGCACAAACAAAGCATTCATAGACCGACAGGTCGAAGTTCAACGACGTGGAGAACAGGACTTTAGGTCGAAGTTCAACGACGTGGGCTGTGCCCAGGCCAGCAGGCAGATTCACCGTATTGCGGTGTTCGATCATCACCCCCTTGGGCCGGCCCGTGGATGTTCGATCATCACCCCCTTGGGCCGGCCCGTGGAGCCGGCCGGAGGTGTAGATCACATAGGCCAGATGCGCCGAGGTCAGACCATTCATCGACAGATTCGACACCGACCGATCCTGCCAGTGCGACTCGTCCAGATTGATGATCGGCGCGGACGCGGTCAGTAGCAGGGTCGAGGTCGATGTCTGCGCCAGAACCGCAACCGGAGCGCTGTCTTCCAGCATATAGGCGAGACGTTCGACAGGATAAGCCGGGTCCGACAGATTCGACACCGACCGATCCTGCCAGTGCGACTCGTCCAGATTGATGATCGGCGCGGACGCGGTCAGTAGCAGGGTCGAGGTCGATGTCTGCGCCAGAACCGCAACCGGAGCGCTGTCTTCCAGCATATAGGCGAGACGTTCGACAGGATAAGCCGGGTCCAGTGGTACATTAGGCACCACCGGCCTTCAGCACCGCCAGCACCGCGACCACCATCTCCACACTGCGCTGCATGCACGCATGCAGATCGCCACACGATCATCCGGGCATACGCCCAATTCGCGTAGGTAATGCGCCAGACGGTTCGCACGTGCATTCAATTCGCCATACGTCAGCGCCACCTCGCCCTGCACCACCGCGATGGCGGAGGGTGTCCGTGCCACCTGTGCCTCGAACAGTTCGTGTACACAGGCATCGCGTGGATAATCCTTCGTCGTTGCATTCCACTCCATCAACAGCTGATGGCGCTCAGCATCGTCCAGCAACGGCAAGATCGCCACACGATCATCCGGGCATACGCCCAATTCGCGTAGGTAATGCGCCAGACGGTTCGCACGTGCATTCAATTCGCCATACGTCAGCGCCACCTCGCCCTGCACCACCGCGATGGCGGAGGGTGTCCGTGCCACCTGTGCCTCGAACAGTTCGTGTACACAGGCATCGCGTGGATAATCCTTCGTCGTTGCATTCCACTCCATCAACAGCTGATGGCGCTCAGCATCGTCCAGCAACGGCAAACATACATCCAACAAGCTGATCTTCAGCACCATCGGTCACCATCGCATCCAACAGATGCCGCCAATGGCCCATCCATCGTCGGTCACCATCGCATCCAACAGATGCCGCCAATGGCCCATCCATCGCTGCGCACCGTCGCATGCTCGAACAGCGCGGTGGCATAGGTCAGACTACCGACGATCCCCTCCTCACTCTCGACCAACGACAACGACAGGTCGAACTCGTCGCATGCTCGAACAGCGCGGTGGCATAGGTCAGACTACCGACGATCCCCTCCTCACTCTCGACCAACGACAACGACAGGTCGAACTGCGCGCTCGTCTGTGCAACACCCAATCCACTGACTGGCCTCGATTGCGCCAAGATCCAGCGCGCCCTGCGGTGTGTTCTGCCATGCGAACATCACCTGGAACAGTGGCGTATGCGCCAGACTGCGTGGCGGTTGAATCAGCTCGACGACCTGCTCGAACGGGATGTCCTGATGCGCGCCTCGATTGCGCCAAGATCCAGCGCGCCCTGCGGTGTGTTCTGCCATGCGAACATCACCTGGAACAGTGGCGTATGCGCCAGACTGCGTGGCGGTTGNACCACATCATCTTGACCAGATAGACGCGATAGCAGTGTCTCCGAACGACTACGATTGGCCACCGGACTGCCGATCACCACATCATCTTGACCAGATAGACGCGATAGCAGTAGCGCCCAACTCGCCAGGAGCGTCATGTATAGCGTCAGGCCATGGCGCTGGCTCAGCGCTTTGAGTGCCTGCGTCCGCTGCGGATCGACGACCACCTTCAGCATCGCACCGGCATGGTCCATCCTGTCTCGCTGGACGTGGAAGATCTGTCGGCAGTTCCAGCAACACCGGCGCACCGGATAGCGTCTCGCGCCAGTAGGTTGCCTGTTGCTCCAGTACATCGCCCGCCAGCCATTGGCGCTGCCAGCTTGCATAGTCGGCGTACTGGATTGGCAACGGTGCTAGCGGATCGGCTTCGCCACGTGCGAACGCCCGATACAACACGCTCAGCTCGTTGATCAAGATCCCCATCGACCATCCATCCGAGACGATGTGGTGCATGGTCACGAACAGCACGGATTCGTCGTCGGCAAGTCGTATCAGCCGACCACGAATGAGTGGACCTTGCTCCAACGAAAATGGCGCATGTGCCTCCTCTTCCAGCAGTTTCTCAAGCGCTTCCTCACGATCAGGCACACCACGCAGATCGTGAGCGATCAAATGGAAGCCGCTCTCCTCGGCAGCGATTTGCTGCAACGCCTGCCCATCCACCAACGCGAAGGTCGTGCGCAGCGACGCATGCCGGGCCACGATACGATCCAACGCACGTTGCAGTGCGTGCGCATCCAGCGCCCCGCGCAAACGCAGGCCACCGCTGATGTGATACGCCTGACTGACACCCTCGAACTGCGATAGGAACCATAGCCGCTGTTGTGCAAACGACAGCACGCGCGGCGCATCCGGCTGCAATGGCAGGATCGGCGGCAAGATCGCACCGGACGAAGAGGCCACGCAGGCGGCAAGGTCCTTCAGCGTTGCATTCGCGAACAACTCCGCTACGCCGATCTCGACACCCAATTCCTGACGCAGGCGCGAAGCAACTCGTACCGCCAACAACGAATGTCCACCGAGTGCGAAGAAGTTATCGTGCCGCCCGATGCTCTCCAGACCCAGCAGCTCACGCCAGATCGCGGCAATGGCTTGTTCGATCGCGCCCTGCGGTGCTTCATACGCAGGTGTCTCGCTGGACGTGGAAGATCTGTCGGCAGTTCCAGCAACACCGGCGCACCGGATAGCGTCTCGCGCCAGTAGGTTGCCTGTTGCTCCAGTACATCGCCCGCCAGCCATTGGCGCTGCCAGCTTGCATAGTCGGCGTACTGGATTGGCAACGGTGCTAGCGGATCGGCTTCGCCACGTGCGAACGCCCGATACAACACGCTCAGCTCGTTGATCAAGATCCCCATCGACCATCCATCCGAGACGATGTGGTGCATGGTCACGAACAGCACGGATTCGTCGTCGGCAAGTCGTATCAGCCGACCACGAATGAGTGGACCTTGCTCCAACGAAAATGGCGCATGTGCCTCCTCTTCCAGCAGTTTCTCAAGCGCTTCCTCACGATCAGGCACACCACGCAGATCGTGAGCGATCAAATGGAAGCCGCTCTCCTCGGCAGCGATTTGCTGCAACGCCTGCCCATCCACCAACGCGAAGGTCGTGCGCAGCGACGCATGCCGGGCCACGATACGATCCAACGCACGTTGCAGTGCGTGCGCATCCAGCGCCCCGCGCAAACGCAGGCCACCGCTGATGTGATACGCCTGACTGACACCCTCGAACTGCGATAGGAACCATAGCCGCTGTTGTGCAAACGACAGCACGCGCGGCGCATCCGGCTGCAATGGCAGGATCGGCGGCAAGATCGCACCGGACGAAGAGGCCACGCAGGCGGCAAGGTCCTTCAGCGTTGCATTCGCGAACAACTCCGCTACGCCGATCTCGACACCCAATTCCTGACGCAGGCGCGAAGCAACTCGTACCGCCAACAACGAATGTCCACCGAGTGCGAAGAAGTTATCGTGCCGCCCGATGCTCTCCAGACCCAGCAGCTCACGCCAGATCGCGGCAATGGCTTGTTCGATCGCGCCCTGCGGTGCTTCATACGCAGGCGCC
>NZ_JZIM01000058.1:0-3682 GCF_000963215.1 Xanthomonas sp. MUS 060
CAATCCCGACCGCCCGACCGCCATCCATGCTAATGGCCTGACTGCACGGCATCTGGCGTATGTGATCTACACGTCCGGATCGACCGGTATGCCGAAGGAACATCGCGGCATCGCGGGGTCCGTCGTCAATCTGGCGCTTGCACAAATCGGCGCATTTCAGGTTGAAGAAAACAGCCGCGTCTTGCAGTTTGCCTCTTTCAGTTTCGATGCATTTGTTTCTGAATTGCTGGTATCGCTTTTCTACGGAGCCTCACTCTATCTCGGTCAATCTGGCGCTTGCACAAATCGGCGCATTTCAGGTTGAAGAAAACAGCCGCGTCTTGCAGTTTGCCTCTTTCAGTTTCGATGCATTTGTTTCTGAATTGCTGGTATCGCTTTTCTACGGAGCCTCACTCTATCTCGCTGCGCCAGGTGAGAGGCTTGCAGGTGAGAGGCTCGCGGAAATATTGAATGAAAACGAAATCAGTCATGTCACTCTGCCGCCTTCGGTGCTGCATCACTTGCCCGAAGCGACAGCGTTTTCGTCTCTGAAGACACTCGTTGTGGCTGGCGAGGCGCTCTCTGCGGTCATTGCCGGGCACTGGGCTGAAGGAAGGCGTTTAATCAATGCGTATGGTCCGACAGAGACGACGGTCTGCGCCTGTGTACATGAATGCGATGCGAGCGCGACGGGCGCCCCCCCGATTGGTCGTCCGATTGCGAATGTACGGATCTACCTCCTGGATGCACACGGTGCGCCAGTTCCGGTCGGAGTGGTGGGCGAGTTGTATATCGGTGGCGATGGCGTGGGGCGTGGATATTTGAATCGCGACGCATTGACCACCGAGCGTTTCCTCACGGATCCATTCAGCGACGATCCGACGGCGCGGATGTATCGCACTGGTGATTTAGGGCGCTGGCGTGCCGATGGCACGATCGAGTTTGTGGGACGTAACGATCACCAAGTCAAGATTCGTGGTTTCCGTATCGAGTTGGGCGAGATCGAGGCACGGCTGAGCGCGCATGCGGATGTGCGCGAGTGCGTGGTGGTGGCGCTGGCAGATACGACAGGCAGCGCCAAGCGATTGGTGGCGTATTGGGTGGGTGCCGAGGATGTGAAGTCCGAGCATCTTGGCGCGGAGGCATTGCGTAGTTGGCTCTCGGCTGTACTGCCGGATTACATGGTGCCGGCAGCCTATGTGCGGTTGGATCGCTTGCCGCTGACCCCCAACGGCAAGCTGGATCGCAAGGCGTTACCCGCACCGGATGGCGCGGCCTATGCGGCGCGTGCGTATGAGGCACCGCAGGGCGCGACTGAACAAACCATCGCCGCGATCTGGCGCGACCTGCTGGGTCTGGAAACCATCGGGCGGCACGATAACTTCTTCGCCCTCGGCGGACATTCGTTGTTGGCGGTACGGGTCGCCTCGCGCTTGCGTCAGGAGTTGGGTGTCGAGATCGGCGTGGCAGATCTATTCGTGCACGCCACGCTCCATCAGCTTGCCGCGTGTGTGACGTCCTCGTCCGGCGCGGTGCTGCCGCCGATTGTGTCGATTGAGCTGGATGCACCGCGTGTGCTGTCGTTTGCGCAGCAGCGGCTCTGGTTCCTGTCGCAGTTCGAGGGTGTGAGTCAGGCGTATCACATCAGTGGCGGCCTGCGTTTACGCGGGGCGCTGGATGCGCACGCACTGCAGCGTGCGTTGGATCGCATCGTGGCCCGTCATGCGTCGCTGCGCACGACCTTCGTGCTGGTCGATGGACAGGCCTTGCAGCAGATCGCTGCCGAGGATAGTGGTTTCCGGTTGATCGCTCATGACTTGCGTGAGGCTCAGAATCGCGAGGTGGAACTGGAGCGGCTGTTGACCGAAGAAGCGCAAGCGCCATTTGTGCTGGAGCACGGTCCGTTGATCCGTGGTCGACTGGTTAGGCTTGCCGATGACGAGTCCGTTCTCTTCGTCACGATGCATCACATCGTCTCGGATGGGTGGTCGATGGGGATTTTGATCAACGAGCTGAGCGTGTTGTATCGGGCGTTCGCACGTGGCGAAGCCGATCCGCTTGCGCCAGGTGAGAGGCTTGCAGGTGAGAGGCTCGCGGAAATATTGAATGAAAACGAAATCAGTCATGTCACTCTGCCGCCTTCGGTGCTGCATCACTTGCCCGAAGCGACAGCGTTTTCGTCTCTGAAGACACTCGTTGTGGCTGGCGAGGCGCTCTCTGCGGTCATTGCCGGGCACTGGGCTGAAGGAAGGCGTTTAATCAATGCGTATGGTCCGACAGAGACGACGGTCTGCGCCTGTGTACATGAATGCGATGCGAGCGCGACGGGCGCCCCCCCGATTGGTCGTCCGATTGCGAATGTACGGATCTACCTCCTGGATGCACACGGTGCGCCAGTTCCGGTCGGAGTGGTGGGCGAGTTGTATATCGGTGGCGATGGCGTGGGGCGTGGATATTTGAATCGCGACGCATTGACCACCGAGCGTTTCCTCACGGATCCATTCAGCGACGATCCGACGGCGCGGATGTATCGCACTGGTGATTTAGGGCGCTGGCGTGCCGATGGCACGATCGAGTTTGTGGGACGTAACGATCACCAAGTCAAGATTCGTGGTTTCCGTATCGAGTTGGGCGAGATCGAGGCACGGCTGAGCGCGCATGCGGATGTGCGCGAGTGCGTGGTGGTGGCGCTGGCAGATACGACAGGCAGCGCCAAGCGATTGGTGGCGTATTGGGTGGGTGCCGAGGATGTGAAGTCCGAGCATCTTGGCGCGGAGGCATTGCGTAGTTGGCTCTCGGCTGTACTGCCGGATTACATGGTGCCGGCAGCCTATGTGCGGTTGGATCGCTTGCCGCTGACCCCCAACGGCAAGCTGGATCGCAAGGCGTTACCCGCACCGGATGGCGCGGCCTATGCGGCGCGTGCGTATGAGGCACCGCAGGGCGCGACTGAACAAACCATCGCCGCGATCTGGCGCGACCTGCTGGGTCTGGAAACCATCGGGCGGCACGATAACTTCTTCGCCCTCGGCGGACATTCGTTGTTGGCGGTACGGGTCGCCTCGCGCTTGCGTCAGGAGTTGGGTGTCGAGATCGGCGTGGCAGATCTATTCGTGCACGCCACGCTCCATCAGCTTGCCGCGTGTGTGACGTCCTCGTCCGGCGCGGTGCTGCCGCCGATTGTGTCGATTGAGCTGGATGCACCGCGTGTGCTGTCGTTTGCGCAGCAGCGGCTCTGGTTCCTGTCGCAGTTCGAGGGTGTGAGTCAGGCGTATCACATCAGTGGCGGCCTGCGTTTACGCGGGGCGCTGGATGCGCACGCACTGCAGCGTGCGTTGGATCGCATCGTGGCCCGTCATGCGTCGCTGCGCACGACCTTCGTGCTGGTCGATGGACAGGCCTTGCAGCAGATCGCTGCCGAGGATAGTGGTTTCCGGTTGATCGCTCATGACTTGCGTGAGGCTCAGAATCGCGAGGTGGAACTGGAGCGGCTGTTGACCGAAGAAGCGCAAGCGCCATTTGTGCTGGAGCACGGTCCGTTGATCCGTGGTCGACTGGTTAGGCTTGCCGATGACGAGTCCGTTCTCTTCGTCACGATGCATCACATCGTCTCGGATGGGTGGTCGATGGGGATTTTGATCAACGAGCTGAGCGTGTTGTATCGGGCGTTCGCACGTGGCGAAGCCGATCCGCTGGCACTGTT
>NZ_JZIM01000059.1:0-3634 GCF_000963215.1 Xanthomonas sp. MUS 060
CTTGGATCCACTCGTGCACCAGCGCACGACGCACCGGTGCGCTGACTATTTTTTTCGCAGCGCTTCCTTGATCAAGTCGTTCTCGAACAGCTGCACTGGCGTGATACTCAAAATCGGGGGGACGTCACCAGATCAGCGTATTACATCAAGCCTCCGCAACCACCCGTGAGAAGCTCCGTTCCACGTCCCATTCCCATAGGCAAGCGTGATACTCAAAATCGGGGGGACGTCACCAGATCAGCGTATTACATCAAGCCTCCGCAACCACCCGTGAGAAGCTCCGTTCCACGTCCCATTCCCATAGGCAAGCGCATGATTTATGGGC
The DNA here is from genome assembly GCF_000963215.1 of Xanthomonas sp. MUS 060. Taxonomy (NCBI): domain Bacteria; kingdom Pseudomonadati; phylum Pseudomonadota; class Gammaproteobacteria; order Lysobacterales; family Lysobacteraceae; genus Xanthomonas; species Xanthomonas sp. MUS 060. Next base: position 326 of record NZ_JZIM01000059.1, read on the forward strand.
ACGTCCTGTCACACTACCCGTTAGCATGCTGGTTATGGTCAATGCCGCGTATTGCTTGGCCAATTGCCGTGGCGATTTCGTCTTCGCTGCGGCCTCCATTGATCGCGACATGAGCACCGAAAACGAAGTGTGGAACTGACCGAACGCCAGCTGCAGCAGAGTCAGTCGCCGCTTGCTCTACCCTCGCGTGCCATACCGGATCACGAGCAATGGCGAGGGCTTCGTCGCGTTCAAACCCATGAGCTACGGCGATGTCTGCCAGCACATCGGCCTTGCCAATATTCTTCGCCTGCAGGAAGTGGGCTTGCGTGATCGCGACCGCGAGTTGGTGCTGCGTGCCGCGCGGTCCCGCCGCATTGATGATCGCGTGTGCTGCCTGCGTCGGATAGGTAAAGAGTTGACGGCCAAGATCTAGGTCAAGCCCCGACGCACGGGCTTCGCCTTCGGCCCGAGCAAACGAGGTCTTTGGGTCGGTCACGCCGTATCGCTTAAAAAGCAAGTCGGGGATGTACAACCCCTCAGCGGGGGCATCCGCCAACAACAGGACGGGATGATGATGAATGTCGACCGCAAGATCGGGAAAGCGCTCTTTCAGAACCTTATCGAGGCGGTACTGGCCGATGATGCACCAAGGGCAGGTGATCTCGGTATATAGGTCAATTTGCAACATACTAGTTCTCTCCTTCTTCAACCATTGGCGATGCCCGGTGCGGCCCGCACGAACTTCTGGTCAGTGACCTGCTGAATCAGAAATTCTGCGAGATTGCCCCGTGAAAGTTTCGATCCGAGATTGGTTCTTCCATACCAGCCAACATCGATTTTTCCGTTCGCCGGGCCATCTTTAAGGAATGGGATCCGCACCAACGTCCAGTCCAGGTCCGAATTGGCGATCAGTTCGCCAGTCGCTCGGATGTCCTCGTAAGCCTTGCGAACAAACACTTTGAAGAAAAACACTCCCATATGGGAAGTGAGGGCGAAGCCATCCTGGGGGTCGCGATAGCTCGCCGTAGATACTTGGAGAAGGCGCCGCACGCCCAATTGCCGCATCGCGGCTATGATGTTGGATAGGCCATGCATGACTGGTCGGTCACCCTGCACCTTGAGACTGTTAGGCCCCAGGGCACTGATGACAGCATCAGCACCCTGGATGCACTTCGCAATGGCGTCCCGGTCTTGCAGATCACCGACAACGACTTCGACTTTCCCGGCAAGCGCGGCGAGCTTCTTCGCATCGCGCGTATAGACAGAAAGGACGTAGCCTTGCTTCAAGGCTTCTTCGATGATGTGCAGTCCAGTCGATCCGGTGGCTCCGAATATGGCAAGCTTCATTTCATTCCTCCCTGACTATTCGCAGGCATGGTCGCGAAGTCGATGCCGGTGCCAGCGCCGAAGCACGTGATAGTTTTGCGCACGATCATGACTTCACGCCGCCTTCGCCAACAAGGACTTCACCGTCGCGTCGGCCTTCGCGGTGGCGGCCTGGGCCGCGTCCGGGCCGAGCAATGTGCCTTCGATACGCACAAGCTCGACGTCGGTCAATCCGATAAAGCCGAGCATGTGCAGGAGATAGTTGGTCTGGAAATCGAAGGGTGCACAGACTCCCCGAGAACACGCCGCCAGCGGCGGTGACCAGATAAACCTTCTTGCCAGTCAGCAGCCCCTGGGACGCATCTGTGCCGTAGCTGAAGGTGATGCCCGGCCACGTGACGTGGTCAATCCAGGCCTTGAGCTGCGAAGATGGACCGAAATTCATCATTCCCGAGCCAAGCACGATCACGTCGGCTGCGCGCAACTCATCAACCAGCTCCTGGGCACCTTCGACTGCCTCAATCTGTTCCGGTGTGCGCGCATTAGAGGCCGTAGCGCGGCCTTGGATGTAGGCCACCGTGATGTGCGGTGCCGGATTTGCGACAAGGTCGCGAACAGTCAGCGAGCCCCCCTGTTGAGCCCGGATGCCATTGGCAATTTCAGTGGCGAAGCGGGTGGAAAGGCTGTCAGCCCCGCGTGGGCTGGATGTGATCAGCAGGACTTTGCTCATGATGGCTCCGTGCATGGTATAAAATAGATACTAGGTAACATATGAAATCTAAGTTACCTATCCATACGAAGGATGGTAAGATTCCTTGCTGCATTCCACAAGAAGGCACAGACATGTCACTGAGTCACACAGATTTGCCCGAAGAACTGCCGGACCCCAATACGGGAGGCTGTCGAGCCACCCGCGAAATACTGGATCGTGTCGGCGACAAATGGAGCCTCTACATCATTGCCTCGCTGGCCAATGGAACGCGGCGCTTCAACGAGTTGAGGCGCGGTATTGACGGCATCTCCCAACGCATGCTGACGCTGACGTTGCGCGGAATGGAGCGCGATGGACTGATTACCAGGACGATCTATCCGACTATCCCGCCGCGAGTCGATTACGACCTCACCGAACTGGGTCGGACGCTATTAGGGCCTGTGATGGCGCTTGTGAATTGGGCAAACGACAACCAATTCGCCATCGCCGAAGCACATCAACGCTTCGATGAAGCGCCCGAACTGGGGACGGTTCCAGCCCAAGGCATCATTCATCGACTGCGGTGATTGCAGCCGCCGCTAGCCCAAGTAGAAGCGGGGATCGGGCAACGCAAGCAGGCCCCTCGCGGCGATGCCTGAAGCTGGTGTCTGTCAACTGAAGAACAGCCCGGTTCGGGGCGAGGCCGACATCCCCCATCCTGAATAGCAGTCGGGTTTAGAGTCCGGCGGTGATGATATCGCTGTTGCCAGGCGTTTGGCATATGCGGCCGGTGTCATGCCGCCGATCGCTTTTTTGGGTCGATCTTCGTTGTACTCGCGTCGCCACCGTTCGATGGATGTCGGTGCGCGCATGTAGCAGCGTCGGGAAGCAGTGTTCATTGAGGCACTCATCGCGCAGTCGGCCATTGAACGATTCGACGTAGGCGTTTTGGTTTGGCTTTCCGGGTTGGATCAGCCGTCACTGCACACCACGACCGTGCGCCCAGGCAACCATGGCCTTGCCGCAAAATCCCTTGCCATTACCAGTGCGGATCATCTTCGGCAGGCCACGACTGTGCGTCAGTCGCTTCAGCACGCGTGCCACACCATGGCCGGAGATGGCATGGCACGCTCCACCTCCATGGCGACTGCTTCGTGGGTCGCATCGTCCACGATCACAAGGCATTTGATTGCTCGGCCTTCGGCGGTGCGGTCATGGCACGCTCCACCTCCATGGCGACTGCTTCGTGGGTCGCATCGTCCACGATCACAAGGCATTTGATTGCTCGGCCTTCGGCGGTGCGGTCGAAC
>NZ_JZIM01000060.1:0-3580 GCF_000963215.1 Xanthomonas sp. MUS 060
TGCAAAGGCCCGATACAGCACGCTCAACTCGTTGATCAAGATCCCCATCGACCAACCGTCCGAGACAATGTGGTGCATCGTGACGAAGAGGACGGACTCGTCATCGGCAAGTCGTATCAGCCGGCCACGGATCAACGGGCCATGCTCCAACGCAAATGGCGCTTGCGCTTCATCGACTAACAGCTGCTGCAACGCCACCTCACGATCAGGCACACTCATCGGCAAGTCGTATCAGCCGGCCACGGATCAACGGGCCATGCTCCAACGCAAATGGCGCTTGCGCTTCATCGACTAACAGCTGCTGCAACGCCACCTCACGATCAGGCACACCGCGCAGATCGTGATCGACCGATCAAATGGAAGCCGTTGTCCTCGTCAGCGATTTGCTGCAACGCCTGCCCGTCAACCAGCGCGAAGGTCGTGCGCAGCGACGCATGTCGATCAAATGGAAGCCGTTGTCCTCGTCAGCGATTTGCTGCAACGCCTGCCCGTCAACCAGCGCGAAGGTCGTGCGCAGCGACGCATGTCGAGCCAGCCACGATGCGATCCAACGCACGCCGCAGCGCCTGCGCATCCAACACACCGCGCAACCTTAGCCCGCCGCTGATGTGATACGCCTGACTGACACCCTCGAACTGCGACAGGAACCAGAGCCGTTGCTGGGCAAACGATAGAACGCGCGGCGCATTCGGCTCCAGCGGCATGATCGGCTGCAAGGCCACACTAGAGGAAGAGGCCACACACTCGGCAAGACGCTGCAACGTCGCATGCGCAAACAACTCGGCCACACCGATCTCGACACCCAACTCCTGACGCAGGCGCGAAGCAACCCGCACCGCCAGCAGGGAATGCCCACCGAGCGCGAAAAAGTCATCGTGCCGACCGACCATCTCCAGACCAAGCAGGTCGCTCCAAATTCCAGCAATGGCCTGTTCGATCGCGCCCTGCGGCGCTTCATACGCACGCGCCGCATAAGCCAGCCGCGCCATCTGGTGCCGGCAGTGCCTTGCGATCCAGTTTTCCGTTCGGAGTCAATGGCAGGCGATCCAACTGCACATAGGCTGCCGGCACCATGTAGTCCGGTAGCGTGGCGGACAGCCAATTGCGCAATACCTCCGCACCTTGCGATCCAGTTTTCCGTTCGGAGTCAATGGCAGGCGATCCAACTGCACATAGGCTGCCGGCACCATGTAGTCCGGTAGCGTGGCGGACAGCCAATTGCGCAATACCTCCGCACCCAGACAGATGTTCGGACGTCACCCCCTCGCTACCGCCTCGCTACCGACTAAATACGCCACCAGTCGTTTGTCGTTGCCTGTGGCATCCTCCAGCGCCACCACCACGCACTCGCGCACACCCGCATGCGCACTNTGCGATACATGTGCGCCGTCGGATCGTTACTAAATGGATCCACGAGGAAGCGTGCAGCAGTCAAGTGATCCCGGTTTAGATACCCGCGCCCCACGCTATCGCCAGCGATATACAACTCACCCACTACGCCGATGGGAACTGGCGCACCATTCGCATCCAAGATGTAGATACGCACATTGGCAATTGGACGACCAATCGGTGGCGCGCCCGTTGCACTCGCATCGCATTCATGCATGCAGGCACAGACCGTCGCCTCCGTGGGTCCATATGCATTGATTAGGCGCCTTCCTTGACTCCAATATTTCGCGATGGTGGAAGAGAGCGAATCGCCTGCAACAACGATCGTTTGCAAAGAAACAAGCTCTTCAATATTTTCTACTGTAGGCAACACTGAGGGAGGCAGCGTTGCGTGAGTGATTTCTTTATTTTTTATAATTTCAAAAAAATCATGACCCGCAACAATCTCATTTTTTAATGGAATGAATAACCCACCACCCCAACAGAGTGACATCATAATTTCGAACGTACAAGCATCAAAACTAAATGAAGAAAACTGCAAGATACGGCTATTTACATCCAAGGATAATTTATTTTTCTGAGCGTAAGCCATGTTGATGACCCCGCGATGTTCATTCATCGCACCCTTCGGCATACCGGTCGATCCGGACGTGTAGATCACATACGCCAGATGCCGTGCAGTCAGGCCATTAGCATGGATGGCGGTCGGGCGGTCGGGATTGCTGTCCGGCAGGTGCTGCCAGCGTTCGCCATCGGCTTGCAAATCGATCGACGACCACCGTCGAGGCAGTCGGATGCTCGACCAAGTGGCGGCTGACGGTATCCGTCAACATCACCAACGCGCCGCAATCTGACTGCATATAGGCCAGCCGCTCCGGCGGATAGGCCGGATCCAGGGGCACATACGCACCGCCCGCCTTCAGCACCGCAAGCAACGCCACCACCATTTCCACACTGCGGACGACCACCGTCGAGGCAGTCGGATGCTCGACCAAGTGGCGGCTGACGGTATCCGTCAACATCACCAACGCGCCGCAATCTGACTGCATATAGGCCAGCCGCTCCGGCGGATAGGCCGGATCCAGGGGCACATACGCACCGCCCGCCTTCAGCACCGCAAGCAACGCCACCACCATTTCCACACTGCGCTGCCTGCACACAGATGGCCACACGATCATCCGGGCGCACACACACCCAAACAATTCACGCAGGTAATGCGCCAGACGGTTGGCACGCGCGTTCAACTCGCCATAGGTCAGCGACACCTCGCCTTGCACTACCGCGATGGCCGAGGGTGTCCGTGCTACCTGTGCCTCGAACAATTCGTGCACACAGGCATCGCGTGGATAATCTGCTGCCGTTGCATTCCACTGGGCTAGTACCTGATGGCGCTCGGCATCGTCCAGCAACGGTAGACGATCTACTGCCTGATGTTCGGCGCCGTCGGCCACCATCGCATCCAACAGATGCCGCCAATGGCCCATCCACCGCTCCAGCGTCGAACGCTCGAACAATGCCTTCACGCAGGTAATGCGCCAGACGGTTGGCACGCGCGTTCAACTCGCCATAGGTCAGCGACACCTCGCCTTGCACTACCGCGATGGCCGAGGGTGTCCGTGCTACCTGTGCCTCGAACAATTCGTGCACACAGGCATCGCGTGGATAATCTGCTGCCGTTGCATTCCACTGGGCTAGTACCTGATGGCGCTCGGCATCGTCCAGCAACGGTAGACGATCTACTGCCTGATGTTCGGCGCCGTCGGCCACCATCGCATCCAACAGATGCCGCCAATGGCCCATCCACCGCTCCAGCGTCGAACGCTCGAACAATGCCGTGGCATAAGCCAGACTACCGACGATCCCCTCCCTCATTGCTCTCAACCAACGACAACGACAGGTCGAACTGCGCGCTCGTCTGTATTGCGCTCAGACCACTATTGCTCTCAACCAACGACAACGACAGGTCGAACTGCGCGCTCGTCTGTATTGCGCTCAGACCACTCGCCCGCCTCGATTGCACCAAGATCCAGCTCACCCTGCGGCGCGTTCTGCCAAGCGAACATCACCTGGAACAGTGGCGCATGCGCCAAGCTGCGTGGCGGTTGTACTAACTCCACCACTTGCTCGAACGGGATGTCCTGATGCGCCTGCGCTTGCAGTGCGCGCTCCTTCACTGACGCCAGCAGTTGCG
>NZ_JZIM01000061.1:0-3459 GCF_000963215.1 Xanthomonas sp. MUS 060
CACGCCAGAGAGGGTGTACGCCTGCGCGGCGCGTTCGTCGAATTGCGCCAGGAACCATAGCCGTTGTTGCGCGAAGGACAATGGCAGGGGTGCATCTCGATCGGCTGGAACGATGGGCGGCAACGTACTGGCGGTAGCGCTTGCCAGGGCGTGAGCCAACTCGGCCAGGCGCGGTTGGGCGAACAAGGTCGCCAGCGGCAGTTCCACCCCCAATGCGCTGCGAATGCGCGACATCAGGCGCACGCCCAGCAACGAATGCCCGCCCAGGGCGAAGAAATTGTCATGCCGTCCGATGGTCTCACTCCAGACCGAGTAATTCGTGCCAGATCGCGGCAATGGTGTGTTCGATCTCGCCCTGTGGTGCTTCATACGTCAACGCCGCATAGGCCGCCGCATCCGGTGCGGGTAATGCCCAGACCGAGTAATTCGTGCCAGATCGCGGCAATGGTGTGTTCGATCTCGCCCTGTGGTGCTTCATACGTCAACGCCGCATAGGCCGCCGCATCCGGTGCGGGTAATGCCTTGCTTGCGATCCAGCTTGCCGTTCGGGGTCAGCGGCAAGTCAGCGGCAAGCGAACGATCCAACTGCACATAGGCCGCTGGCACCATGTAATCGGGCAGTCCATCCGATAGCCAACTGCGCAATGCGGCAGCTCCAACTGCACATAGGCCGCTGGCACCATGTAATCGGGCAGTCCATCCGATAGCCAACTGCGCAATGCGGCAGCATCAACAGCTTCGTGACCGACCCAATACGCCACCAGCCGCTCGCTTCTCTGTCCCTGCTTCTCTGTCCCTGCCGTCGGTCTCAAGCGCGACGACCACGCACTCGCGCACCTCCGCATGCGCGCTCAAGCGTGCCTCGATCTCGCCCAACTCGATGCGGAAACCACGGATCTTGACCTGGTGATCGTTGCGTCCCACGAACTCGATCGTGCCATCGGCACGCCATCAAGCGCGACGACCACGCACTCGCGCACCTCCGCATGCGCGCTCAAGCGTGCCTCGATCTCGCCCAACTCGATGCGGAAACCACGGATCTTGACCTGGTGATCGTTGCGTCCCACGAACTCGATCGTGCCATCGGCACGCCAACGCACGCCCCAGATCGCCACTGCGGTACATCCGTGCCGCCCAGATCGCCACTGCGGTACATCCGTGCCGCCGGATCGGTGCTGAATGGATCCGTGAGGAAGCGCTCGGCGGTCAATGCCGCTCGATTGAGATACCCACGCCCGACGCCATCGCCACCGATATACAGCTCGCCGACCACCCCAATCGGTACCGGTGCGCCGTGTGTATCCAGGATGTAGATGCGCACATTGGAAATCGGACGCCCAACCGATTGGCATCGTTTCCGATGCAAAAAGATCTTCTATTACGCCATCGACAGCAACGTCCGTGATCTCAGATGGCCCGTAACTATTTACAAATACATATTTCTCATCACCTGAAATCCACGCAGAAAAACGCTCTCCCTTTATCGCCTCTCCACCGAGTAAAATATAGCGAAGCTGGTCAAATTTAATTCCCTCAACTCTAGAACCAAATTCATCAAAAACTCCATACAATTGACTTGGCGCGCAATTTATCAACACCGCACCACTCGACTCAAGAAGGCTCAATACACTCGAACCCACCATTACACCTGCCGGCGCCAACACCACACTAGCGCCAACACATAATGGAGAAAAAATATTCTTAAGCGTCAGGTCAAAAGAAAAAGAAGAGACAACCAGCACTTTCTCGCCCTGCTTTAAATAGCGCAGCGCGTAGTGATAGTATAAATTGACACAACCCTGGTGCTCGATCATCACACCTTTGGGCGCACCGGTCGATCCTGACGTATAGATCACATACGCCAGATGCCGCGCGGTCAGACCATTGGCATGGCGGCCAGGATTGCTGTCCGGCAGGTGCTGCCAGCGTTCGCCATCGGCTTGCAGGTCGACGATCACTGCCGAGGTCACATTGTCCTCGACAAGGTGAGCGCTGACAGTATCCATCAGCACCGCCACCGCGCCGCAATCGCTGAGCATGTAGGACAAGCGCTCAGGCGGATAGGCCGGATCCAGCGGCACATACGCACCGCCCGCCTTCAACACCGCCAGCAACGCCACCATCATCTCGACACTGCGCTGCACGCACACTGCCACGCATTCATCCGGGTGCACGCCCAATTCGCGCAGGTAATGCGCCAACTGGTTGGCACGCACATTCAACTCACCATACGTCAGCGCGACATTGTTTTGAACAATCGCAATTGCCGATGGATCACGCATCACCTGCGCTTCGAATAATTCGTGCACACAGGCATCGCGCGGATAATCCGCTGCTGTTGCATTCCACTGCGTCAGCAGCTGATGGCGTTCGGCATCGTCCAGCAACGGCAGACGGTCTACCAACTGATCTTCAGCGCCTTCGGACACCATCGCCGCCAGCAGATGCTGCCAATGGCCCATCCAGCGCTGCAATGTCGAATGCTCGAACAATGCCGTCGCATAGGTCAGACTGCCGACGACTCCACTCGCACTCTCTTCCAACGACAGCGATAGGTCGAACTGCGCACTTGTCTGCGCGGTGGTGAGACCGCTCGCCTCGATTTCACCAAGATCCAGTTCGCCCTGCGGCGTGTTACCTTTGGGCGCACCGGTCGATCCTGACGTATAGATCACATACGCCAGATGCCGCGCGGTCAGACCATTGGCATGGCGGCCAGGATTGCTGTCCGGCAGGTGCTGCCAGCGTTCGCCATCGGCTTGCAGGTCGACGATCACTGCCGAGGTCACATTGTCCTCGACAAGGTGAGCGCTGACAGTATCCATCAGCACCGCCACCGCGCCGCAATCGCTGAGCATGTAGGACAAGCGCTCAGGCGGATAGGCCGGATCCAGCGGCACATACGCACCGCCCGCCTTCAACACCGCCAGCAACGCCACCATCATCTCGACACTGCGCTGCACGCACACTGCCACGCATTCATCCGGGTGCACGCCCAATTCGCGCAGGTAATGCGCCAACTGGTTGGCACGCACATTCAACTCACCATACGTCAGCGCGACATTGTTTTGAACAATCGCAATTGCCGATGGATCACGCATCACCTGCGCTTCGAATAATTCGTGCACACAGGCATCGCGCGGATAATCCGCTGCTGTTGCATTCCACTGCGTCAGCAGCTGATGGCGTTCGGCATCGTCCAGCAACGGCAGACGGTCTACCAACTGATCTTCAGCGCCTTCGGACACCATCGCCGCCAGCAGATGCTGCCAATGGCCCATCCAGCGCTGCAATGTCGAATGCTCGAACAATGCCGTCGCATAGGTCAGACTGCCGACGACTCCACTCGCACTCTCTTCCAACGACAGCGATAGGTCGAACTGCGCACTTGTCTGCGCGGTGGTGAGACCGCTCGCCTCGATTTCACCAAGATCCAGTTCGCCCTGCGGCGTGTTCTGC
>NZ_JZIM01000062.1:0-3413 GCF_000963215.1 Xanthomonas sp. MUS 060
GGCGGCGGCTCCACGGGTGGCGGTGGCTCCACGGGTGGCGGTGGCTCCACGGGTGGCGGTGGCTCCACGGGTGGTGGCGGCTCCACGGGTGGTGGTGGCTCCACGGGTGGTGGTGGCTCCACGGGTGGTGGTGGCTCCACGGGTGGTGGCGGTGCCAGCAGCGGCCCTATCTTCAGCACTAAGGTCATCGTGGACAGCGATTGGCAAGTTGGCTATTGCGAGCGTGTGCAAGTTACCAACACCGGCAGCACCGCCGGCAACTGGTCAGTGACTCAGACGATCAGCGGTAAGATTAACAATCTGTGGAATGCCAATTGGGCACAGTCCGGCAGCAAGCTCAGCGCCAGTGGAATGGATTGGAACAAGACCCTGGCGCCCGGCGCCATGGCAGAGTTCGGCTTCTGTGCCGGGCGCTGATGCCATGCGGTAACACTGTCACCGTGCGCACCACACGGTGACTTGCCAACGGCAGCGTCTCGCGACGCTGCCGTTGGTGCTTTGGGTGGTGGTGGCTCCACGGGTGGTGGTGGCTCCACGGGTGGTGGCGGTGCCAGCAGCGGCCCTATCTTCAGCACTAAGGTCATCGTGGACAGCGATTGGCAAGTTGGCTATTGCGAGCGTGTGCAAGTTACCAACACCGGCAGCACCGCCGGCAACTGGTCAGTGACTCAGACGATCAGCGGTAAGATTAACAATCTGTGGAATGCCAATTGGGCACAGTCCGGCAGCAAGCTCAGCGCCAGTGGAATGGATTGGAACAAGACCCTGGCGCCCGGCGCCATGGCAGAGTTCGGCTTCTGTGCCGGGCGCTGATGCCATGCGGTAACACTGTCACCGTGCGCACCACACGGTGACTTGCCAACGGCAGCGTCTCGCGACGCTGCCGTTGGTGCTTTTAGCCATCGCAGCGCGTCGACCATAGCTTGCAGACACAGACCATAAAGAGTGCAGCAAGCGCAGTCGTACTGATCCGCATGGGCTGAACGCATTTTCTCGCTAGCGTCGGTTGCAACCGACATTACGCATCCGCGTCAATCAACCAGCAAACGCTTTCAGCAAAGCGGCCATGCGCGCGTTCAGGCGTACCACGCCGCAGGCGTTCTTACTGTTCAACCACAATGACACGTCGCAATCGCTGATCCTGACCGGCCTGCTGGCACCCTCGACCAAGGCGCCGAACAATCTGTTTATCGGCGTAGCAAACGGCGCATTCAACGGCATTTCTTCACCTCGCGTTGAATATGAACCTGAGCGAGCAAGCGCGCAGAGAACGTGGTGATGGCCTAAGTGGTGTCGACAAGACGCACATCGCCCTGGCGCTGTACCAGCGCGCAATGATGACAGCACATAAAGCGGGGCGCATCACAACGACCGACCTAATCATGCAACTGACTGCGGCGAAGGCGTAGAACGGGCTGAGGAACGACTTCAAGCGCGCGGTGCTCAAGCAGTAACTGCTGGTGGTCGAATAGATCGACTACCTGTCCTTAGGGTGCGACGAGGCGAAGCTGTTCTTTAACGTCGTGACCAGGTGCCAGGCGCGCAGCTCGATGGCGCTCACCAGCACCCTGCCGGTCACGCAGTGGCACAGCGCTTTCGCCAACGATCACACGCTCACCACCGCGATGCTCGAGCGGCTCTTGCACCATGGCCTCATCGTGCAGATCACCTCAGAGAGCTAGTGATTTAAGCAAAAATGCAAGGCGCGTGAGCAAAAAATCAGACTACTGCACTTCCAGTGCCCGGCGCTGCAATCAACAGCAGCGACAAAATAGCGGCACATTTCGCACTTTCCGAACCACTTGCAGACTGGCGACCTCAAAAAAAGCACCGCCGTCACGTTAGTTGTATGCAATTCTTGGACAAGTAAACCAATGTACGGAAATTCACGACTTCTTTTTCCGGCAATCTCGATCATCACTCTTAGGTAATTGCCAGGCACTAGCTAATTACCTACCACTTAGCCCCCCAACTCAACTTTAGGCCTGCCCATTTCGGGCGGACCTTCTATTGGAGAGAAACACAATGACTCGGTCAATCAAGCCCCGCATCACCCGCTGCCTGTTGGCGGCGGCATTAATGGTGGCCAGCAGTTCGGCATGGAGCTACGCTGTCAAAAACGGCCAGGTCGTGGACGACAGCGGCAACGCCGTGCAGTTGCGTGGCGTGAATTGGTTCGGTTTCGAAACCCCGGAACACATCACGCATGGTCTGTGGGCGCGCAATTGGAAGGACATGATCACGCAGATGCAAAACCTGGGCTTCAATGCCGTGCGCCTGCCATTCTGCCCGGATACACTGCATAGTGCTTCGCCCGGCAGCATCGACTACAGCCAAAACTCAGACCTGCAAGGAATGAGCTCGCTGCAGGTGATGGATACGATCATCAACGAACTCAGCCGCCGCGGCATGTACGTGCTGCTCGATCACCACAGGCCCGATTGCAATGCGATCTCCGAACTGTGGTACACCAGGCCCGATTGCAATGCGATCTCCGAACTGTGGTACACCGACCGACTCCTACAGCGAAACGCAGTGGGAGAATGATCTGACATTCGTCGCCAAGCGCTACGCCAGCGTGCCGGGCGTGATCGGTCTTGACCTGAAGAACGAACCGCACGGCGCAGCGACCTGGGGCACCGGCAACGCCGCCACCGACTGGAACTCCGCGGCAGAACGTGCCTCCGCGGTCGTGCTGAGCGCCGCGCCGAACTGGCTGATCTTTGTCGAAGGTGTCTCCTCGAATCCGAGCTGCTCCAGCAACGACGCCCACTTCTGGGGCGAAAACCTGGAGGCCCAGGAGTGAGTGGGAGAATGATCTGACATTCGTCGCCAAGCGCTACGCCAGCGTGCCGGGCGTGATCGGTCTTGACCTGAAGAACGAACCGCACGGCGCAGCGACCTGGGGCACCGGCAACGCCGCCACCGACTGGAACTCCGCGGCAGAACGTGCCTCCGCGGTCGTGCTGAGCGCCGCGCCGAACTGGCTGATCTTTGTCGAAGGTGTCTCCTCGAATCCGAGCTGCTCCAGCAACGACGCCCACTTCTGGGGCGAAAACCTGGAGGCCCAGGAGTGCGCCCGCCCCACTCAAGATCCCGGCAGATCACCTGGTGCTGAGTTCGCACGTGTACGGCCCGGACGTGTACGGGCAGCGATCACCTGGTGCTGAGTTCGCACGTGTACGGCCCGGACGTGTACGGGCAGCCGTACTTCAGCTGACCTCCCCCCTATAATTTGGGCCGGCCAGAACCAGAAAATTCGGCGACACTTAGGCCTAAGGAGGCCCGTCGCCATGAAGAAGTCAAAGTGTACTTCAGCTGACCTCCCCCCTATAATTTGGGCCGGCCAGAACCAGAAAATTCGGCGACACTTAGGCCTAAGGAGGCCCGTCGCCATGAAGAAGTCAAAGTTC
>NZ_JZIM01000063.1:0-3288 GCF_000963215.1 Xanthomonas sp. MUS 060
GTGGCGCTTGCTCACGCTGCTGCGCGACTGTGTGGTGCTGTCCACCACCGCCTGACTATCGAGGTCGTGGCCGGCCTGCAACGCCAGCGCCTTTGCTGCGCCGATCTGCGCCGCTTGCAGCGTCAGATCGTGGCCCGCCGCCAACACCACGTCGCCCGCGCCTTGCACGCTGCTCACCGCATGCGTGGTTCTGCGCCGCTTGCAGCGTCAGATCGTGGCCCGCCGCCAACACCACGTCGCCCGCGCCTTGCACGCTGCTCACCGCATGCGTGGTCTCGCTGCTGCGTTGGTAGTTGCGTGCATCGTGCGTGGCGTCGGTACTGTGTGTGCGTGAGCGTCTGCGCGCCCAGGGTCAGGTCGTGACCGGCCACCAGTTGGGTCACCCCGTCGGTGCCGGCATTGCGCACCTGCGCCGCCTGCAGGGTCACATCGCCACCGCCCACCACCGACAACACGCCGCCGCCATTGGCTCCGGTCACGTACAGCCCGGCCACGCGCGTGATCGCTTCTTGATGCCCGCCGCCTTGCAGCGTCTCCACCGTGGAGGCCACCTCGATATTGCCCGCCGCCCGCACGCTCAACGCATCCACCGCGCTCACGCTCGCGCCCTGGATGCGGATGTCGCTGGCCGAGCTCAGCGCCACTTGATTGCCGCTGATGCTGCCGCCCAGGTGATCGATCCGGCCCGCATCCAAGGACACCAATTGACGGCCCGCGATGGTGCCGGTGTTGGTCAACGTGCCGCTCACGTGCGCATCGACATTGGCACCGGCCAGCAGCGCGCCGCCGCTGTCCAGATCGCCCGGATGCAGCCGCAGGTACACCTGCGGCACCAGCGCGGTGGTGGTGCGGCCATCGGGCAGCGTCACCGTCTTCGCCACCAGCCACACGATGTCGCTGGTCAATTGCGCCATCTGCGCCGCCGTCAACGCCACGCCCGGACGCAGGCCCCAGGCCTTGCCCACCGTCGCGCCAGCATCCAGCAATGCCTGGTATTGCGCTTCGTCGCTGCCATACCCTTCCAGGAAGCGACGCCCGGTCAGTTGCCCGATCTGCTCGCGCACCAACTTCTGTTCGTAGTACCCATCGCCCAGGCGTTGCTGCATGGTGTCGGCGTTGTAGCCCAGTCGTCGCTGCCATACCCTTCCAGGAAGCGACGCCCGGTCAGTTGCCCGATCTGCTCGCGCACCAACTTCTGTTCGTAGTACCCATCGCCCAGGCGTTGCTGCATGGTGTCGGCGTTGTAGCCCAGTTGCTTGCCGCAGTTGCGCGTCCGAACTCAGCCACACACGGTAGTTGGTGAAGCGTGGATCGGTCTCCACCAGCGCGTGGCCGCCGTTGGGCTGCACGTTGAACAGGCTGGCGCTGGGCAGTTGCGTGTCTAGTTGGTGAAGCGTGGATCGGTCTCCACCAGCGCGTGGCCGCCGTTGGGCTGCACGTTGAACAGGCTGGCGCTGGGCAGTTGCGTGTCCGGCGCACCCGCCCATCACGATGCGGTCCGGTGAACCGCCCGCCGCATTGACCGCTACGCTGCCGCTCGTCGCGCCCTGACCGCTCACCGTGCCCATGGCGCTGGCGTTGCCGGTACTGGCGCGCTGGGCGCCGCTGGATTGCGCCTGATCACGATGCGGTCCGGTGAACCGCCCGCCGCATTGACCGCTACGCTGCCGCTCGTCGCGCCCTGACCGCTCACCGTGCCCATGGCGCTGGCGTTGCCGGTACTGGCGCGCTGGGCGCCGCTGGATTGCGCCTGCGCCGCGCTGCTCCCGGACACCCCGCCCGGGCCATGCAACGGACCGACGCCGCCACCGCTGACCGCGCCCTGTGCGCCCTGCACGCCCAGGTTGGCCAGCGCCGCCGCGCCCTGCACGTTGGGCGCGGCGCGGCCCTGGTTGAGGTTGCTCAAATCGCCCACGTCGATGTGCAGCGTGCCGCCGCTGGTGATCGAGCCGCCGATCTGGCCGATCTGCACCGAGATCGATGGATTGCTCCATTGCCGCGTGGTGGGTGCCGTTGTACGCGTGGGTCACGTTGTTGAAGCTGTCGGTGCGGTACAGCGTCTGCGCCAGGTTGGTCACGCTGACCGCGCCGGTGATGCCATCGATGCTCAGGTCACCACCGGCGGCGATGCGCGCGTAGGTGTTGTGCAGGGTGTCGGTGACGATGTGCATCGCCCCGCCCGAGTGGATCACCGCCTCCGGACCCGCGCCCGGTTGCAGTACGTCCTGCACCGTGGTGCGCGTGGCGATGCGGTATTGCTCGTTGTCCTCCAGCCCGCCACCGCCGGTGCCTTGCGGATGGCTCAGGATGTGATCCGGATCGGTGTAGGCGTATTGCGCGATCAGCCGCACGCAGTTAGTGGTGCAGGTGCCATACGCATTGGAATACTGCAGCGTGTCGCTTTCATAGTGGAACGGCGGGGCGCCGGCTTCGTCGGTGGTCATTCCGGCGAAGGGATCGCTGGCACCGCTGCTGGTCTGGTCCGGATTGACATTGTGCTCGTCACGAGCGAAGTAGTAGATCGTCACCGTGCCCGTGTCACGTTGTTGAAGCTGTCGGTGCGGTACAGCGTCTGCGCCAGGTTGGTCACGCTGACCGCGCCGGTGATGCCATCGATGCTCAGGTCACCACCGGCGGCGATGCGCGCGTAGGTGTTGTGCAGGGTGTCGGTGACGATGTGCATCGCCCCGCCCGAGTGGATCACCGCCTCCGGACCCGCGCCCGGTTGCAGTACGTCCTGCACCGTGGTGCGCGTGGCGATGCGGTATTGCTCGTTGTCCTCCAGCCCGCCACCGCCGGTGCCTTGCGGATGGCTCAGGATGTGATCCGGATCGGTGTAGGCGTATTGCGCGATCAGCCGCACGCAGTTAGTGGTGCAGGTGCCATACGCATTGGAATACTGCAGCGTGTCGCTTTCATAGTGGAACGGCGGGGCGCCGGCTTCGTCGGTGGTCATTCCGGCGAAGGGATCGCTGGCACCGCTGCTGGTCTGGTCCGGATTGACATTGTGCTCGTCACGAGCGAAGTAGTAGATCGTCACCGTGCCCGTGCGCGGGTCCAGCCGCGAGCGCTCGCCGGTGGCACCGTCCGTACAGCGCGCCACGGGCGAAGAAGTACGCGCTGGTCTGCGCCGTCAGCCGGATCGTCGCCTGGTGCACCTGGTACCCATCCGGCGTGGTGTACACCGTACAGCGCGCCACGGGCGAAGAAGTACGCGCTGGTCTGCGCCGTCAGCCGGATCGTCGCCTGGTGCACCTGGTACCCATCCGGCGTGGTGTACACCGTGTC
>NZ_JZIM01000064.1:0-3281 GCF_000963215.1 Xanthomonas sp. MUS 060
TCGTCCAGAATCAGCATGGCATGCTCGCTGCCGGTGGCATGGCAGAAGTATTGCCCATGGGTGGCTTGACGTAGAACTTTCTGTTTGTCCGTGCTGCTTGCGCCCACGATGATTGATGCCATCCGATCTGTTGAGGCGGAAACGACAAAGCCGTACAGCGTGCAAAACGGCGGGATGTTGATGTGGTTCTTAATTGGTTTGGACAGCAACCAGGACTGGCACGGGTACATGCTTTGCCGTGCATCGATATAGGTGCCGGTTGGTTTGGACAGCAACCAGGACTGGCACGGGTACATGCTTTGCCGTGCATCGATATAGGTGCCGGTTTTCATGATGAGGCTTCTGCCTTGGTGGTGTTGACGACGATGCCGTTGGTCTTGTTGTAGACGCTGGCAGCGCTGGAGACCTTGCTGAGGTCACTGCTGTTGGCGGCCTGGAAGCTGTCATATGCCTCTTGGCTTTCCCAGACGGTGGTCGTCGTTTGCCTGGAAGCTGTCATATGCCTCTTGGCTTTCCCAGACGGTGGTCGTCGTTTTGGTGAGTCCGTCCGCCGACATCACGACCGAGCGGGATAGCACGGCGGGATGCGTGCGAACCGCATGGCTGACGTTGGCGATGGACGTTGCAANACGGTGGTCGTCGTTTTGGTGAGTCCGTCCGCCGACATCACGACCGAGCGGGATAGCACGGCGGGATGCGTGCGAACCGCATGGCTGACGTTGGCGATGGACGTTGCAACCTCTGGATCGAGATCGGCGCTGTCTTTGAATCCAGGCACTTCGTTGGCTGGACGGGCGGGTGGTGGTTTCGGGTGGTGGTTTTTGTCACGGTGAAAGGCACAGAGATTTCTCCTTTTGACGAATGATTTAAATAAATAGGTAGTTAAGTAAATAGGTATTTAGAGGCGGTGACTCTATTTATCTGATACCTTGACAGCTCGATCAACGAACTCGATATCAATATGCTCAACCAGGAATCTCTCGTTTCGCTGTTTTCGCTGCTGGAGGAAATGACGCTTGTTAAGCGTGATAAAGAGGCATTCAAATCGCCGAAATGGATACGTCGCCTAGAACTTTTGATTATAATTGGAAGTATTTTATTTTTGATAATTTTTATGATTTCCACATGGATTCAGCACATGTGGCCTTCGTCAACAAATTCATTTTTTATCAAATTATTTGCTTGGTGCTTGATGTTTTCTAGTATTACTTACACGTTTGTTCAAATTTTTGACGCAATTATATTTTTATTTCGTCGCCGTAAAAGTGTGTTGCATGTGAAATTTTCGGGTCTAAAAAACGATATTTTGGCCGACGTTGGTTTCCTAAATCAGCTTCTATGCTATGAAAAATCTACGTTGGAATACGCATTGATACAATATCGGAACAATTTTGATAATTTGGATGGTCGTGTCGGTTTTCTTATCGGAGATCTTCGTAGGAATGGTCTATTTCCTGCATTTTTAGAGCGTGTTATGAACTTGAGGCTTTCGCGGCTATCGTAAGCGGATGAAGCCAGCACGCTCCTATCCGACCGACGTATCCGATGAAGAATGGGCCTTCGCTGCACCCTACATATTTGACGCTGATGGATCCGCAGGCACGGCAGCGCAAGTATGACCTGCGCTTGATGTTCAACGCATTGCGCTGGATGGCGCGAGCCGGGGCGCCCTGGCGCTTGATTCCCCACGAGTTTCCACCGTGGGAGGCGGTCTACCAGCAAACCCAACGGTGTTGACGCTGATGGATCCGCAGGCACGGCAGCGCAAGTATGACCTGCGCTTGATGTTCAACGCATTGCGCTGGATGGCGCGAGCCGGGGCGCCCTGGCGCTTGATTCCCCACGAGTTTCCACCGTGGGAGGCGGTCTACCAGCAAACCCAACGGTGGTTACAGGCTGGCTGCTTTGAGGCCATGGTCAACGATTTGCGTTCGATCTTGCGGGTAGCGCAAGGCAAGCAGGGGCAGCCCAGCGCCGTGATCCTGGATGGCCGAACGCTACAGTCCACATGCGAAAGCGGACCACGTGCTGGCTACGACGGCTACAAGCGCAAGAAGGGCAGCAAGGTGCACATGGCGGTGGACACGCTCGGCCACTTGCTAGCAGTGCAGGTCACGCCAGCCGACGAGCAGGAACGAGCTCAGGTGCGATCACTGGCGCAGGAAGTTCAACATGTCACGGGCGAGACGGTGAAACTGGCATTTGTCGATCAAGGCTACACAGGCGAAGGGCCGGCTGAAGCCGCGCAGGAGGAAGGCATCGAACTACATGTCGTAAAACTGCCGGAGGCCAAGAAAGGTTTTGTATTGCTGCCGCGCCGCTGGGTCGTGGAGCGCAGTTTCGGTTGGGTCAATCGGTTCCGACGCCTGGCCCGTGATTACGAACGTCTTCCGGAAACCCTGGCTGGACTCCACTTCGTCGTCTTCTCCATCCTCATGCTTGGAAATGCCACGTCTCTACTTCAAAGTTCATAACACGCTCTAGCCTTATTCATAGCTGCGTCGAATTTCATGAAAGTTAATAACAATGCATACTTTTAAAGTTCATAACACGCTCTAGCCTTATTCATAGCTGCGTCGAATTTCATGAAAGTTAATAACAATGCATACTTTTTTATTGTTTTGATTCCAGTCGTATTTTTTTATTTATTTGGAATTTATTTGCGCGGCCGTCAGGAGCGTGCTAAACAGGTGGTTGATTTGATCGATTACGCCATTCTTCATGCTGATGTGATGAAGGAGAGAAGTTAATCGAGGTGCGGTGTTGGCTCAGCAACAATCCCCTCGATTTGAAGTGCTGCTTCAGTCAGAACGGACGAACGCCCGCAAGCCTGCTTGATCGAGCGCAGTGCCATCGGTGGCGATAGCAGCCACCGGTGGATACTTGAACACCTTGCATAGCGAGCCGATTTTCACCTTGGTCAGATAGCGCTGATCGCCGGTGAAGGCGACGATGTAGCAATTTATTTGGAATTTATTTGCGCGGCCGTCAGGAGCGTGCTAAACAGGTGGTTGATTTGATCGATTACGCCATTCTTCATGCTGATGTGATGAAGGAGAGAAGTTAATCGAGGTGCGGTGTTGGCTCAGCAACAATCCCCTCGATTTGAAGTGCTGCTTCAGTCAGAACGGACGAACGCCCGCAAGCCTGCTTGATCGAGCGCAGTGCCATCGGTGGCGATAGCAGCCACCGGTGGATACTTGAACACCTTGCATAGCGAGCCGATTTTCACCTTGGTCAGATAGCGCTGATCGCCGGTGAAGGCGACGATGTAGCACTTG
>NZ_JZIM01000065.1:0-3275 GCF_000963215.1 Xanthomonas sp. MUS 060
CCATTCGATAAAGCCGTATAACCCATGGGCCACACCTGCCAGGACGCGGGCGTAGACCTGTGCGTCGGCGCGGCGCAACACGTTGTCCTGCTGTCGACGTTGGAACACGTCGTTCGTGGTGCGATTGATCAGCTCCGACAGGGACGGGCGGTTAAACATTCAAGAGACTCCAGAGGTTGTCGAACCTCATGGAACACGTCGTTCGTGGTGCGATTGATCAGCTCCGACAGGGACGGGCGGTTAAACATTCAAGAGACTCCAGAGGTTGTCGAACCTCAGAACGGCGTTGGCGGTGCCATCGGCTGCGAACAGCGTGCATTGCAGGGCCAGCGTGGACAGACCCTGGCGCTCGGCGCGCACGGCGATGCGTGCAGCGACACCGTCGTCGATCAGCCACTGCAGGGCTTCTTCGGCGTAGTCCTGGGCGCGTTGCACCGTGGACGGGGTGAGCTTGGCGCGTGCCTGCCAGCAGCCACAGCCGTGAGCCGATGCGGTCGTTGGCCACCACGGGATAGGTGTCGCCCCACCAGCCCATGCGAAAGCCACGCGGATCGGGCAGCAGCCACAGCCGTGAGCCGATGCGGTCGTTGGCCACCACGGGATAGGTGTCGCCCCACCAGCCCATGCGAAAGCCACGCGGATCGGGCAAGGGGTGTCGTCGGCGTTGGCCCGACGCCAAGTGAACAAGCTGATGAGGACGGCCCGCACCAACGGATGGCGTTTGTCGTTGTCGATGTCCTGGAGCAGGCCGAGCGGGGTTGTCTGGCCGCCGAAAACGGCGGTCAGGGGCATGGCGTCGCGCATGGTGTGGGCGTGGGTCTATTGCGTTGAATTGGGCGGTTTGCTGGTGAAGCTGTCGCCGTGGCTGTCGGTGCCGCTGTGCGTGTGGGCGTTGAAGACCGCACGCATGCCCGCCATGGTCTTGGTGCCGCGCTGATCGCCGACATCCTGTGCCGCCGTGATGCTGGCCTGGCAGGTGATGTTCTGCGTGACCTCCAATGTTCCGACCACCTTGCTGTTGGCATTGATCGTGAGACCGGCGTTGAAGGTCATGACCCCGCTGCCGTCCCCTTGCAGCACCACGGTCGATCCGGCCTTGTCGGTCAGCTTGATGCCATTGCGCATGAGGTAGACCGATTGTCCCTGGTCGTCATGCAGGATTCGTCGGCGTTGGCCCGACGCCAAGTGAACAAGCTGATGAGGACGGCCCGCACCAACGGATGGCGTTTGTCGTTGTCGATGTCCTGGAGCAGGCCGAGCGGGGTTGTCTGGCCGCCGAAAACGGCGGTCAGGGGCATGGCGTCGCGCATGGTGTGGGCGTGGGTCTATTGCGTTGAATTGGGCGGTTTGCTGGTGAAGCTGTCGCCGTGGCTGTCGGTGCCGCTGTGCGTGTGGGCGTTGAAGACCGCACGCATGCCCGCCATGGTCTTGGTGCCGCGCTGATCGCCGACATCCTGTGCCGCCGTGATGCTGGCCTGGCAGGTGATGTTCTGCGTGACCTCCAATGTTCCGACCACCTTGCTGTTGGCATTGATCGTGAGACCGGCGTTGAAGGTCATGACCCCGCTGCCGTCCCCTTGCAGCACCACGGTCGATCCGGCCTTGTCGGTCAGCTTGATGCCATTGCGCATGAGGTAGACCGATTGTCCCTGGTCGTCATGCAGGATGACTTCGCCGCTCTCCTTCCAGGCTTTAGGCTTTTAACGCGATAGCGTCGGTCGGCCACGCACATGACCACGCCGTGGGAGCGGTCTCCATCGAGGAATAGGGCGATGCATTCGGCGCCAGGTTGAGGATGACTGGTCAAGCCATACGGCTCGAAATGCTCGACGTCGGCTTTGGACTCGCCGGCTAACAGGCGCAGCTGAAGGCTTTGCATCTTGCTGGCCGCGTTGACCAGGGACACGGTGCCTCTGGCGACCATGTTCGATAGGCGTCTGGCATAGGGCGCCATCAGACGCTTTGCATCTTGCTGGCCGCGTTGACCAGGGACACGGTGCCTCTGGCGACCATGTTCGATAGGCGTCTGGCATAGGGCGCCATCAGACGGTTGAATTCCATCATCTGCGCTGTCTCATTCCACTTCGGCCCAGGTGTCGCCGCCGCCACGCTTGATGCCCTTGCTTGATTTGGCGTTGAATTCCATCATCTGCGCTGTCTCATTCCACTTCGGCCCAGGTGTCGCCGCCGCCACGCTTGATGCCCTTGCTTGATTTGGCGGCCTTGGAGCGGTAACCATCGGGGGGACCCACACGCAGCTGCGTGCGCAGTCCGTCATCGTCGAGCAGGTAATGCGCTTCGGCGATGACCATCGTCTGGTCGAAGCCGATCAGCGCGTCGCGCACACGCACGAGCAGGTTCGGCATCCACAGTTGTCCATCACCTTGACGCCAGCCGGCGACCGTATACGTGGCTTCGAGCGCGCGTCGCGCACACGCACGAGCAGGTTCGGCATCCACAGTTGTCCATCACCTTGACGCCAGCCGGCGACCGTATACGTGGCTTCGAGCGCCTTGCTTGGCGGCCCGGTGTGCGCGTTCGTACAGCGCGCGGTCCTGGCAGGTGCCAGCATCGGCATGGCCGGCCTGCTTGAGGACCAGGACACGGAAGCGCTTGGAACGTGCATCGGCCAGACTGGCGGTGACCGGCGTGCCGGTATCCGGTGTGCGCGTTCGTACAGCGCGCGGTCCTGGCAGGTGCCAGCATCGGCATGGCCGGCCTGCTTGAGGACCAGGACACGGAAGCGCTTGGAACGTGCATCGGCCAGACTGGCGGTGACCGGCGTGCCGGTATCGGCGGGCGATGCCCCCTTCGAATGCGGCCATGTCGTCATCGTCACCCTGGACTTCGTTGGCATCGACGCCAAAGTCGCCGTCATTGCCTGCACGCTGGCCTTTGACGACATAGCTGGACATCACCGCCTTGAAGTCGAGTTCGCGTTGGCATCGACGCCAAAGTCGCCGTCATTGCCTGCACGCTGGCCTTTGACGACATAGCTGGACATCACCGCCTTGAAGTCGAGTTCGCAGCCAGCTACCTTCTTGGATGTTCTGGCCCAACTCGAGCGTGGTGGTGGCGGTGCCGGTGCTACCGACATCGATGAACACCAGATCGCCCAGGGCGTTGTCGGTGGACAACACATGGCGCAGACGCATCAACCGGTCGATGCTCTCGAACACGGTACATCGATGAACACCAGATCGCCCAGGGCGTTGTCGGTGGACAACACATGGCGCAGACGCATCAACCGGTCGATGCTCTCGAACACGGTTTCG
>NZ_JZIM01000066.1:0-3271 GCF_000963215.1 Xanthomonas sp. MUS 060
GTCAAGATCCGTGGTTTCCGCATCGAGTTGGGCGAGATCGAGGCGCGCTTGAGCGCGCATGCGGAGGTGCGCGAGTGCGTGGTCGTCGCGCTTGAGACGGCAGGGACAGAGAAGCGACTGGTGGCGTATTGGGTCGGTCACGAAGCTGTTGATGCTGCCGCATTGCGCAGTTGGCTATCGGATGGACTGCCCGATTACATGGTGCCAGCTACATGGTGCCAGCGGCCGGCCTATGTGCAGTTGGATCGCTTGCCGCTGACCCCGAACGGCAAGCTGGATCGCAAGGCATTACCCGCACCGGATGCGGCGGCCTATGCGGCGTTGACGTATGAAGCACCACAGGGCGAGATCGAACAGAGATCGAACACACCATTGCCGCGATCTGGCGCGAGCGAATTACTCGGTCTGGAGACCATCGGACGGCACGACAACTTCTTCGCGCTCGGCGGCCATTCGTTGCTGGCGGTGTCGTTGACCAAGCACATGCGTCGGCATGGCTTGCAAGCGGACTTGCGGACTCTGTTCGCCACTCCGACGCTTGCGGCGCTCGCTGCGGCGAGCGGCACCGTGTCGGTCAACGTTCCACCAAACCTTATTGGACCTGATACCGAGATAATCACACCTGAGATGTTGCCGCTGGTGGCACTTACTCAGGAACAGATCGACAGCATCGTCGCGATGACCCCGGGTGGCTCGGCCAATATCCAGGACATCTATCCGCTGGCGCCGTTGCAGGAAGGCATTTTCTTTCATCACCTGCTGCAGCGCGAAGGCGATGCTTATCTGCTGCCGAACCTGATTGCGTTTGACAGCCGTGCGCGTCTGGATGGCTTTGTCGATGCCTTGCAACGTGTGATTGATCGTCATGACATCCTGCGCACAGCGGTAATCTGGGAAGGGCTTGTCGCACCGGTGCAGGTCGTGTGGCGCAGCGCGGCGCTGGTCATCGAGGATGTCTGCCTGACGCAGGGGGAAGGCAATGCCGCCGCGCAATTACAGGCGCGCTTCGATCCGCAGCACTGGCGTCTGGATGTACGCCAGGCGCCGCTGATACGCGGCTTTGCGACACAGGATGCGGCCAGCGGTCGCTGGTTGTTGCAGCTACTCAGTCATCACTTGGCCCTGGATCAAACCACGCTACAGATCGTGCTGGAAGAAGTCCGGTGCCATTTGTGCGGTAAATGGGCCAGCTTGCCGGCTGCTCTGCCGTTCCGCAATTTTGTGGCGCAGGCGCTGCTGGGCGTGAGCCAAGAGCAGCACGAGGCGTATTTCCGGACGATGCTCGGTGATGTGGATGAGCCCTGTGCGCCATTTGGCGTGATCGATGTACAAGGCGATGGTGCGGACCTGGAGGAGGCACGGCTTGAGCTGCCTGATCATCTGTCGGCATCGTTGCGCAACCGTGCGCGTGAGCTCGGCGTGAGTGCTGCCAGCCTGTTCCATCTGGCTTGGGCGCAGGTGGTGGCACGCGCCACGGGGCGTGAGCGTGTTGTGCTCGGGACGATTTTGTTTGGCCGCATGCAAGGCGTCGCGGGAGGCGATCAGGCGGTTGGTTTGCTCCTCAATACTTTGCCGCTGCGTATCGAGATTGACGGTAAAAGCGTAGTAGAGAGTGTGCATGTGGTGCAGCAGCGTCTTGCCGCGTTATTGCGGCACGAACACGCATCGCTATCGCTGGCGCAGCGCTGCAGCGCTGTTCCGGCACCTGCGCCATTGTTTACCTCGCTGCTCAACTACCGACATAGCCTTCAGATAGAACAAGCTGCCGGAGCTTTGGCCTGGGAGGGTGTCGAGATCATGCAGAACCATGGGCGGACGAGTTATCCGCTGATGGCTTCCATCGACGATATTGGGTCCGGCTTTTCTGTGAATGTACAGTCGCAGCTGCCACTTGTTCCGGAACGCATGTGCGCGTTCTTGTTGAAGGCGCTGGAAGGGCTTGTCGATGCACTTATCCATGCGCCGCAGATGCCGGTGCGCGATCTCGACGTTCTACCTGAAGCAGAGCGCCATCAACTACTGACACAGTGGAATGCAACGGCGGTGGATTATCCACGCGATGCCTGTGTGCACGAACTGTTCGAGGCACAGGTGGCGATTGCGCCATCGGCCATCGCGGTGGTGCAGGGTGAGGTGGCGCTGACCTATGGCGAGTTGAACGCACGAGCCAATCGTCTGGCGCATTACCTGCGCGAGTTGGGTGTGGGCTCGGACGAGCGGGTGGCGATCTGCGTGCAGCGTAGTGCAGAGATGGTGGTGGCGCTGTTGGCGGTGCTGAAGGCCGGTGGTGCCTATGTGCCGCTGGACCCGGCCTACCCACCAGAGCGATTGGCTTACATACGTGCCGATTGTGGCGCGGTGGCGGTGTTNTCTATCGGATCGCAATCTCGACCGCCACGCCACTGGTCCGACTGCGCGGCATCTGGCGTATGTGATCTACACGTCCGGATCCACCGGTATGCCCAAGGGCGTGATGATCGAGCACCGCAATCTGTGCAACTCGGCCGTGATTGTCGATGTGCAAGCCGATGCCGAACGCTGGCAGCATCTATCGGATCGCAATCTCGACCGCCACGCCACTGGTCCGACTGCGCGGCATCTGGCGTATGTGATCTACACGTCCGGATCCACCGGTATGCCCAAGGGCGTGATGATCGAGCACCGCAATCTGTGCAACTACGCACGCATTGGATGCGGTGAGGTTGTTCGCAGTGACGCAGTCCGATCATGTCTTGCAACAGAATTCGATCAGCTTCGATCTTTCGGTCGAAGAAATCTTCCCTGCCTTGCTCGGCGGGGCTGCACTTGTTCTGGCCCCCTCGATATTTGGTTCTGTGGATCATGGGTGCGCAGAGATATCTGCGCACCCACGGGCGACGGTCGTGCATTTGACAATGGCGCATTGGCATAGCCTTGTCGGCGCATGGAAGCAATCGCCAGAGCTGGCACGGACACAACTGCAAGGTGTGCGGCTTCTCAATGTGACTGGAGATGCGATATCTCCGCAGAAGTTGAGGGAGTGGTATGCGTTCAGGCCTCACAACATCGAGGTTGTCAAGCAGAGATATCTGCGCACCCACGGGCGACGGTCGTGCATTTGACAATGGCGCATTGGCATAGCCTTGTCGGCGCATGGAAGCAATCGCCAGAGCTGGCACGGACACAACTGCAAGGTGTGCGGCTTCTCAATGTGACTGGAGATGCGATATCTCCGCAGAAGTTGAGGGAGTGGTATGCGTTCAGGCCTCACAACATCGAGGTTGTCAATACC
>NZ_JZIM01000067.1:0-3118 GCF_000963215.1 Xanthomonas sp. MUS 060
CGGTCCAGTCTCCCAACGTCGTCGTGCTAGGCGGATTTTTGGACCAAGTCGATTGCCGCGATCTGATCCCAGTCTCCCAACGTCGTCGTGCTAGGCGCTCCGTCGTGCATCACGCGCAGGGGACGCGCATCGATGAGACACGTACCAGTTCCGGTTGCCATTTTCGTCGTGCATCACGCGCAGGGGACGCGCATCGATGAGACACGTACCAGTTCCGGTTGCCATTTTTCGCGCGCAGAAGTGGCGCTTGTGGCCAACATCGAGCAGCGCATCGCCGAACTCACCGGCATCCCAGTGGAAAACGGCGAAGGTCTGCAGGTGCTGCACTACCTGCCGGGACAGCACTACATCCCGCATTGGGACTACTTTCCACCGGAGAGTCCAAGCTCGGCCAACATCGTCCGACCGGAATTGGGCGGGCAACGCATCGCCACGTTGGCGAAGGTCTGCAGGTGCTGCACTACCTGCCGGGACAGCACTACATCCCGCATTGGGACTACTTTCCACCGGAGAGTCCAAGCTCGGCCAACATCGTCCGACCGGAATTGGGCGGGCAACGCATCGCCACGTTGATCGTCTATCTGAACACCGTTCCCCTCGGCGGGGAGACGGAGTTCCCCCGTGCAGGCATCAAGGTGGCAGCCGTCCAGGGCAATGCCTGCTTTTTCTCTTACCGCACGGCAGACGACCAGCCCGATCCTCTGACGCTACACGGCGGCAATGCGGTCATCGACGGCGAGAAGTGGATCGCCGTCAAGTGGCTACGCGAGGGGCGCTACCCACGATAGGGCTGACCGCCCACTAACACTGGCCTTTGCANTAGCCTAAAAACGACACGCCATGCCTGCGGCGTGCTGTCGGAAAGCGACCGACAGGCATTGGCGGACGCGCTGTGCGAGGCATTCGAAAAATCCGCGCCTTTGCTGTCTCAAGCACTGTCCGACGCACTACAGGCTCAGTTCGAACGCGTGATAGGACGCGGCGTGGTGGGCTGGACAAAACGCATCCTGATCGCCGGCCTGCTCGCGCTGGCCGGCTATACCTTTACCAAGAGCGGAAGCTTCAAATGAACATCGTAATCACCCGAAAACACTCCACACCCAATGGCACGCCCTCCCGGCGAGTTGGTCGCCACGAACGATGCTGGCCATGCATTTACCTGCGACACCCTGGAACTGCCATGGCAAGACAACGCGCCAGGCGTGTCCTGCATCATGAACGACCACTACAGCGCCACGATCTGGCACTCCGATCACCTCGACTGCGACGTACTGCGCCTGGAGGACAAGCACGGACGGAAGGACAACGCGCCAGGCGTGTCCTGCATCATGAACGACCACTACAGCGCCACGATCTGGCACTCCGATCACCTCGACTGCGACGTACTGCGCCTGGAGGACAAGCACGGACGGAAGAACTGCCTGATCCACTGCGGAAATTTTGCCGGCAATGTAGCTCAAGGCATGGAAACCCAGGTAACTGCCTGATCCACTGCGGAAATTTTGCCGGCAATGTAGCTCAAGGCATGGAAACCCAGGTACATGGATGCACGCTGGTCGGTAGCCGCTACGGAGCGCTGGTCAACGACGACGGGGGCGCTCAACTTGCGATCCTCGACAGCCGCGTGACGCTGACCAGACTGATCGCATTCGTCGGCAGCGGGGACCACATCGTCAGCTATCAATGGGCACAGGGTTGCGAACCTGTCGCCTGCCACGCTTGAGGAGAGGCACCATGGACATCAGCGGCATCGGTACGGCGGCGGAAGCCGCCAAAAGCATCATCGGGATGTTCTTCCCCGACAAGACAGAGGAGGACAAGGCTAAGTTGGCGGCAACGCTGGCGCTCATTCAAACGCAGACCGACATCGACAAGGCCGAAGCGCAGAGTTCCGACCCTCTGCAACACTGGCGCGGTGGGCTGGGCTGGGTCTGCGTCGCAGGATATTGCTGGAACTTCGTCGGCGGGCCACTCACCAACGCGGTGGCCGCCGCCGTCGGCCATCCTCTCAACCTGCCCTCACTCGACATTGGACCGCTCGCCACCCTCACGCTCGGCATGCTGGGATTGGGCGGACTGCATGTGGCCGAGCGCGTGAAAGGAGCGGCGTAACGACTTCCGGCAAGTACAGTGATCCAGTGCCGGACTCATAAGCGCACGCCGCATCCCCCAGATGGCCGTGCGTTTGACAGCCCCGGCACAATGTCGTATCCAGTAAGACAACGGTTGGCACATCGGCATCACCTGCGCATAAGGACCATGGCTTGAGCAGGCACCCCATCCCCGAATCAGCGTTAGGACGCCCCCAGCCCTCGTCGGCAGTGGGCGCAGTTGTGTGGGCATTCAAGTGCCCGGCACACCCATTGCGCCAGGCATCTGCCACGCGCGCTGTATCCTGGATATGGGGTATCTGCATGACGGGATTTCCATTTTCACTTTCGGTCGTTAATCGGTCATCCGAAGCTGGAATGTTTGCCGCATCCCCCAGATGGCCGTGCGTTTGACAGCCCCGGCACAATGTCGTATCCAGTAAGACAACGGTTGGCACATCGGCATCACCTGCGCATAAGGACCATGGCTTGAGCAGGCACCCCATCCCCGAATCAGCGTTAGGACGCCCCCAGCCCTCGTCGGCAGTGGGCGCAGTTGTGTGGGCATTCAAGTGCCCGGCACACCCATTGCGCCAGGCATCTGCCACGCGCGCTGTATCCTGGATATGGGGTATCTGCATGACGGGATTTCCATTTTCACTTTCGGTCGTTAATCGGTCATCCGAAGCTGGAATGTTTTTAATATTCCTCATGGATTTTATACTGATATTATTTTTAATTAAGGAAATTATCGCCAATCAAATATGTAGCAAACTGATCTTTGCTATTGGGGCCGCTGGAAAAGTGACTCAGCGCGCACTAGTCGCTTAAATAATATTGATAGATAAGCCTTGCCCTCCTCAAAAATCACATATAAATGTCTACCTAAACATAAGGCACTTATAATACATTACAGCCACTAAGGCCATGGACAGGAAGGCGGGGAAATGAAAAAAGACATCGCTCGGGGATTCTTGCTAAGTGCGTCTTACTCGCTCGGGGATTCTTGCTAAGTGCGTCTTACTGCA
>NZ_JZIM01000068.1:0-2871 GCF_000963215.1 Xanthomonas sp. MUS 060
TACTGATGGAGTCTGTCCGTGGGGTACAGGCCATCAAGCTTGCTAACAAGCAGGCCGACCGCAGCGCGCGTCTCGCAAATGCCACCCTAGAAATGGCGAGCCGCGACGTGGTGGTTCAGCGCATTGCACTGTCGTTCGGTGTGGTGAACCAATGCCTTTTCGGCCTACTGCGTGCATCGCTGATCGCGCTCGGTGCATATCCATCCAATTGATAGATAGTCCAGTCAATTGGTGTGGCTCGAGAAGCCGGTCCAGCAGCCTCCGCCCCAACCATGCTCTGACATAAGAGACATTATGCGAAATACGCAGAATCGCGAAAATGCGACTCCGTTGGCTGTGGCTGTGGTTGACATCGTGGCTACCATCCAAGGCACCTAGCGACAAGGAAATCGCAGCATGAACGACAGCTACGACTTCGACCGCCGACCGCCATGTTGGGAAGCCGGCAAGCCCTGCCCGAACCACTGCGCCCAGGCGCACGCACGACACGTGCTGGAGAACCACGTAGAGCTGTCCGGCCCATGGGCTGGCTGGCGTCTGGCCGGACGTGATCTAGTAGCACCATCAGGCGAACGGATCCCCGAACGCCGGCTGCGCGGTTTACTCTGGCGCGCCGATGCAACGGACTTACGTGACGCAACACGAAACCGGAACAAGGCTAGAAAAGCGCGTCAGCAGTCGATGGTGAAAGTTGTTGTCGTGGACCTCGCGACTTGGCGGGATCGACACTTCGGACGCATGGCCGGCTGAAGCGTCTACGCAGGGGCGTGGCCCCTGCACCCACAATGGAGCAGATGAAAAAGGGGGGGGACTATGGAGCGCCAAGAACCGATATTAGGAAAAGACACAGATGTAACGGGCCTGGAATTTAGACCAAGAACATACAGCGGGCCGACACGTAAAACAAAGGATGGCATGGAAGGCTGGCTAAAAGCAGTCATATCCGTGGTGGTGTTGATTGCCGCAGCGATGTGCCTAATTGAATGGAGCGCACGCCGACAGGCAGCCGCAATGACAAATGAAATACTGCGGCCAATGACACCAAGCGAAGAAGCCACGTTTAAAGCACAGATTTCAAAGTTCAATAAAGAAATGGAAATTGAATCGGCTGCTGAACTAGAGCGCAC
This sequence comes from Xanthomonas sp. MUS 060, assembly GCF_000963215.1. NCBI lineage: Bacteria > Pseudomonadati > Pseudomonadota > Gammaproteobacteria > Lysobacterales > Lysobacteraceae > Xanthomonas > Xanthomonas sp. MUS 060. The sequence goes on from NZ_JZIM01000068.1 coordinate 1,128, forward strand.
GAAAAGAGTTCTATGGCACGAAAAAATTCAGCCTGCCGTGTACACGCCGAGACCGCTAGGCGCCAGGGGAAAGATGCATGCAAGGAAGGCGACTACAGCGCATTGAAAACGGATGGCAACAGTTGCGAGATCCATGCTAAAGCGGCAAGTAATGCTAGATGACCGAAATAATACCCGTAGAACGCCCAGCGCGTGCGCGGCAACGCAATCGGCACTTCGCCGAGTCGCAGCATCGGGATCGCGAGCAACGACCAGGCGCTGCCGTTGTAGGCACATAGTGCCGCGGCTGGGACAGCAACGCAGCAGATGGTCGTGAGGATCGTTGGCCGCGGCGAGCGGAAATACCACCAAGCACCCAGCACAACGGCCAGGCCGGGCCACTGGTAATCGACTAAGAGCGGTGCAGGCAGCGCGCAAACAGCCAGCAGCACCCATCGCCTCCCCTGCACTGCGCGAACACAGCAGACAGCCAGCGCGAACGCACACAGGACGTTGAGCGGGAAGATCACACCGAAGGCCAGCCAGTACGCCGGCATCGCAGCAGCACCCCAGGCAAGCAACCGGCGCATCACCTTTGCGGTATCAGCGGCAGGCTGCGCCAGGTTGTAGGCCAGCACCATCGCGAACAGCGGGAACGCGACACGGCCAGCTTCGGAAACGACCGGGACATAGCCAAGCTCGAAGACCTTGACGACATGGTCGCCGGTCATTGCAAGCACGGCGATCCACTTGATGAGTTCGCGACCACCGCTGGTCATCACATATCGAGCGTGGTCGGCGGGGTGGCCGTGTCCGCTTTGTAACCTGGGGACTCGGGGAAAGTGCCTTGTCCCCTCGCCTTGCGCTCAATGACGCCACCGCGAGTCATCGGCATAGTCGTCGGGTTCTACCCCGATATCACGGACGGTTGTAAAAGAGCTGCAACTTTCTGATCCTGCTTGGCCGCCCTTCGCCGCATCCTTGGGTTGTGGACGCAATCGGCACTTCGCCGAGTCGCAGCATCGGGATCGCGAGCAACGACCAGGCGCTGCCGTTGTAGGCACATAGTGCCGCGGCTGGGACAGCAACGCAGCAGATGGTCGTGAGGATCGTTGGCCGCGGCGAGCGGAAATACCACCAAGCACCCAGCACAACGGCCAGGCCGGGCCACTGGTAATCGACTAAGAGCGGTGCAGGCAGCGCGCAAACAGCCAGCAGCACCCATCGCCTCCCCTGCACTGCGCGAACACAGCAGACAGCCAGCGCGAACGCACACAGGACGTTGAGCGGGAAGATCACACCGAAGGCCAGCCAGTACGCCGGCATCGCAGCAGCACCCCAGGCAAGCAACCGGCGCATCACCTTTGCGGTATCAGCGGCAGGCTGCGCCAGGTTGTAGGCCAGCACCATCGCGAACAGCGGGAACGCGACACGGCCAGCTTCGGAAACGACCGGGACATAGCCAAGCTCGAAGACCTTGACGACATGGTCGCCGGTCATTGCAAGCACGGCGATCCACTTGATGAGTTCGCGACCACCGCTGGTCATCACATATCGAGCGTGGTCGGCGGGGTGGCCGTGTCCGCTTTGTAACCTGGGGACTCGGGGAAAGTGCCTTGTCCCCTCGCCTTGCGCTCAATGACGCCACCGCGAGTCATCGGCATAGTCGTCGGGTTCTACCCCGATATCACGGACGGTTGTAAAAGAGCTGCAACTTTCTGATCCTGCTTGGCCGCCCTTCGCCGCATCCTTGGGTTGTGGCGTC
>NZ_JZIM01000069.1:0-2841 GCF_000963215.1 Xanthomonas sp. MUS 060
CGAAACCGTGTTCGAGAGCATCGACCGGTTGATGCGTCTGCGCCATGTGTTGTCCACCGACAACGCCCTGGGCGATCTGGTGTTCATCGATGTCGGCAGCACCGGCACCGCCACCACCACGCTCGAGTTGGGCCAGAACATCCAAGAAGGTAGCTGCGAACTCGACTTCAAGGCGGTGATGTCCAGCTATGTCGTCAAAGGCCAGCGTGCAGGCAATGACGGCGACTTTGGCGTCGATGCCAACGAAGGTCAAAGGCCAGCGTGCAGGCAATGACGGCGACTTTGGCGTCGATGCCAACGAAGCCCACCCAGGGTGACGATGACGACATGGCCGCATTCGAAGGGGGCATCGCCGATACCGGCACGCCGGTCACCGCCAGTCTGGCCGATGCACGTTCCAGGGTGACGATGACGACATGGCCGCATTCGAAGGGGGCATCGCCGATACCGGCACGCCGGTCACCGCCAGTCTGGCCGATGCACGTTCCAAGCGCTTCCGTGTCCTGGTCCTCAAGCAGGCCGGCCATGCCGATGCCGGCCGGCACCTGTCAGGACCGCGCGCTGTACGAACGCGCACACCGGGCTGCCAAGGCGCTCGAAGCCACGTATACGGTCGCCGGCTGGCGTCAAGGTGATGGACAACTGTGGATGCCGAACCTGCTCGTGCGTGTGCGCGAACCTGTCAGGACCGCGCGCTGTACGAACGCGCACACCGGGCTGCCAAGGCGCTCGAAGCCACGTATACGGTCGCCGGCTGGCGTCAAGGTGATGGACAACTGTGGATGCCGAACCTGCTCGTGCGTGTGCGCGACGCGCTAATCGGCTTCGACCAGACGATGGTCATCGCCGAAGCGCATTACCTGCTCGACGATGACGGACTGCGCACGCAGCTGCGTGTGGGTCCCCCCGATGGTTACCGCTCCAAGGCCGCCAAATCAAGCAAGGGCATCAAGCGTGGCGGCGGCGACACCTGGGCCGAAGTGGAATGAGACAGCGCAGATGATGGAATTCAACCGTCTGATGGCGCCCACCTTATGCCAGACGCCTATCGAACATGGTCGCCAGAGGCACCGTGTCCCTGGTCAACGCGGCCAGCAAGATGCAAAGCCTTATGCCAGACGCCTATCGAACATGGTCGCCAGAGGCACCGTGTCCCTGGTCAACGCGGCCAGCAAGATGCAAAGCCTGCAGCTGCGCCTGTTAGCCGCAGCTGCGCCTGTTAGCCGGCGAGTCCAAAGCCGACGTCGAGCATTTCGAGCCGTATGGCTTGACCAGTCATCCTCAACCTGGCGCCGAATGCATCGCCCTATTCCTCGATGGAGACCGCTCCCACGGCGTGGTCATGTGCGTGGCCGACCGACGCTATCGCGTTAAAAGCCTGGAGCCCTATTCCTCGATGGAGACCGCTCCCACGGCGTGGTCATGTGCGTGGCCGACCGACGCTATCGCGTTAAAAGCCTGGAAAGCGAGCGGCGAAGTCATCCTGCATGACGACCAGGGACAATCGGTCTACCTCATGCGCAATGGCATCAAGCTGACCGACAAGGCCGGAGGCGAAGTCATCCTGCATGACGACCAGGGACAATCGGTCTACCTCATGCGCAATGGCATCAAGCTGACCGACAAGGCCGGATCGACCGTGGTGCTGCAAGGTGACGGCAGCGGGGTCATGACCTTCAACGCCGGCCTCACGATCAATGCCAACAGCAAGGTGGTCGGAACACTGGAGGTCACGCAGAACATCACCTGCCAGGCCAGCATCACGGCAGCACAGGATGTCGGCGATCAGCGCGGCACCAAGACCATGGCGGGCATGCGGGCGGTCTTCAATGCCCACACCCACAGCGGCACCGACAGCCACGGCGACAGCTTCACCAGCAAACCGCCCAATTCAACGCAATAGACACACGCCCACACCATGCGCGACTCCATGCCCCTGACTGCCGTTTTTGGTGGCCAGACAACCCCGCTCAGCCTGTTGCAGGACATCGACAACGACAAACGCCATCCGTTGGTGCGGGCCGTCCTCATCAGCTTGTTCACTTGGCGTCGGGCCAACGCCGACGACACATTGCCCGATCCGCGTGGCTTTCGCATGGGCTGGTGGGGCGACACCTATCCCGTGGTGGCCAACGACCGCATCGGCTCACGGCTGTGGCTGCTGGTGGCCAGACAACCCCGCTCAGCCTGTTGCAGGACATCGACAACGACAAACGCCATCCGTTGGTGCGGGCCGTCCTCATCAGCTTGTTCACTTGGCGTCGGGCCAACGCCGACGACACATTGCCCGATCCGCGTGGCTTTCGCATGGGCTGGTGGGGCGACACCTATCCCGTGGTGGCCAACGACCGCATCGGCTCACGGCTGTGGCTGCTGGTGTGCGCGCCAAGCTCACCCCGTCCACGGTGCAACGCGCCCAGGACTACGCCGAAGAAGCCCTGCAGTGGCTGATCGACGACGGTGTCGCTGCACGCGCCAAGCTCACCCCGTCCACGGTGCAACGCGCCCAGGACTACGCCGAAGAAGCCCTGCAGTGGCTGATCGACGACGGTGTCGCTGCACGCATCCATCGCCGTGCGCGCCGAGCGCCAGGGTCTGTCCACGCTGGCCCTGCAATGCACGCTGTTCGCAGCCGATGGCACCGCCAACGCCGTTCTGAGGTTCGACAACCTCTGGAGTCTCTTGAATGTTTAACCGCCCGTCCCTGTCGGAGCTGATCAATCGCACCACGAACGACGTGTTCCAACGACTGCAGCAGGACAACGTGTTGCGCCGCGCCGACGCACAGGTCTACGCCCGCGTCCTGGCAGGTGTGGCCCATGGGTTATACGGCTTTATCGA
>NZ_JZIM01000070.1:0-2744 GCF_000963215.1 Xanthomonas sp. MUS 060
TATCTGAATCGCGGTGATTTGACTGCCGAACGCTTCCTCATGGATCCATTCAGTGCCGATCCGACGGCGCGGATGTATCGCACTGGCGATCTGGGGTGTTGGCGTGCCGATGGCACGCTGGAGTTTGTGGGACGCAACGACCATCAGGTCAAGATTCGTGGTTTCCGCATCGAGTTGGGAGAGATCGAGGCGCGGTTGAGCGCGCATGTGGATGTGCGCGAGAGTGTGGTGGTGGCGCTGGAAGATGCCACGGGCAGCGACAAACGATTGGTGGCGTATTGGGTTGCGACGCAGGATGCGACGCACGAGTCCCTTGGCGTGGAAAGCTTGCGTAGTTGGCTGTCGGACACGTTGCCGGATTACATGGTGCCGGCGGCTTATGTGCAGTTGGATCGCCTGCCACTGACCCCGAATGGCAAGCTGGATCGCAAGGCATTACCCGCGCCGGATGCTACAGCCTATGCCGGATCGCCTGCCACTGACCCCGAATGGCAAGCTGGATCGCAAGGCATTACCCGCGCCGGATGCTACAGCCTATGCCGCGCCCGCCTGCGTATGAAGCACCGCAGGGTGAGGTCGAACACACAACACACCATTGCGGCAGGCAATCTGGCGTGACCTGCTGGGTCTGGAGAGCATCGGGCGGCACGACAACTTCTTTGCGCTCGGTGGGCATTCGTTGTTGGCGGTGCGGGTCGCCTCTCGCCTGCGTCAGGAATTGGGTGTCGAGATCGGCGTGGCGGAGCTGTTTGCCAATGCAACGCTGAAGGACCTTGCCGCGTGCGTGGCCTCTTCATCTGGCGTGACCTGCTGGGTCTGGAGAGCATCGGGCGGCACGACAACTTCTTTGCGCTCGGTGGGCATTCGTTGTTGGCGGTGCGGGTCGCCTCTCGCCTGCGTCAGGAATTGGGTGTCGAGATCGGCGTGGCGGAGCTGTTTGCCAATGCAACGCTGAAGGACCTTGCCGCGTGCGTGGCCTCTTCGTCCGGTGCGATCTTGCCGCCGATCCTGCCATTGCAGCCGGATGCGCCGCGCGTGCTGTCCTTTGCACAACAGCGCCTCTGGTTCCTATCGCAGTTCGAGGGTGTCAGTGAGGCGTATCACATCAGCGGTGGCCTGCGTTTACGCGGGACGCTGGATGCGCATGCACTGCAACGTGCGTTGGATCGCATCGTGGCTCGACATGCGTCGCTGCGCACGACCTTTGCCCTTGTCGATGGGCAGGCGTTGCAGCAAATCGCTGACGAGGACAGCGGTTTCCATCTGATCGATCACGATCTGCGTGAGGTGCCCGATCGCGAGGCTGTGCTGGAGCAGCTATTGGCGGATGAGGTGCAGACACCGTTCGCGCTGGAACAAGACCCGTTGATCCGTGGTCGACTGGTTCGGCTTGTCGATGACGAGTCCATTCTCTTCGTCACGATGCACCACATCGTGTCGGACGGGTGGTCGATGGGGGTTTTGATCAACGAGTTGAGTGCGCTGTATAGGGCGTTCGCACGTGGCGAAGCCGATCCGCTGGCACCGTTGCCGATCCANAGTGGTTGACGGGAGATGTGTTGGAGCAGCAAGCGAGCTACTGGCGCAAGACGCTAGTCGATCCAGTACGCCGACTATGCAAGCTGGCAGCGGCAGTGGTTGACGGGAGATGTGTTGGAGCAGCAAGCGAGCTACTGGCGCAAGACGCTATCGGATGGATGCGCCGGTGTTGCTGGAGCTGCCAACGGATCGTCCGCGTCCAGCGCGTCAAGACCATGCCGGTGCGATGTTGGAGGTGGTCGTGGAGCGGCAGCAGGCACAGGCGTTGAAGGCGCTGAGCCAGCGCCATGGCCTGACGCTATATATGACCCTCCTGGCGAGCTGGTCATTGCTGCTATCGCGTCTGTCCGGGCAGGACGATGTAGTGATCGGCAGTCCGGTGGCCAATCGTGGTCGCTCCGAAACCGAAGGGCTGATCGGCGTCAAGACCATGCCGGTGCGATGTTGGAGGTGGTCGTGGAGCGGCAGCAGGCACAGGCGTTGAAGGCGCTGAGCCAGCGCCATGGCCTGACGCTATATATGACCCTCCTGGCGAGCTGGTCATTGCTGCTATCGCGTCTGTCCGGGCAGGACGATGTAGTGATCGGCAGTCCGGTGGCCAATCGTGGTCGCTCCGAAACCGAAGGGCTGATCGGGTTCGTTCTTCGTCAACACGCTGGCGTTGCGGTTGGAATTGTCTGGCTCGCCGACGCTGGCGCAACTGCTGGCGTCAGTGAAGGAGCGCGCACTGCAAGCGCAGGCGCATCAGGACATCCCGTTCGAGCAAGTGGTGGAGTTAGTACAACCGCCACGCAGCTTGGCGCATGCGCCACTGTTCCAGGTGATGTTCGCTTGGCAGAACGCGCCGCAGGGTGAGCTGGATCTTGGTGCAATCGAGGCCAGTGGTCTGAGCGCAATACAGACGAGCGCGCAGTTCGACCTGTCGTTGTCGTTGGTTGAGAGCAATGAGGGTCTGAGCGCAATACAGACGAGCGCGCAGTTCGACCTGTCGTTGTCGTTGGTTGAGAGCAATGAGAGGAAGGATCGTCGGTAGTCTGGCTTATGCCACGGCATTGTTCGAGCGTTCGACGCTGGAGCGGTGGATGGGCCATTGGCGGCATCTGTTGGATGCGTCGTCGGTAGTCTGGCTTATGCCACGGCATTGTTCGAGCGTTCGACGCTGGAGCGGTGGATGGGCCATTGGCGGCATCTGTTGGATGCGATGG
>NZ_JZIM01000071.1:0-2508 GCF_000963215.1 Xanthomonas sp. MUS 060
TCGACATCGGCTACGCAGCAACGTGGTGGAAACGGCACCACCGGATCTGCACGACTACCGCTTCCACTACCGACGGTTGCTACTGATGGACCACATCCATGCGGCGTTGCGACCGCAACGAACTGTGTTCGCCTCACGCACGTTGCCATTACAGGACCGGGTACTAGATCTCGCCCATGCCCAATGCCAGCGGCGTTGCGACCGCAACGAACTGTGTTCGCCTCACGCACGTTGCCATTACAGNTCTTGCCCGCGAGATAGACGAGCGTTACGAACCTTTCCACCACTGGGGAGAAGTGCCGGACGACTTCAGCTACCTCACCCCGTATCGACATCGGCTACGCAGCAACGTGGTGGAAACGGCACCACCGGATCTGCACGACTACCGCTTCCACTACCGACGGTTGCTACTGATGGACCAAGTCATCAACTACGTCGACATCGACCGACAACATCTTGCCCGCGAGATAGACGAGCGTTACGAACCTTTCCACCACTGGGGAGAAGTGCCGGACGACTTCAGCTACCTCACCCCGTATCGACATCGGCTACGCAGCAACGTGGTGGAAACGGCACCACCGGATCTGCACGACTACCGCTTCCACTACCGACGGTTGCTACTGATGGACCAAGTGCATACATGCGGCGTTGCGACCGCAACGAACTGTGTTCGCCTCACGCACGTTGCCATTACAGGACCGGGTACTAGATCTCGCCCATGCCCAATGCCAGCAGTTGGACGATCATGGGGATGGCGAGGCGTTACCGCTGCTCAGCGCGATGGCCAGCGCCTGGAACACGACGCTGGCCACTGCTGCAACGCGGGTACGGATGGAGTACGCCGACCGACAGGACACGTTGGTCCAGTCCGAGGTCCGCCGCCTACATGCATTGGCGAGGGTTTGTGCCGCGCGTGATCACCACGATCTGGATGCGCTGTTCGTGAGGTACGGCGTCCATGACTGACTTACTGGTCGCCCGCAATCTGGTGCAGGGCAATCCGTTCGCGAGCGGTTTACGCCAGGTCATCGGAGGTGTCCTCACAACCTGACTGACTTACTGGTCGCCCGCAATCTGGTGCAGGGCAATCCGTTCGCGAGCGGTTTACGCCAGGTCATCGGAGGTGTCCTCACAACCTCCCTCCCGTCTTGCATGTAAACCCGATCTGCTGCGCTTTGACGCCTGCTGTCCGATACCCGATGCGACAACAACACAGCAGAGCTCTTTCGCGCACTGCTGTGATGCCCGCGCGCACGAACTGCTCGATGCACATGCGCGGCTGCACGTGATGTGGTCCGGTGGGATCGACTCGACCGTGGCGCTGGTCGCTTTGCTCAAAGCGTTGCCCGGCAACGAACTCGACCGGCTCACTGTGTACCTGTCGAGCCACAGCATTGTCTTGCATGTAAACCCGATCTGCTGCGCTTTGACGCCTGCTGTCCGATACCCGATGCGACAACAACACAGCAGAGCTCTTTCGCGCACTGCTGTGATGCCCGCGCGCACGAACTGCTCGATGCACATGCGCGGCTGCACGTGATGTGGTCCGGTGGGATCGACTCGACCGTGGCGCTGGTCGCTTTGCTCAAAGCGTTGCCCGGCAACGAACTCGACCGGCTCACTGTGTACCTGTCGAGCCACAGCATTGCCGGCCGAGAATCCTGGGTTCTACCAGGCCCACATCGCCGGTAGGCTGTCCGTCGAACGCACCGTCGGCAAAGTCGGGCTGTACGACGAAGTAGTGAGAATCCTGGGTTCTACCAGGCCCACATCGCCGGTAGGCTGTCCGTCGAACGCACCGTCGGCAAAGTCGGGCTGTACGACGAAGTAGTGGTCAGTCACCGGAGAGCTCGGTGACCAGTTATTCGGGTCCGATCTGATGTTAGAAGCCACGCGGCGATTTGGGTTTGAAAGCTTGGCACAGCCACATGCCATGGTCCTGCCTCGTCTGTTCGGCAGCATCGCCGCAAACGAGCAGACCGGTACCGCGCTCTATCAACGCTACGCACCAATCGCCGAGGAAGCTCCCTACCCATGTTAGAAGCCACGCGGCGATTTGGGTTTGAAAGCTTGGCACAGCCACATGCCATGGTCCTGCCTCGTCTGTTCGGCAGCATCGCCGCAAACGAGCAGACCGGTACCGCGCTCTATCAACGCTACGCACCAATCGCCGAGGAAGCTCCCTACCCTCTGTCTGGTCAGCGCACAGGATTTCCTGTGGTGGTGGAACTTCTCCCAGAAATGGCAGCACGTGAAGTACCGGCAACTGCTCTATGAGCCGCCAGGTTCGGACTATCGCGCGCTGCTCGGCAAGATCCAGCATTTCTTCGACACGCCGGCATTCCAGCATTGGAGCATCACCCATCCCGCCGACAAACTTGGCACCAGCATCGACACCTACAAAATGCCGGCCAAGTGCTACATCGTCGCCTTCACCGGCGATCAGCGCTATCTGACCAAGGTGAAAATCGGCTCGCTATGCAAGGTGTTCAAGTATCCACCGGTGGC
>NZ_JZIM01000072.1:0-2482 GCF_000963215.1 Xanthomonas sp. MUS 060
CAATCGTCCGTACTTTTGTTGCGCAAGTGCGACCCAGTGCCGAGAGTGGACTTGCCTTTTTGCCCGACCAGAGCGTCCATACAACTCCCTATCCGCGGGAGTTTTCATGAACGACCAACGAGCCCAAGTCTCTGTCGCTGCTCAGATCGCGCGGCTGTCCAGTCTGCCTATCGCCGATCTTTGGTTGGTGTGGGATCGCTATTTCACCAGCCGTCCCGGTTACCCCAACCGTGGCTTCATTGAATCGCGCATCGCCTACAAGATCCAGGAGCACGTCTTTGGCGGTCTATCCCACACCACGCGCCAGCGCCTGGAAGCCATCGGCGCCAAGCACTCCAAGATCAAGCTGCGGGCACGACCAGAGGAGATCACCTTTGCGCCTGGCACGGTGTTGCTGCGCGAATGGGGGGAGCGGGAACACACGGTCCGGATCACGGCACAGGGCCTGTTCGAGTACGAGGGCAGCACGTTCAAAAGCCTGACGGCCGTTGCCCGTCGCATTACCGGTACGCATTGGTCTGGCCCGTTGTTCTTTGGCCTGAAAGGCAAAGGCGGTGCACGATGAACGATTTCACGCAGATGGCTTCCACCAAAGCGCGCAAACGCTGTGCCGTCTACTGCCGGGTCTCGTCGGACGAACGTCTGGATCAGGAGTTCAACTCCATCGATGCGCAGAAGGAGGCTGGCCACGCCTATGTGGTCAGCCAGCGCGCCGAGGGATGGATGCGGGTGGCCGACGACTACGACGATCCTGGGTTTTCCGGTGGGAACACAGATCGACCGGGTCTGAAGCGTCTGATAGCCGACATTGAGCGTGGTCAGATCGACATTGTGGTGGTCTACAAGATCGATCGTTTGACGCGCAGCCTGGCCGACTTCTCCAAGATGGTCGAGGTGTTCGAGCGCCACGGCGTGTCCTTCGTGTCGGTCACGCAGCAGTTCAATACGACCACCTCGATGGGACGGCTGATGCTCAACGTCCTGCTGTCCTTCGCCCAGTTCGAGCGGGAGGTCACCGGCGAGCGTATCCGCGACAAGATCGCGGCCTCCAAGCGCAAGGGGATGTGGATGGGCGGCGTGCCGCCCTTGGGTTACGACGTCGAGCACCGCAAGCTGGTGATCAACGAAACCGAGGCCGCCGTGGTGCGCCGGATCTTCGCGCAGATGCTGACCATCGGCTCGCCCACCCAGATCGCCGCCAACCTTGCCGAGGAGGGCATCACCACCAAGGCGTGGAAGACACAAGAGGGGCAGGAGCGCGTAGGCGCACGCATCGACAAGAAATACCTGCACAAACTGCTGCGCAACCGCATCTACCTCGGCGAGTTGTCACACAAGGGCAGTTGGTACACCGGTGTGCATGACGCCATCATCGATCCAGGGTTGTGGGGGCGGGTCCATGAGGTGCTGGCCAAGGACGGGCATCGCCGAGCCGTGGAGACCAAGACCCGGTCACGCACCGATGCGTTGCTACGCGGCCTGCTGTATGCGCCTTCCGGGGAGCGGATGTATCCGACCTACTCGTGCAAGCAGGGGCGTAAATACCACTACTACTTGTCCAAGTCCGAATTACGGTTCGGCGCGTCGGGCAAAAGCTGCGAGCGCCTGCCTGCGCCGGAGATTGAGGCGGCGGTGGTGGCCCAGATCCGCACAGTGCTGGCCAGCCCGGAGTCGGTGGCAGCGGTAGTGCGGCACATCCAACACACCGGTGCCCAGATCGACGAGCCCACCACCGTGATGGCGATGAAGCAGCTCAACGAGGTGTGGGATCAACTGTTCCCGGTCGAACGCCACCGTATCGCCAATTTGATGATCGAGCGCATCGACCTCGTCAATGCCGGCGAGGTGCGCGGGATCAAGGTGAGGTGGCGGGAGATTGGCTGGAGTGCGTTGATCGAAGAGTTTGCACCCAACAGCATCGGTGCCGAATTGCTGGAGGTCGAGGCTTGATGGACGCCTCGATGGAAACCTTTGTACCGCTGACATTTAGCCGCCGTGGTATCCAGCGCGCGGCGGCAGAGCAGGGCAGTGTCCACGACGTTACGCTGATAGAAGGGCTGGCGCGTGCCTTTTACTGGCAGCACCTGTTGGATATCGGTGCTATGCCGAGCGGATCGGCCATCGCGCGTGCCGAGAACCTAGATCAATCGGTTGTCAACGAATCGCTGCGCATGAACCTGCTGGCCCCTGACATCGTGGAGCGGTTCATGGCGGGCAAGCAGCCACCGCACTGGCAGCACCTGTTGGATATCGGTGCTATGCCGAGCGGATCGGCCATCGCGCGTGCCGAGAACCTAGATCAATCGGTTGTCAACGAATCGCTGCGCATGAACCTGCTGGCCCCTGACATCGTGGAGCGGTTCATGGCGGGCAAGCAGCCACCGCGGTTGACCCTGATGTGGTTCCAACGCAATCGCTTGATGGTCGACTGGTACGCCCAGCGTCAGCTCATGGCCAGTCTCGAGGATGAGGCATGAGCAAC
>NZ_JZIM01000073.1:0-2450 GCF_000963215.1 Xanthomonas sp. MUS 060
GCGTGCCCAGGAGATCACCACCATCCTTGCGGCGGCAATCGTCCGTACTTTTGTTGCGCAAGTGCGACCCAGTGCCGAGAGTGGACTTGCCTTTTTGCCCGACCAGAGCGTCCATACAACTCCCTATCCGCAGGAGTTTTCATGAACGACCAACGAGCCCAAGTCTCTGTCGCTGCTCAGATCGCGCGGCTGTCCAGTCTGCCTATCGCCGATCTTTGGTTGGTGTGGGATCGCTATTTCACCAGCCGTCCCGGTTACCCCAACCGTGGCTTCATTGAATCGCGCATCGCCTACAAGATCCAGGAGCACGTCTTTGGCGGTCTATCCCACACCACGCGCCAGCGCCTGGAAGCCATCGGCGCCAAGCACTCCAAGATCAAGCTGCGGGCACGACCAGAGGAGATCACCTTTGCGCCTGGCACGGTGTTGCTGCGCGAATGGGGGGAGCGGGAACACACGGTCCGGATCACGGCACAGGGCCTGTTCGAGTACGAGGGCAGCACGTTCAAAAGCCTGACGGCCGTTGCCCGTCGCATTACCGGTACGCATTGGTCTGGCCCGTTGTTCTTTGGCCTGAAAGGCAAAGGCGGTGCACGATGAACGATTTCACGCAGATGGCTTCCACCAAAGCGCGCAAACGCTGTGCCGTCTACTGCCGGGTCTCGTCGGACGAACGTCTGGATCAGGAGTTCAACTCCATCGATGCGCAGAAGGAGGCTGGCCACGCCTATGTGGTCAGCCAGCGCGCCGAGGGATGGATGCGGGTGGCCGACGACTACGACGATCCTGGGTTTTCCGGTGGGAACACAGATCGACCGGGTCTGAAGCGTCTGATAGCCGACATTGAGCGTGGTCAGATCGACATTGTGGTGGTCTACAAGATCGATCGTTTGACGCGCAGCCTGGCCGACTTCTCCAAGATGGTCGAGGTGTTCGAGCGCCACGGCGTGTCCTTCGTGTCGGTCACGCAGCAGTTCAATACGACCACCTCGATGGGACGGCTGATGCTCAACGTCCTGCTGTCCTTCGCCCAGTTCGAGCGGGAGGTCACCGGCGAGCGTATCCGCGACAAGATCGCGGCCTCCAAGCGCAAGGGGATGTGGATGGGCGGCGTGCCGCCCTTGGGTTACGACGTCGAGCACCGCAAGCTGGTGATCAACGAAACCGAGGCCGCCGTGGTGCGCCGGATCTTCGCGCAGATGCTGACCATCGGCTCGCCCACCCAGATCGCCGCCAACCTTGCCGAGGAGGGCATCACCACCAAGGCGTGGAAGACACAAGAGGGGCAGGAGCGCGTAGGCGCACGCATCGACAAGAAATACCTGCACAAACTGCTGCGCAACCGCATCTACCTCGGCGAGTTGTCACACAAGGGCAGTTGGTACACCGGTGTGCATGACGCCATCATCGATCCAGGGTTGTGGGGGCGGGTCCATGAGGTGCTGGCCAAGGACGGGCATCGCCGAGCCGTGGAGACCAAGACCCGGTCACGCACCGATGCGTTGCTACGCGGCCTGCTGTATGCGCCTTCCGGGGAGCGGATGTATCCGACCTACTCGTGCAAGCAGGGGCGTAAATACCACTACTACTTGTCCAAGTCCGAATTACGGTTCGGCGCGTCGGGCAAAAGCTGCGAGCGCCTGCCTGCGCCGGAGATTGAGGCGGCGGTGGTGGCCCAGATCCGCACAGTGCTGGCCAGCCCGGAGTCGGTGGCAGCGGTAGTGCGGCACATCCAACACACCGGTGCCCAGATCGACGAGCCCACCACCGTGATGGCGATGAAGCAGCTCAACGAGGTGTGGGATCAACTGTTCCCGGTCGAACGCCACCGTATCGCCAATTTGATGATCGAGCGCATCGACCTCGTCAATGCCGGCGAGGTGCGCGGGATCAAGGTGAGGTGGCGGGAGATTGGCTGGAGTGCGTTGATCGAAGAGTTTGCACCCAACAGCATCGGTGCCGAATTGCTGGAGGTCGAGGCTTGATGGACGCCTCGATGGAAACCTTTGTACCGCTGACATTTAGCCGCCGTGGTATCCAGCGCGCGGCGGCAGAGCAGGGCAGTGTCCACGACGTTACGCTGATAGAAGGGCTGGCGCGTGCCTTTTACTGGCAGCACCTGTTGGATATCGGTGCTATGCCGAGCGGATCGGCCATCGCGCGTGCCGAGAACCTAGATCAATCGGTTGTCAACGAATCGCTGCGCATGAACCTGCTGGCCCCTGACATCGTGGAGCGGTTCATGGCGGGCAAGCAGCCACCGCAGTTGACCCTGATGTGGTTCCAACGCAATCGCTTGATGGTCGACTGGTACGCCCAGCGTCAGCTCATGGCCAGTCTCGAGGATGAGGCATGAGGACCCTGATGTGGTTCCAACGCAATCGCTTGATGGTCGACTGGTACGCCCAGCGTCAGCTCATGGCCAGTCTCGAGGATGAGGCATGAGCAAC
>NZ_JZIM01000074.1:0-2434 GCF_000963215.1 Xanthomonas sp. MUS 060
TGCTTGTCGTCCTGGATGGCATTGCCATCGCGATCGGTGGCGCCGATGGCTTGCAAGTGTTGTTGCAACGCTTGCACGGCGGCGCCGCGGTCGCCGGGCTCCAACTGATGTGCCATGGTCAGCGGGAAGTATGGTGCGTTCGCCGCTGGCTGGGTGTACCGCATCGGCTCGTCGGCAGCTTGGCGCTGTTCGTGTTGGGCCGACCGGGCGTCCTGGCGTTGGCGCTGTTCGTGTTCGTGTTCGTGTTCGCGTGGCTGCGCATCCATAGCCTGATGGTGCAACTGCGCCTGTTGCTGCATGAGCTGGTGTTGCCGCTCGCGCGCGGCCTGCGCCTGCTGTTCCTGCTGTTGCAACTGTGCGATCCGCGCCTGTTCCTGCATGTCCACGCTGGCCGATTTTTCCTGGGCTGCGGTGTTGTGATTGGACGTTGGCGCATGTGGCTGCGAGTGCGCTTGCACCAGGGGTGATGCGTGCTGCTGCGCCTGCTGGATGCGTTCCTGGTGCTGTTGAGCGATGTGGTCTTCCTGCATCGGCGTGTGCTTGTCCATGGCCAGGAGCAGCATGGCGGACGTGGCAGCGGATGATGAGGATGAAGAGGCGGAGGACGTGTCCGCGTTCGTCGATGTGGGAGGGTTGGACGCGGCTGGCGCGCTGTGCGGGAACCACTGGCCCGGATGCGTCAACGTGTCGTAGGCTTGCCCGGCGGTGCGTTCAACCGAGTCGATGTCGCGCGAGACGCTGTGCTTGGCTGCGTCGTAGGCCTGTTCCGCCCGTGCCTGGAGCGCCTGCGCAGTGACCTGCTGAAGCGCCGCGCTCAGCGCCTCGCGGTCCCGATGGACGTCCAGGTGAAATTGATCGAAAGCGGCCTTGTTGTGCGCGTACTGTTGTTGGTGCTGCGCCAGCCTGTCCGGCGCCAGCACGCTCTGCGGACCAGTGAAATGGGTGCCGCTGTGATCGCCCAGGCGCATCGCCCGCAACGGATTGGGCGGCTCGGCACCAGGGCTGGCAGCGAGATAACGTCCTGTCCGGAGCGCTTGCACATCCTCTGCGCTGGCCAGGATCACCACCATGCCGTAATGGCGGCTGGCCGCGCTCACGACGTCACCCGCCATCACGTAATTGGTCACCTGCCTGCCACCCTCCGGCACGTGGTGGCTCAGACTCACCGCACCGTAGGCATTGAACGTGGCGCCACGCAGACCAAACTCCGCCGCCTCGATCTGCGCCAGTGCGCCGCCGAGGGAGTGACCGGCGACGGTGATGTGGTCTTTGGAAATGCCTTGCTGCTGCGCCTTGTCGAGCATTTCCCGGGTGAAGGCATCGGCGGCTGCCTTCTGCGGATTGACCCGATCCCGCACCATCGTGAGGTCGGCGATTGCATCCGACACGGTGGTGCGCGTGTGATGCAGCAGGTCCCTGGGCTGCGGTGTTGTGATTGGACGTTGGCGCATGTGGCTGCGAGTGCGCTTGCACCAGGGGTGATGCGTGCTGCTGCGCCTGCTGGATGCGTTCCTGGTGCTGTTGAGCGATGTGGTCTTCCTGCATCGGCGTGTGCTTGTCCATGGCCAGGAGCAGCATGGCGGACGTGGCAGCGGATGATGAGGATGAAGAGGCGGAGGACGTGTCCGCGTTCGTCGATGTGGGAGGGTTGGACGCGGCTGGCGCGCTGTGCGGGAACCACTGGCCCGGATGCGTCAACGTGTCGTAGGCTTGCCCGGCGGTGCGTTCAACCGAGTCGATGTCGCGCGAGACGCTGTGCTTGGCTGCGTCGTAGGCCTGTTCCGCCCGTGCCTGGAGCGCCTGCGCAGTGACCTGCTGAAGCGCCGCGCTCAGCGCCTCGCGGTCCCGATGGACGTCCAGGTGAAATTGATCGAAAGCGGCCTTGTTGTGCGCGTACTGTTGTTGGTGCTGCGCCAGCCTGTCCGGCGCCAGCACGCTCTGCGGACCAGTGAAATGGGTGCCGCTGTGATCGCCCAGGCGCATCGCCCGCAACGGATTGGGCGGCTCGGCACCAGGGCTGGCAGCGAGATAACGTCCTGTCCGGAGCGCTTGCACATCCTCTGCGCTGGCCAGGATCACCACCATGCCGTAATGGCGGCTGGCCGCGCTCACGACGTCACCCGCCATCACGTAATTGGTCACCTGCCTGCCACCCTCCGGCACGTGGTGGCTCAGACTCACCGCACCGTAGGCATTGAACGTGGCGCCACGCAGACCAAACTCCGCCGCCTCGATCTGCGCCAGTGCGCCGCCGAGGGAGTGACCGGCGACGGTGATGTGGTCTTTGGAAATGCCTTGCTGCTGCGCCTTGTCGAGCATTTCCCGGGTGAAGGCATCGGCGGCTGCCTTCTGCGGATTGACCCGATCCCGCACCATCGTGAGGTCGGCGATTGCATCCGACACGGTGGTGCGCGTGTGATGCAGCAGGTCTGGA
>NZ_JZIM01000075.1:0-2362 GCF_000963215.1 Xanthomonas sp. MUS 060
ACATCGCGCCGGCATGGTCCTGCTGAGGCGGACGCGGACGATCCGTTGGCAGCTCCAGCAACACCGGCGCATCCGATAGCGTCTTGCGCCAGTCGCGCGCTTGCTGCTCCAACACATCTCCCGTCAACCACTGCCGCTGCCAGCTTGCATAGTCGGCGTACTGGATCGGCAACGGTGCCAGCGGATCGGTTGCTGCTCCAACACATCTCCCGTCAACCACTGCCGCTGCCAGCTTGCATAGTCGGCGTACTGGATCGGCAACGGTGCCAGCGGATCGGCTTCCTTCGCCACGTGCGAACGCCCGATACAACACGCTCAGCTCGTTGATCAAAATCCCCATCGACCACCCATCCGAGACGCAACACGCTCAGCTCGTTGATCAAAATCCCCATCGACCACCCATCCGAGACGATGTATGTGGTGCATCGTGACGAAGAGAACGGACTCGTCATCGGCAAGCCGAACCAGTCGACCACGGATCAACGGGTCTTGTTCCAGCGCGAACGGTGTCTGCACCTCATCCGCCAATAGCTGCTCCAGCACAACCTCGCGATCGGGCACCTCACGCAGATCGTGATCGATCAGATGGAAACCGCTGTCCTCGTCAGCGATGTGCTGCAACGCCTGCCCATCGACAAGGGCAAAGGTCGTGCGCAGCGACGCATGTCGAGCCACGATGCGATCCAACGCACGCTGCAGTGCGTGCGCATCCAGCGCCCCGCGTAAACGCAGGCCACCGCTGATGTGATACGCCTCACTGACACCCTCGAACTGCGATAGGAACCAGAGCCGCTGTTGTGCAAAGGACAGCACGCGCGGCGCATCCAGCTGCAATGGCAGGATCGGTGGCAAGATCGCACTGGACGAAGAGGCCACGCACGCGGCAAGGTCCTTCAGCGTTGCATTGGCAAACAGCTCCGCCACGCCGATCTCGACACCCAATTCCTGACGCAATCGTGACGAAGAGAACGGACTCGTCATCGGCAAGCCGAACCAGTCGACCACGGATCAACGGGTCTTGTTCCAGCGCGAACGGTGTCTGCACCTCATCCGCCAATAGCTGCTCCAGCACAACCTCGCGATCGGGCACCTCACGCAGATCGTGATCGATCAGATGGAAACCGCTGTCCTCGTCAGCGATGTGCTGCAACGCCTGCCCATCGACAAGGGCAAAGGTCGTGCGCAGCGACGCATGTCGAGCCACGATGCGATCCAACGCACGCTGCAGTGCGTGCGCATCCAGCGCCCCGCGTAAACGCAGGCCACCGCTGATGTGATACGCCTCACTGACACCCTCGAACTGCGATAGGAACCAGAGCCGCTGTTGTGCAAAGGACAGCACGCGCGGCGCATCCAGCTGCAATGGCAGGATCGGTGGCAAGATCGCACTGGACGAAGAGGCCACGCACGCGGCAAGGTCCTTCAGCGTTGCATTGGCAAACAGCTCCGCCACGCCGATCTCGACACCCAATTCCTGACGCAGGCGCGAAGCGACCCGTACCGCCAACAACGAATGCCCACCAAGCGCGAAGAAGTTGTCGTGCCGCCCGATGCTCTCCAGACCCAGCAGCTCACGCCAGATCGCGGCAATGGTGTGTTCGACCTCACCCTGCGGTGCTTCATACGCAGGCGCGGCATAGGCTGTAGCATCCGGCGCGGGTAAGCGACCCGTACCGCCAACAACGAATGCCCACCAAGCGCGAAGAAGTTGTCGTGCCGCCCGATGCTCTCCAGACCCAGCAGCTCACGCCAGATCGCGGCAATGGTGTGTTCGACCTCACCCTGCGGTGCTTCATACGCAGGCGCGGCATAGGCTGTAGCATCCGGCGCGGGTAATGCCTGCCTTGCGATCCAGTTGCGATCCAGCTTGCTTGCCCCGTTCGGGGTCAGTGGTTGGTAGGCGATCCAACTGCACATAAGCCGCCGGTACCATGTAATCCGGCAACGTGTCCGACAGCCAACTACGCAAACTTTCCACGCCAAGGGACTCGTGCGTCGCATCCTGCGTCGCAACCCAATACGCCACCAATCGCTTGTCGCTAGGCGATCCAACTGCACATAAGCCGCCGGTACCATGTAATCCGGCAACGTGTCCGACAGCCAACTACGCAAACTTTCCACGCCAAGGGACTCGTGCGTCGCATCCTGCGTCGCAACCCAATACGCCACCAATCGCTTGTCGCTGCCCGTGGCATCTTCCAGCGCCACCACCACACTCTCGCGCACATCCGCATGCGCGCTCAACCGGGCCTCGATCTCGCCCAACTCGATGCGGAAACCACGGATCTTGACCGACCTGATGATCGTTACGTCCCACAAACTCCAGCATGCCATCGGCACGCCAACGCCCCAGATCGCCAGT
>NZ_JZIM01000076.1:0-2250 GCF_000963215.1 Xanthomonas sp. MUS 060
GGACACCAGTGCATTGGTTTCCGCCGCCATCCGCCCATAATCGCCGGGGAACGTCTGCGCATCGATACGATGACTGACCTCACCGGCATCGTGGCGCTTGGCCATCTCCAACTGTGCGCCGATCAGGCTGCGCAACTGCCGCTGCATCCCATCCATCGCGATCAACAGCCGGCCGGTCTCGTCCTTGGCGTCGGTGCGCACGTCGTTATCCAGATTGCCCGCCGCAATCGCCTCGGCAGCGCGGGTCGCACGATTCAGCGGCATGGTCAGACTGCGCGTGATCAACCAGGCCAATAAACTGCTGACCAGGACCACGAGAACGCCACCGGCAATGAGCAAATTGCGCCCACGCCCCATCGCCGCTCTCGCCTCGGCATAGGCATCGCTACTGCGTTTGGCCTGCAAATCCGCATAGACAGCAATGGCATCTTGCCACTTCTGCACCACCGGAACGGACTTGCTCATCATCAAATCCAGCGCCTCTTGTGCCTTGTCATGCATACCAAGGTCGATGACGCGGTTATTGATCTCGACTGAACTCGCCCGCATGCGGTCGACCTCATCCAACGTGGCAAGGCTTTGCGCGTCACTTGGAATCTCATCCAACCGCTTGCGCGCTGCGAGATAGCGCCCGCGCTGCTGAGCGATCACCTTGGAGAAACGGATGTTGTCCTCCTGAGAGGTCGGCAACACGATGTTGCGCAGATTGATGGCGACGGCCGAACTCGAGTCGAGCATGTCGTTGGATGCGCGTATTGCGGCAATGTTGTAATTGACAATCCCATCCAACCGTCCGCGCGCCTGAACGAGGGTGACAAGCCCAGCAACGACGAGCGAGCAGGAAAGCAGGATAAGCAAGCCGAACGCCGTGGAGAGTCGAGCACCGACGTTGTAGCGCTGAAGAAAAGCGATCATGAGGAACGACTCCGTGATAAGGAGAGAAACAAAATGCAACGCCCGGCAGGCACATGACACTCCAGCGCTGTAGTGAGCTACATCGATATGGGCAAGCAAGCGTAATGAACCTAAAAATTCTTAGATTCAGCAACTACAGCCCCTTCAACGCAGTGCTTGGGCGGTATAACGGCGACTATCAGGAAAACTTAATAGGCATGGGCGTCGACCCTCAAATTAATTCATGTAAATAAATGCAGAATTTATGAAATCCAAGAATCCGACCCGAATCGATTGATCTGCATGAAATTCGCGTGCGAGCCAAGTTGCAAAATATTGCCGCAGTGCCAAGCACACACTGACCGGACCGCACTGCATCGTGCACGATAAAATCTCTGGCGAAGCGAACGATGTGAATGCAGTAGGCACTCGTGCTCCGCTGCGTTGAAAACTTTGCAGCGTCGTTCGACCTTGGCGAGGATCGAGTCAGCGGTGGCAGTCCATTGAACGGTCGAGGGTGTTGGTTGTAGTGCTCGACGAACGTGCATCGTGCACGATAAAATCTCTGGCGAAGCGAACGATGTGAATGCAGTAGGCACTCGTGCTCCGCTGCGTTGAAAACTTTGCAGCGTCGTTCGACCTTGGCGAGGATCGAGTCAGCGGTGGCAGTCCATTGAACGGTCGAGGGTGTTGGTTGTAGTGCTCGACGAACGCATTGATCTTGCATTTCAGATCAGCCGCCGGGTCGAAGGATCCACGCCGGATCGTCTGCAGGGTGATCAGAGCAAACCAGCGCTCGACCTGGTTGAGCCAGGAACTGTAGGCCGACGTGCAGTGAATGTAGTAACGCGGCCGTCATGGTCAGCCATGACTTGATCTTGGCGTGTCCTAGGCTCAACGCCTCTGGCCCAGAACATGTAATACCCGATACAACCATGTCCGATGGCGCCGCGCAGCAGCGCCATCGTTCCACAAGGACGTGGCTTAGAACTCCTGCCAACCCTTCTCCAGCGCTACCGCCGCAACCGGCCGCATTGATCTTGCATTTCAGATCAGCCGCCGGGTCGAAGGATCCACGCCGGATCGTCTGCAGGGTGATCAGAGCAAACCAGCGCTCGACCTGGTTGAGCCAGGAACTGTAGGCCGACGTGCAGTGAATGTAGTAACGCGGCCGTCATGGTCAGCCATGACTTGATCTTGGCGTGTCCTAGGCTCAACGCCTCTGGCCCAGAACATGTAATACCCGATACAACCATGTCCGATGGCGCCGCGCAGCAGCGCCATCGTTCCACAAGGACGTGGCTTAGAACTCCTGCCAACCCTTCTCCAGCGCTACCGCCGCAACCGGCCGCTCGC
>NZ_JZIM01000077.1:0-2236 GCF_000963215.1 Xanthomonas sp. MUS 060
CTGCGCCAGCAGGTCGGCGACGCTCGGTGTACCACGCAGGTCGATGCGCAGCGCCTGGGCATTGACGAAGAAGCCGATCAACGCTTCGAGTTCGCTACGCGTGCGGTTGGCCACGGGCGCACCGATCACAACCTGGTCTTGACCGGACAGCCGCGACAACAGCACCGCCCAGCCGGCCAACACGGTCATGAACACGGTGGTGCCGTGACGCTGGCTCACCGCGCGCAGGGCGGCGGTGAGGTCCGCATCGATGACGCACTCGACACTGTCACCGCGATAATCCTGCAATGCCGGACGTGCGGTTGGCCACGGGCGCACCGATCACAACCTGGTCTTGACCGGACAGCCGCGACAACAGCACCGCCCAGCCGGCCAACACGGTCATGAACACGGTGGTGCCGTGACGCTGGCTCACCGCGCGCAGGGCGGCGGTGAGGTCCGCATCGATGACGCACTCGACACTGTCACCGCGATAATCCTGCAATGCCGGACGCGGGTGGTCGGTCGGCAGTTCCAGCAGCGCGGGTGCGCCGTGCAGGTGCTCGCGCCAGAAGGCGAGCTGGCGTTGCAGCAGCGGTCCGTCGAGCACGCGGCGTTGCCACAGGCTGTAGTCGGCGTACTGGATCGGCAGGGGCGGCAGCGGATTGGGCTGGCCTTGCACGAAGGCGGCGTACAACGCGCCAAGTTCGCGAATCAAGATCCCAATGGACCAGCCATCGGAGATGCTGTGGTGCATGCTGATTGATCAGCAGGCGGTGCTGCTGCTCGGCCAGCTGCAGCAGGCAGCCACGGATCAACGGACCACGGCTCAGCTCGAAGGGCGTGCGGGTTGCCTGTTCGGCGTGATGCTGCAGCAGGCGGTGCTGCTGCTCGGCCAGCTGCAGCAGGCAGCCACGGATCAACGGACCACGGCTCAGCTCGAAGGGCGTGCGGGTTGCCTGTTCGGCGTGATGCTGTGCGGCAACCGCGGCATCTGGCGTGTGACGCAGATCGATGCGGGTCAGCGCGAAGCCGACGTTGGTTGGCCGGCGCGATCACCTGGGTAGCACCGTCGTCGTTGGCGAGGAAGCAGGTGCGCAGTACCTCGTGGCGGGCGACGATGTGGTCCAACGCGCCGGCGCGATCACCTGGGTAGCACCGTCGTCGTTGGCGAGGAAGCAGGTGCGCAGTACCTCGTGGCGGGCGACGATGTGGTCCAACGCCTGTTGCAACGCGGGCAGGTCCAGCGCACCGTGCAAGTCCATCACCCACGCCAGAGAGGGTGTACGCCTGCGCGGCGCGTTCGTCGAATTGCGCCAGGAACCATAGCCGTTGTTGCGCGAAGGACAATGGCAGGGGTGCATCTCGATCGGCTGGAACGATGGGCGGCAACGTACTGGCGGTAGCGCTTGCCAGGGCGTGAGCCAACTCGGCCAGGCGCGGTTGGGCGAACAAGGTCGCCAGCGGCAGTTCCACCCCCAATGCGCTGCGAATGCGCGACATCAGGCGCACGCCCAGCAACGAATGCCCGCCCAGGGCGAAGAAATTGTCATGCCGTCCGATGGTCGATCGGCTGGAACGATGGGCGGCAACGTACTGGCGGTAGCGCTTGCCAGGGCGTGAGCCAACTCGGCCAGGCGCGGTTGGGCGAACAAGGTCGCCAGCGGCAGTTCCACCCCCAATGCGCTGCGAATGCGCGACATCAGGCGCACGCCCAGCAACGAATGCCCGCCCAGGGCGAAGAAATTGTCATGCCGTCCGATGGTCTCCAGACCGAGTAATTCGCGCCAGATCGCGGCAATGGTGTGTTCGATCTCGCCCTGTGGCGCTTCGTACGTCAACGCCGCATAGGCCGCCGCATCCGGTGCGGGCAATGCCTTGCGATCCAGCTTGCCGTTGGGGGTCAGCGGCAAACGATCCAACTGCACATAGGCCGCTGGCACCATGTAATCGGGCAGTCCATCCGATAGCCAACTGCGCAATGCGGCAGCATCAACAGCTTCGTGACCGACCCAATACGCCACCAGCCGCCCGCTTCTCTGTCCCTGCGGACTCAAGCGCGACGACCACGCACTCGCGCACCTCCGCATGCGCGCTCAAGCGCGCCTCGATCTCGCCCAACTCGATGCGGAAACCACGGATCTTTCTCTGTCCCTGCGGACTCAAGCGCGACGACCACGCACTCGCGCACCTCCGCATGCGCGCTCAAGCGCGCCTCGATCTCGCCCAACTCGATGCGGAAACCACGGATCTTGAC
>NZ_JZIM01000078.1:0-2111 GCF_000963215.1 Xanthomonas sp. MUS 060
GTTTAGCTCAATTTGCAAGTCATTCAGCGCCAGCGCATGGGCATAGGGATGGATGATGAAGTCGTAGGTGTCATCACCCATGCCGGGGATGGCGGTGGTGACCATCGACGGATCGGTTAATCCACCTGACAGTGTCGGACCGGAATAGGCCAGGCTCACCCCCGCCGGTAAGATTTCGCCGGCACTCCAGCCCAGGAAGGAGTCGAGGATGGTGATGTCGTTTGCGCTTTGTCCGCTCCACTTGCTGCCAAGCATGACCACGGCCGAGCCTTCGACAATGGCTGGCATCGGGTGTATAGCATCGGTGTTCTCGCCGATCCAGGCGGTCAACGGCAGGTCTGCCACGGCATTGATGCTGCTGACCATGGTGGTGGCAATGTCTCTGGTTCTATCTCCCATCTGGACGCCGACACTGACGCGCTGACCGGCGATGTACAGGGCGATGGTGCCTGATGCAGTGGCCTGGCCGTTGATGACGATGGTGCCCATGGCCGGGGTGGATGCCGGGTCGTCTTGCACCCCGATGCACCACAGGTTGCACGAACCGGCATCCTGCAAACGATAAAAGGCCACCATGCGCGCCAGCATCGAACCCTGGCCGAACAAGACCTTGGCCGATTTCGGATCGGTGACCAGGACGGCTTTGTTCGGTGTCGCCGT
The DNA here is from genome assembly GCF_000963215.1 of Xanthomonas sp. MUS 060. NCBI lineage: Bacteria > Pseudomonadati > Pseudomonadota > Gammaproteobacteria > Lysobacterales > Lysobacteraceae > Xanthomonas > Xanthomonas sp. MUS 060. The sequence continues at coordinate 661 of NZ_JZIM01000078.1, forward strand.
TCCCGAGTACAACATCTGACCGATCAGAAGCGTATTGAGTGCTTGCCCGCCCAGGTTGGCCTGACTGTTGTCCATCTCCGCATAGAACAGCGGCACCCGCTGGTTGGAGGGGATGTGTTCGAAAGAGATGCCGCTCATGTCGTCCTCTGAGAAGCACTGGCCGCATCAGCGGGGGCAGGTGGTAGTGGAGTGTTGGTCGATGCCGCAGTGGGTGAGGGAGCGGCCGATGTGGGCGCAGTCGTGGTCGTTGCAGTGGTGCTCGTTGCTGCATCGCCTGCTGACGCGAGCGTTGGCGGTGTTTCGCTCAGCGTGATGTCGCCCTCGTGCAGTCGGCGCTGCCAGTATTGGGTCGCCGGACCGATGTTACCATCGACGGATCGGTTAATCCACCTGACAGTGTCGGACCGGAATAGGCCAGGCTCACCCCCGCCGGTAAGATTTCGCCGGCACTCCAGCCCAGGAAGGAGTCGAGGATGGTGATGTCGTTTGCGCTTTGTCCGCTCCACTTGCTGCCAAGCATGACCACGGCCGAGCCTTCGACAATGGCTGGCATCGGGTGTATAGCATCGGTGTTCTCGCCGATCCAGGCGGTCAACGGCAGGTCTGCCACGGCATTGATGCTGCTGACCATGGTGGTGGCAATGTCTCTGGTTCTATCTCCCATCTGGACGCCGACACTGACGCGCTGACCGGCGATGTACAGGGCGATGGTGCCTGATGCAGTGGCCTGGCCGTTGATGACGATGGTGCCCATGGCCGGGGTGGATGCCGGGTCGTCTTGCACCCCGATGCACCACAGGTTGCACGAACCGGCATCCTGCAAACGATAAAAGGCCACCATGCGCGCCAGCATCGAACCCTGGCCGAACAAGACCTTGGCCGATTTCGGATCGGTGACCAGGACGGCTTTGTTCGGTGTCGCCGTTCCCGAGTACAACATCTGACCGATCAGAAGCGTATTGAGTGCTTGCCCGCCCAGGTTGGCCTGACTGTTGTCCATCTCCGCATAGAACAGCGGCACCCGCTGGTTGGAGGGGATGTGTTCGAAAGAGATGCCGCTCATGTCGTCCTCTGAGAAGCACTGGCCGCATCAGCGGGGGCAGGTGGTAGTGGAGTGTTGGTCGATGCCGCAGTGGGTGAGGGAGCGGCCGATGTGGGCGCAGTCGTGGTCGTTGCAGTGGTGCTCGTTGCTGCATCGCCTGCTGACGCGAGCGTTGGCGGTGTTTCGCTCAGCGTGATGTCGCCCTCGTGCAGTCGGCGCTGCCAGTATTGGGTCGCCGGACCGATGTTCTGGCCTGTTGCCGGCAGTAGGGTACGTGTGCCTGGGATGGGCACAGAGCGGCCCGGTTTGGGAATGGCGTACATATTTGGCTCCAATGCAAAGTGCCCGCGACGACCTGCAGCCGTGGCGGGCGGTGATGAACAACGTTGCAGACCTGTGCGATCAGCTC
>NZ_JZIM01000079.1:0-1798 GCF_000963215.1 Xanthomonas sp. MUS 060
CGACATCCATAATATATTGATCCCTTCACACTCGACTGTCTCTGCCAAGCGTGCCGGGTTCATCAGAACATCGGATTCGATGACGATCAGGCGCGCGCCATTGAGCAACGCACCCCAGATTTCGAATGTGATCGCATCAAAACTCGGGTTGGCGGCCAAAGCAACACAGTCGCTCGGCATGAAGGGAAGATACCCATTGTTTGAGCAACGCACCCCAGATTTCGAATGTGATCGCATCAAAACTCGGGTTGGCGGCCAAAGCAACACAGTCGCTCGGCATGAAGGGAAGATACCCATTGTTCAATCAACACCAGGCGATTGATTCCCCGATGCGGGATTTCGACTCCCTTCGGCAGTCCTGTCGAACCGGAGGTGTACATGACATAAGCACTCTTACCGCCATGCGAGCGCAATCCTGGACTGTCAGATTGCGCCGCATTCACCGCGGTATCGTCGACGTTGACCCGCAAGAGCTCAAGCGGCGCTGGCAGGATGGCATCTGTCACAGCCAACACCATCACGGCACCGCAATCGGCGAGGATGTAGGCCAGCCGCTCAGGTGGATAGGCCGGATCCAGCGGAACATACGCCGCTCCTGCCTTGAGTACCGCCAGCAGCGCCACCACCATTTCGATACTGCGCTGCATGCAGATCGCCACACGATCATCCGGGCGCACACCCAACTTCCGTACATGACATAAGCACTCTTACCGCCATGCGAGCGCAATCCTGGACTGTCAGATTGCGCCGCATTCACCGCGGTATCGTCGACGTTGACCCGCAAGAGCTCAAGCGGCGCTGGCAGGATGGCATCTGTCACAGCCAACACCATCACGGCACCGCAATCGGCGAGGATGTAGGCCAGCCGCTCAGGTGGATAGGCCGGATCCAGCGGAACATACGCCGCTCCTGCCTTGAGTACCGCCAGCAGCGCCACCACCATTTCGATACTGCGCTGCATGCAGATCGCCACACGATCATCCGGGCGCACACCCAACTTCCGCAGGTAATGGGCCAACTGATTGGCACGTGTATTCAACTCGTCATATGTCAGCGCCAACTCGCCATGCGCAATGGCGATTGCCGAGGGCTCACGCGCCACCTGTGCCTCGAACAACTCGTGTACACCGGCATCGCGTGGATAATCTGCCGCTGTTGCATTCCACTCCATCAAGAGCTGATGCCGTTCGACCTTGTCCAGCAACGGCAGACGGTCCACCGCAAGATCTTCAGCGCCGTCGGCCACCATCGCTTCCTTCCAACAGATGCCGCCAATGCCCCATCCACCGCTGCAATGTCGCATGCTCGAACAACGACGTGGCATAAGTCAGACTACCGACAATTCCCTGCTCGCCCTCTGCTAACGACAACGACAGGTCGAACTGCGCACTCGTCTGTGCGATGCCAAGTTCACTGGCAACAGATGCCGCCAATGCCCCATCCACCGCTGCAATGTCGCATGCTCGAACAACGACGTGGCATAAGTCAGACTACCGACAATTCCCTGCTCGCCCTCTGCTAACGACAACGACAGGTCGAACTGCGCACTCGTCTGTGCGATGCCAAGTTCACTGGCCTGGACTTCACCGAGATCTAAAATGCCCACCCTGCGGCGTGTTCTGCCAGGCAAACATCACCTGGAACAGCGGCGCATGCGCCAGGCTGCGTGGCGGTTGAATCAGTTCGACCACCTGCTCGAACTGCGGCGTGTTCTGCCAGGCAAACATCACCTGGAACAGCGGCGCATGCGCCAGGCTGCGTGGCGGTTGAATCAGTTCGACCACCTGCTCGAACGGGA
>NZ_JZIM01000080.1:0-1656 GCF_000963215.1 Xanthomonas sp. MUS 060
GGTTAGCGTCACGCGGCTGTCGAGGATCGCAAGTTGAGCGCCCCCGTCGTCGTTGACCAGCGCTCCGTAGCGGCTACCGACCAGCGTGCATCCATGTACCTGGGTTTCCATGCCTTGAGCTACATTGCCGGCAAAATTTCCGCAGTGGATCAGGCAGTTCTTCCGTCCGTGCTTGTCCTCCAGGCGCAGCACGTCGCAGTCGAGGTGATCGGAGTGCCAGATCGTGGCGCTGTAGTGGTCGTTCATGATGCAGGATACGCCTGGCGCGTTGTCTTGCCATGGTCGCAGTCGAGGTGATCGGAGTGCCAGATCGTGGCGCTGTAGTGGTCGTTCATGATGCAGGATACGCCTGGCGCGTTGTCTTGCCATGGCAGTTCCAGGGTGTCGCAGGTAAATGCATGGCCAGCATCGTTGGTGGCGATCAACTCGCCGGGCGTGCCATTGGGTGTGGAGTGTTTTCGGGTGATTACGATGTTCATTTGAAGCTTCCGCTCTTGGTAAAGGTATAGCCGGCCAGCGCGAGCAGGCGGGTGATTACGATGTTCATTTGAAGCTTCCGCTCTTGGTAAAGGTATAGCCGGCCAGCGCGAGCAGGCCGGCCGGCGATCAGGATGCGTTTTGTCCAGCCCACCACGCCGCGTCCTATCACGCGTTCGAACTGAGCCTGTAGTGCGTCGGACAGTGCTTGAGACAGCAAAGGCGCGGATTTTTCGAATGCCTCGCACAGCGCGTCCGCCAATGCCTGTCGGTCGCTTTCCGACAGCACGCCGCAGGCATGGCGTGTCGTTGGTTTTTAGGCTATGCAGCTGTTCAATAGGACGGCCGCATTCACAGACATCATTCATGTTTGATTCCTCTGGTTGAAACGTGAAATGCGGCCTTAGTTGCAAAGGCCAGTGTTAGTGGGCGGTCAGCCCTATCGTGGGTAGCGCCCCTCGCGTAGCCACTTGACGGCGATCCACTTCTCGCCGTCGATGACCGCATTGCCGCCGTGTAGCGTCAGAGGATCGGGCTGGTCGTCTGCCGTGCGGTAAGAGAAAAAGCAGGCATTGCCCTGGACGGCTGCCACCTTGATACCTGCACGGGGGAACTCCGTCTCCCCGCCGAGGGGAACGGTGTTCAGATAGGCGATGAACGTGGCGATGCGTTGCCCGCCCAATTCCGGTCGGACGATGTTGGCCGAGCTTGGACTCTCCGGTGGAAAGTAGTCCCAATGCGGGATGTACGTGGCGATGCGTTGCCCGCCCAATTCCGGTCGGACGATGTTGGCCGAGCTTGGACTCTCCGGTGGAAAGTAGTCCCAATGCGGGATGTAGTGCTGTCCCGGCAGGTAGTGCAGCACCTGCAGACCTTCGCCGTTTTCCACTGGGATGCCGGTGAGTTCGGCGATGCGCTGCTCGATGTTGGCCACAAGCGCCACTTCTGCGCGCGAAAAATGGCAACCGGAACTGGTACGTGCGTGTCTCATCGATGCGCGTCCCCTGCGCGTGATGCACGACGGAGGACCGTTTCATTCGTGGTCCGGCCAGATCGATCAGATCGCGGCAATCGACTTGGTCCAAAAATCCGCCTAGCACGACGACGTTGGGAGACTGGACCGCCATCAGTACCTGGTGCGCCCGTCCGCCGGCACACAGTTGTGCATCGGGATAGGTC
>NZ_JZIM01000081.1:0-1557 GCF_000963215.1 Xanthomonas sp. MUS 060
ATTGAGGTGACCGGTAGCAGGTGACCGGTAGCGCCGGCCGTCATTGCCGACATCGATGCCTTTGGAGCAGCCCGCAGCGGTCAGGGCCAGCGGCATGTGGTGCAGTTTCATCGGTGCAGTTTCATCGGTTCGTTCGTCCTCGGGGGAATGGATCGCGGATGCGGCGGCAGGCGGGTACGGCAGTGGCGCGGGTTTGCGCTTGGGTTGCACCGGCAATCCGCCAGGTGGCAGTGGCCCCAGCTCGGCGCGCACCCGCGCATTGATGATCGCCATATCGCGCAGGAGCTGTAGATCGTGCAGCCGATCGCGCACGTTGAGTTTGCGCGGGCGATAGGGGTTGTCGCTGTGATCGTCGTGATCGTCGGTGTCCTGGCTCATCGCGCGTGACCTCTCCGTTTGATTTTGAGCAAGCTTCCCCACTGCGCCTGCGATCTTACGACAAAGGGCCGATGCCACCGCTGCATGACCTGCCCATGGAGTCGGCAAGGCCATGGCCGGCGATCATTATTCACTGGCACACGCCCGACCAGTGGTCCCATGGGACTCAAGGGGCGGTGTTGCTGCTCGCGCGCTGCTTGCGCTTGTTGTTCCTGCTGCTGCAATTGTGCGATGCGTGCCTGTTCCTGCGTGTCCACGCTAACCGATTTTTCCGGGGCAGCAATGCTGTGCTGTGGAAGTGGTGCATGTACATGCGTGGGGGACTGCACCAAATGCGGCGCTTGGTGTTGCTGCGCCTGTTGCCTGTCCACGGCGCCGGGGCAGCAATGCTGTGCTGTGGAAGTGGTGCATGTACATGCGTGGGGGACTGCACCAAATGCGGCGCTTGGTGTTGCTGCGCCTGTTGCCTGTCCACGGCGGGATGGATGTGGCGTAGATGCGGCTGGCGCGCTCTGACCGAACCACTGCCCTGGATGGGTGACGGTTTCATAAGCTTGGCCGGCAGCATGTTCGGCCAGATTGATGACGCGTTCGACAGTGGGACCACTGGCCGCGTAGGCATGTTCGGCACGCACCTGCAGCGCCAGTGCTTCCGCCTTCGCCGCCATGGCGGTAGTCGCGCCAGGATTCAGGGCCATGTTCAGTAGCTCGCGGTTCTGATGTATGTCCTGGCGAACATGGTCAAAGGCGGCCTTGTTGTGCGCGTAGTTGGTTTGGAGCTGCGCCAGCCTCTCCGGGGACAGCACGCGCGGCTGGCGCGCTCTGACCGAACCACTGCCCTGGATGGGTGACGGTTTCATAAGCTTGGCCGGCAGCATGTTCGGCCAGATTGATGACGCGTTCGACAGTGGGACCACTGGCCGCGTAGGCATGTTCGGCACGCACCTGCAGCGCCAGTGCTTCCGCCTTCGCCGCCATGGCGGTAGTCGCGCCAGGATTCAGGGCCATGTTCAGTAGCTCGCGGTTCTGATGTATGTCCTGGCGAACATGGTCAAAGGCGGCCTTGTTGTGCGCGTAGTTGGTTTGGAGCTGCGCCAGCCTCTCCGGGGACAGCACGCTCTGCGGGCCAGTGAAGTGTGTACCGCTGTGATCGCCCATGCGCATCGCCCGCAGCGGATT
>NZ_JZIM01000082.1:0-1538 GCF_000963215.1 Xanthomonas sp. MUS 060
CCACACGTCCACGCGCCCCATCGCGGTGAATTCGTCCATCAGCATCAACATCTGGTACTTGAGTGACGGCTCATCGCCCAGTTGTTTGTCCAAATTGCTGCCGATCACGGTGCTGAAGAAGATGTTCAACAACTTGCCGCTCTCATCGAGTTTCTGCGCGGGAATGACCGTGTAAATGGTGGTCTTCCGCTTGCGGATGGCGGTGACGTCGAAGTCGGTGGCGTTGGTGGCCGCCGCCAGGGTCGGATTGAGGAACTGCTGCAACGGTGCCTGCATGGTGGCGACGACGCTGGAGAAGGTCTGCTCGGCCATTCCAACCAACCAGGTTGCGCAGGGTGGTGCGGGTCTGCTCGCTGATGAAGGAGAATTCCTGCTGACCTGACTCCGACAGCCAGGTTCCGACGATTTCCTTGATGCTCTGGCTCCCCGCACCGGAGGAGAGCCGCAGGATGCGTTCGAAGCTTGGAAATCTAGGGTCTACGTTGGAATCGAGAGGAGCTTGGGCGTCGGGCTTGCCCTGTGCGTTGATGCCTGAGAGACCTTTGCGTTCCATGTCCTCCCATTTTTCGAACATGAAGGAGGCGAAGGCGACGAAGATGGCGCGGGCTTGGGTCGCCCAGAACGGGTCCTTTCCGGCGTCGTCGAGGTAGAGGATGGCGGCGATGGTTTGCAGGTCGGCGATGTACTGGTTCGGCCTGACAAAGGACAGCGGATTGAATCGGTGGGTTTTGCCATCGGTGGCATAGGGGGCGAACTTGTAAATGCGCTGTCCCTGCGAGGCGCGCCAGCCGCTGGTTTCCTTGAACAATTCGCCTTTGATGTCGAGCACGCACATCGAGTGATCGTAGGTCAGCAGTACCGGAATGGCGATGCAGGTGGTTTTGCCGCTGCGGGTCGGCGCTACCACGATCACGTGGAGTGCGCCGTTGATATAGAGATGGTGTCCACGGTACTTGCCAACGATGACGCTTTCGGGTTTTTTCTCCAACAGCCCGGCGCGCTTCATGTCGTGCAGGCTGGCGAAACCGGCATCGCCATGCAGGGATTCATCCCGGCGGTTCAATCGCAGCAGCATGGCGGTCAACGGCAGCCACACGATGAAGGTCAGGCCGAAGCCCAGCATGCCGCCGAGTTTGATTTTCGTCGCATACGGTTGGACCTGCGGCAGGTCCAGAGCGCGGACGTACTGGAGATAGGTGTTCCACGCGAGCGGGATGTTGAGCTTGAGCAGCAGGATGGTGACGTAACCGGACAGGTACAGGCCAGCGAATGCGGCGAGCAGGAGCAAGGCCAGGGCGGTCATACGGTTGGACCTGCGGCAGGTCCAGAGCGCGGACGTACTGGAGATAGGTGTTCCACGCGAGCGGGATGTTGAGCTTGAGCAGCAGGATGGTGACGTAACCGGACAGGTACAGGCCAGCGAATGCGGCGAGCAGGAGCAAGGCCAGGGCGGTTGCGAGGCGGGCCTTCATTCCCATAGTGACGATCCTTTATTCAATCCATTGTGGTGGTTCGCACCATCCGGTTTACAGCGCGGC
>NZ_JZIM01000083.1:0-1495 GCF_000963215.1 Xanthomonas sp. MUS 060
CATCACGCAGATACTGCATGTCCGCACGCAGCGCCCGCGTCGCCAAGCCCAGCGAATGGGCGATATGAATCACGCGGGACAGCGTCGCGCCCTACGCCGAGGTACTGAAGCGCCGCCGCATGCTGGCAAGATCGGCATGATGGCCGTGGTAGCCCGCGATCATCGTCAGACACGCCAGCGCGCACTCTGGGTACTGAAGCGCCGCCGCATGCTGGCAAGATCGGCATGATGGCCGTGGTAGCCCGCGATCATCGTCAGACACGCCAGCGCGCACTCTGCGGCCGGCTTCCGTCTGCATCACCATGGGAAGGCGACTTGCTGCGCTCCAGTCCATCCAGTTCCATGGCGTGTGGCTCCATGCTTCTTCAGCCATGCTCGCGATCCTCGGTCGAGCGCAGCTTGATGCTGTAAAGTGGGTCGAAGAGCCACTCGAACAGCCGGCGGCGGTCGAGCAAGATGTCCGCGTCGAGCGTCATGCCAGGCCGCAAGGTCTCGGGTCTTCCGTAGACCTGCACGTACTGGTTCTCCAGACGGACCAGCACCCTGTAGCTCGCCTCCTTGATATCCTTGCCCGTTGCCTTATTGACCTCGGACGGCGACAACGAACTGCGCGACACCTGTTGCACACGACCTAAGTATTGGCCGAACTTCTGGTAGGGATAGGCACGGTAGCGGATGACGACCTGCTCTCCTGCCCGGATGAAGCCGACGGCCTGCGTCGGTATCCATTCCGTCTGCATCACCATGGGAAGGCGACTTGCTGCGCTCCAGTCCATCCAGTTCCATGGCGTGTGGCTCCATGCTTCTTCAGCCATGCTCGCGATCCTCGGTCGAGCGCAGCTTGATGCTGTAAAGTGGGTCGAAGAGCCACTCGAACAGCCGGCGGCGGTCGAGCAAGATGTCCGCGTCGAGCGTCATGCCAGGCCGCAAGGTCTCGGGTCTTCCGTAGACCTGCACGTACTGGTTCTCCAGACGGACCAGCACCCTGTAGCTCGCCTCCTTGATATCCTTGCCCGTTGCCTTATTGACCTCGGACGGCGACAACGAACTGCGCGACACCTGTTGCACACGACCTAAGTATTGGCCGAACTTCTGGTAGGGATAGGCACGGTAGCGGATGACGACCTGCTCTCCTGCCCGGATGAAGCCGACGGCCTGCGTCGGTATCCATAGCTCCGCCTGCAATGTCGATGCAGCAGGCAGCACGGCCACCATCGGCTGATCGGCCACCACGGACTGGCCTGCATAGATAGGAGCACTGGTCACGATGCCGTCCACCGGAGATTTCAAAAGCCCCGCATGCTGCGCAGCGTTCTTCGCGATCAGTTGGGCGACATCGGACAGCTCTCGCTGCGTCTCGTTGTTCCGGCCAGCGACGATGTCCGGCAACTGATCCGCCTGTGCCTGCAGCTCGCTCATTTGCTGGTGCAACTGGAATCCCTGGCGACGCAGCTCCATAAGCTGTGCCTGGTGCTCAAGCGCCTGGTCGTGCTGG
>NZ_JZIM01000084.1:0-1493 GCF_000963215.1 Xanthomonas sp. MUS 060
CACGCCGACCACCAACGTCGTATTGCCCAGCGGCCAGATCCCGGTCATGGGCAAGGTGGCATGGCAGTGATGCAACAGATCAACCAGCCACTGACCACCGCCGACTACCTGGCATCGCTGCAAAAACTCCTGCCCTATGGGCCAGCCTGGACCGATGACCCCGAGGCAGCAATCACCCAACTACTGACGGGCCTAGCACAGGAACTGGCACGGTGCGATGCCAGCAGTTGGCAACTCATCGAAGAGGCCGATCCACGCACCACCGATGCATTGTTTCCCGATTGGGAGCGGGTCGCTGGCTTGCCAGATCTGTGCGTCACCGCGCTCAGCGGTCAACAAACGCTTGCACAGCGACGGGCCGCCCTGGTCTCCCGACTCACCCAGATCGGTGGCCAATCGCGCGCCTACTTCGTGGGCGTGGCCCGCACATTGGGTTCCACCATCACGATCACCGAGGGCTGGCAGGCCATCGACACCGTCATCTCGCCGGTCAACAACCCCCTGACCAATAGCCGCTGGGTCTACACCTGGACGATTCATGCACGGCTCGGGGACACGCGCAGCACGCTCACGGTCAATGGCCGCGTATGCGATCCGCTGGCGACATGGCGCAACACATTGCTCGAGTGCGTGATGCGGCGGCTCAAGCCTGCCCACACCACGCTGCTCTTCAGCTACACGTAGGAGATCACATGGACAACCGCGTCTGGGAGGCCAATGCCGCCCAAACTCCCCCCGTTATACCCGGCAATCCGTCAATCGGTTATCCAACTGACGGCAATCCTCACCCAACTACTGACGGGCCTAGCACAGGAACTGGCACGGTGCGATGCCAGCAGTTGGCAACTCATCGAAGAGGCCGATCCACGCACCACCGATGCATTGTTTCCCGATTGGGAGCGGGTCGCTGGCTTGCCAGATCTGTGCGTCACCGCGCTCAGCGGTCAACAAACGCTTGCACAGCGACGGGCCGCCCTGGTCTCCCGACTCACCCAGATCGGTGGCCAATCGCGCGCCTACTTCGTGGGCGTGGCCCGCACATTGGGTTCCACCATCACGATCACCGAGGGCTGGCAGGCCATCGACACCGTCATCTCGCCGGTCAACAACCCCCTGACCAATAGCCGCTGGGTCTACACCTGGACGATTCATGCACGGCTCGGGGACACGCGCAGCACGCTCACGGTCAATGGCCGCGTATGCGATCCGCTGGCGACATGGCGCAACACATTGCTCGAGTGCGTGATGCGGCGGCTCAAGCCTGCCCACACCACGCTGCTCTTCAGCTACACGTAGGAGATCACATGGACAACCGCGTCTGGGAGGCCAATGCCGCCCAAACTCCCCCCGTTATACCCGGCAATCCGTCAATCGGTTATCCAACTGACGGCAATCCAACTACCAATACACCGGCCACGACACCTGGGGATTACTGGTTCTATCAGGTCAGCGAAGAGATCCGCAACGTGATCCTGGCAGGTGGCCTCGCACCC
>NZ_JZIM01000085.1:0-1443 GCF_000963215.1 Xanthomonas sp. MUS 060
GCGGCCTGGAAGCTGTCATATGCCTCTTGGCTTTCCCAGACGGTGGTCGTCGTTTTGGTGAGTCCGTCCGCCGACATCACGACCGAGCGGGATAGCACGGCGGGATGCGTGCGAACCGCATGGCTGACGTTGGCGATGGACGTTGCAACCTCTGGATCGAGATCGGCGCTGTCTTTGAATCCAGGCACTTCGTTGGCTGGACGGGTGGTGGTTTTTGTCACGATGAAAGGCACAGAGATTTCTCCTTTTGACGAATGAGTTAAATAAATAGGTAGTTAAATAAATGGGAAGTTAAATAAATAGGTAGTTAAGTAAATAGGTATTTAGAGGCGGCGACTCTATTTATCTGATATCTTGACAGCTCGATCAACGAACTCGATATCAATATGCTCAACCAGGAATCTCTCGTTTCGCTGTTTTCGTTATTGCATGAAATGACGATTGTTAAACGTGATAAGGAGGTATTTAGATCGCCGACATGGATACGTTGGATTGAAAAAGTGACCGGTTATCTTTATTTTGGTGTTGCAGCATTACTTGTTGTTTCTGCATTAGTGCAGTATAAGCATCCTTCAGAAGTAAATTTATTCTTGATTGATTTGTTTTATGTTGCACTGTGTTTTATTGGCGTGGCCTGCTTGCTGACTTTAATATTGAGTCAAGGCATGTTTTTATGGGAAGATCGCAGGAGGGGATTCTCCATTCAATTCTTGCGTCTAAAAATCGACATGTTGGCAGATGCTGATTTCCTAGCTCGGCTTCACTGCTATGAAAAGGCTGCGTTGGAATATGGGCGAATGCATTATCGAAGCCACTTTGATGGCCTGGATGGTCGTGTCGGTTTGCTTATCGGGGATTTGCGCAAAATCGGTATATTTCCTGCGCTTATAGCTTTGGTGATGGCCGCATCAACCTTGATAAAGAACAATAATTCAAAGTACTTTTGGGCGCCTTTGATATTGGCTGCAATTTTTTATTTGGCTGGCCTCTTTGTTCGTCCTCGTCAGGAGCGTACACAGCAGGTGATTGATCTGCTCGATTACGCTATTCTTCATTCCGAGGTAGTGACGGAGCAAAAATGATCGTTGACGATTGAGGTCGCTAACTCGAGATCGGCGCTGTCTTTGAATCCAGGCACTTCGATGGCCAGGCGTGTGGTGGTTTTCGTCACGATGAAAGGCACGGCGATTCCTCCTTCGGAAGGATGGGTTGCAAAATGGACAGTGGTAGGCGCGGTGGGGGCGGACTCAGCAACGGTCCGCCCGAGTCGAAGAGGTGGTTCAGTCAGAACGGACGAATGCCTGCAAGCCTGCCTGATCCAGCGCAGTGCCATCGGTGGCGATAGCTGCCACCGGTGGATACTTGAACACCTTGCATAGCGAGCCGATTTTCACCTTGGTCAGATAGCGCTGATCGCCGGTGAAGGCGACGATGTAGCACTTG
>NZ_JZIM01000086.1:0-1432 GCF_000963215.1 Xanthomonas sp. MUS 060
CCGCACCATCGTGAGGTCGGCGATTGCATCCGACACGGTGGTGCGCGTGTGATGCAGCAGGTCTGGATCGGTACCGCGGTAGGCGATGATGATGTCATGGGGCGCATCGAACTGCTGGTAAGCGGTGCCATGGAAACCAGTAGAGAGATCATCTTTATAGCCAAATATAATGTATTGATGTCCATTCAAAAAAGCTTTCCCAGGATGATTAAAGTCGAGGTCTTTTTGCGGCCGATCGTTGTAAGAATCAATAGCCGCATCGGCGCGCTCTTGATCTGCAAGATTCATAATCCAACCTCCTTGATCGTCATGGTTATTTTAAAGTAATCGCCAGGATTCTGAATAACACCAATATCGTCAATAGAATAGTTTTGTGCGCCATAGCGAACTAACGCCTTGTCACCGTAGGAACTCTTCTTAAAATACTCCGTTTGCTGGCCATTGCGCAAAATTTTCTCAAATACTGCACCAGGGTCAAATGCAACGCCATTGCCAACAAATACAGTAGACACACTAGCAGGCTCCCAATGGCAATCCCCTAAGCCATAATAATCTTCATCCTTCATGAAGTCTCGATAGAAATATCCCTTCCAGGTTTTCTCATCGATGCGCGTCATCTCGAAATCCTGCCCCACGATTGGCGGCATGACATGCACGCCAAGGAACTTATCTTCCGGGGTGCATTCTTGATTTGAAACCTTATATTCCAAGTAACCTTTCACCGAATCCCACGGCCCCGGCGCATCCGCCGTGGCGATGACCTCGTAGCGCTTGACCGGATGTGGATTATGTTTTGGATTCTTTGGATCACCGTGCGACATAGAACATCCTGCGGATAGGCTAAGGAAAAGGGGAAATGCAGCCAGAAGAGAGCGAGGCTTCATGCGCGCAGTCCACGATGGTCGTACCACCGCATGGTCAGTCCGGCGGCCAGTGCCATCATGGCGGGGCCTGCACGGAACGTTTGAGCGGAAGAAGGTCGCACAGCCATGGTTTCACCTGTGGGAAGGGAAAGAAACAGCCTACTGCCCAGGGCGTGATCGCGATAGCGAGGTGCCGGGTTGACGCTGCTCAAGCGCCAAGCGGGTTGAGCGGCCATCATAGCGTAGCGTCCGGCATGCGCAGCATCGCGTAGACTGCAAGCAATGGACATCAGAGAACTGGCTGCTGCGCGGTAGGAATTTCCCTACCCTGTTGTCTCGGTAAAGGAGAAACTGGCACGGATGCCAGGCAAACTGCAAACTGCGGATGCGGTCTTGAACAGCCGCGCGCGGAAATTCCTCTGACACCGGATGCAAAAGTCAGCGCTGGCGCTGTTCCCACTTGCTCGCCGTTCACTCCCTGTCCTTGCTCGCCTCAGGCTGCTTATCAGGTATCAATCCCATTTGTGCAATCTGCACCTGCGGCAGAATCCGCTTCTTGAAGAAACTAT
>NZ_JZIM01000087.1:0-1399 GCF_000963215.1 Xanthomonas sp. MUS 060
CCGCACCATCGTGAGGTCGGCGATTGCATCCGACACGGTGGTGCGCGTGTGATGCAGCAGGTCTGGATCGGTACCGCGGTAGGCGATGATGATGTCGTTTGTATCTCTATTGAGATAGGCCGTCGCGTGAAAACCGGTGGATGGATCGTTTCCATATCCAAATACTAAGTATTGCTTGCCACCAAAAATAACTTTCTTTGGATTTATTGGATCAGCATCACTTTGCGGACGATCTTTGTATGCGTCAATTGCTGCATCACCTCTATCTTGATCAGAAAAGTATCTCTATTGAGATAGGCCGTCGCGTGAAAACCGGTGGATGGATCGTTTCCATATCCAAATACTAAGTATTGCTTGCCACCAAAAATAACTTTCTTTGGATTTATTGGATCAGCATCACTTTGCGGACGATCTTTGTATGCGTCAATTGCTGCATCACCTCTATCTTGATCAGAAAAAGTCATGGCGCAACCTCCTTGACTGTCACTGTGACGGGGAAGAATTCACTCGGATTTTTGGAATATTCTGGATTTACTTCCGAATACCCAAGCGCCCCATTGCTCATGGATTTTTTATTTCCATAATCGCTCTTCTTGAAATATTCAGTCTGCGAACTTTTTTTCAAAAATCTCTCAAACACTGATCCAGAGCTAAAAGGCACGCCACTCCCAATAAATCCCACTGAGACGCTCGTTGTATCCCAATGACATATACCAAGACCATAGTAATTTTCAGCCAGTACGGCGTCTCGATAGAAATATCCTCTCCATACTTTTTCACTCACGTGATTCATTTCAAAATCAATCGCCACATCTTTAGGCGTGATATGCACGCCAAGAAAATTATTCTCTGGCGTACACTCTTTATTTATTACATCGTAGAAAACCCTACCAATTACTTTATCCCAAGGCCCAGGCGCATCTGCCGTAGCGATGACTTCATAGCGCTTGAGCGGATGCGGGTTCTTTTTAGGATTATCGGGATCACCGTGCGACATAGAACATCCTGCGGATAGGCTAAAGAAAAGGGACAATGCAGCCAGAAGAGAGAGGGACTTCATGCGCGCAGTCCACGATGGTCGTGCAGCCGCATGGGCAGATTAGTCACCTGCCTGCCGCCCTCCGGCACGTGGTGGCTCAGACTCACCGCACCGTAGGCATTGAACGTGGTGCCACGCAGACCAAACTCCGCCGCCTCGATCTGCGCCAGTGCGCCGCCGAGGGAGTGACCGGCGACGGTGATCTGGTCTTTGGAAATGCCTTGCTGCTGCGCCTTATCGAGCATATCCCGGGTGAAGGCATCTGCGGCTGCCTTCTGCGGATTGACCCGATCCCGCACCATCGTGAGGTCGGCGATTGCATCCGACACGGTGGTGCGCGTGTGATGCAGCAGGTCTGGA
>NZ_JZIM01000088.1:0-1245 GCF_000963215.1 Xanthomonas sp. MUS 060
ACACCTCTTGCCGCCACCGCCATCATGCCGCTGGCCCTGACCGCCCGCTGCGGGCTGCTCCAAAGGCATCGATGTCGGCAATGACGGCGCTACCGGTAATCCCCGCACCCGGTCAAACGCTACGAAGTGATTGCCAGCTCGCTCACATGCGCCGGGGCCGTGGGATTCCATTAAGGCGTATATCGGGTATGACGTCATCAATGAGAAATGTGTGCCAATGATGCCGTTCGTTGGTGTGCGGCAAGTGCCTGGTACCGGGCTCGATGTTCCCATGACACAGGTGGACGATCACACTTGGAAGGGGTATTTTTATCGCGACGCCTTGCTGGATGAGGATTACTTCAAGCTTGGCGTGTGCCACTGGGATACGACTGGCGTTAGCATTTCGGCTATGGCAAAGGGAGTTAGGTTTAACTGGGGTCACACATTGAATACGCTTTTGCGTGATGGCCAGAAGACGATCTACTTTAAGAAAAGCGTATACGGCGACCTTTCTTTCGTCCCCTATGGTGCACTAGATCTAGATCCTAGTGATCCTGGGGTTCTTAAACACCCCGATGAATATTTCCCAGTCACCATTGCTGTCAAGGAAGCCAAGCCATGAAGCCTGCTGATCAAGCACGCGCCGACGCTGCTATTAATTCCTATAGAAACCGTTTGCAGAGTGAAGTTAATGGCAAAAAACCCATATCTCTAGGCGGTGCAGACTATACCGTTTTCGGCTACGCGAATGACCCTGTCAGTGGTTTTCATGCCACTGCTTACCGCGATAGAAAAACGAACGAAGTCATCATCGCCTACCGTGGCACCGATACGGATTTATTTACCGGCGAGACAAAGGCGGAAAAAGCAGGCCATGCGCTCACCACCCTCCAGGACATCGCCGTCGATGCCACGATGCTGCGCGACGCCGTCAATCCGCAAAAAGCCGCTGCCGATGCGTTCACCGCGCAGATGCTCGCCAAGGCGGCTGAGCAGGGTATACCCAAAGATCACGTGACCGTCACCGGCCACTCCCTCGGCGGCGCACTGGCGCAGATCGAAGCGGCGGAATTCGGCCTGGCCGGCTCCACCTACAACGCCTACGGCGCGGTGAGCCTGCGTCACCACGTGCCGGAAGGTGGCACGGCGGTGACCAATTACGTCCTGGCAGGTGATCCGGTGAGTGCGGCCAGTCGGCATTACGGCACGGTGGTAGGTGATCCGGTGAGTGCGGCCAGTCGGCATTACGGCACGGTGGTGACT
>NZ_JZIM01000089.1:0-1181 GCF_000963215.1 Xanthomonas sp. MUS 060
AGGCATCGATGTCGGCAATGACGGCGCTACCGGTCACCTCAATCCGCATCCGGTCAAACGCTACGAAGTGATTGCCACCTCCCATGCGCCGGGGCCATGGGATTCGATCATTGGCTATATTCACTACGATGTCATCAATGAGGAATGTGTGCCGCTGGCCCCGTTCCTTGGTGTACGGCAGAAGCCTAATACAGGGCTCGATGTTCCCATGACACGCGTGAACGATCATACGTGGAAGGGATATTTCTATCGCGACGCCTTGCTGGATGAGGACTACTTCAAGCTTGGCGTGTGCCACTGGAATGTAACCAGTGTGGGCGTTAGTGCGATGGCGGAGGGTGTACGGTTCGGTTGGGGCAGTTTGTTTGAAGAACTCTTACACGACGGTCCGGAGGTGCGTTATTTCAAGAAGAGTATATACGGGGATAGGTCTTTCGTTCCCTATGGCGCGCCAGACCTAGATCCTGCTGACGATGAAGTGATTAAATACAAAGATGCTTATTTTCCCGTCACCATCGCTGTCAAGGAAGCCAAGCCATGAATTTATCCGATCAAGCGCGCGCCGACGCGGCCAATGATTCATACCAAAATCGTTCACAGAGAGATGTTAATATCCCAACAACCGTATCTTTAGAAGGGAAGAAGTACCAAGTCTTCGGCTACGCGAATGACCCGATTACCGGCTTTCACGCCACCGCTTATAAAAGTCTCGCGACACCGTACAACATCATCATCGCCTACCGTGGCACCGACCCAGGTCTATTTACCGGCGAGACCAAGGCGGAAAAAGCGCAGCATGCGCTCACCACCATTCAAGACATCGCTGTCGATGCCACGATGGTGCGCGACGCGGTCAATCCGCAAAAAGCCGCTGCCGACGCGTTCACGGCGCAGATGCTCGCAAAGGCGGCCAAGCAGGGCATTCCCAAAGACCACGTGACCGTCACCGGCCACTCTCTCGGCGGCGCATTGGCGCAGATCGAAGCGGCGGAATTCGGCCTGGCCGGCTCCACCTACAACGCTTACGGCGTGGTGAGCCTGCGTCATCACGTGCCGGAGGGCGGCACGGCGGTGACCAATTACGTCCTGGCAGGTGATCCGGTGAGTGCGGCCAGTCGGCATTACGGCACGGTGGTGACTGTGGTGACTCTGGCTGGCGACGCCAGACGACGCCAGAAAAT
>NZ_JZIM01000090.1:0-1174 GCF_000963215.1 Xanthomonas sp. MUS 060
CCAGCACGACCAGGCGCTTGAGCACCAGGCACAGCTTATGGAGCTGCGTCGCCAGGGATTCCAGTTGCACCAGCAAATGAGCGAGCTGCAGGCCACGGCGGATCAGTTGCCGGACATCGTCGCTGGCCGGAACAACGAGACGCAGCGAGAGCTGTCCGATGTCGCCCAACTGATCGCGAAGAACGCTGCGATCAGTTGCCGGACATCGTCGCTGGCCGGAACAACGAGACGCAGCGAGAGCTGTCCGATGTCGCCCAACTGATCGCGAAGAACGCTGCGCAGGCAGCATGCGGGGCTTTTGAAATCTCCGGTGGACGGCATCGTGACCAGTGCTCCTATCTATGCAGGCCAGTCCGTGGTGGCCGATCAGCCGATGGTGGCCGTGTTGCCTGCTGCATCGACATTGCAGGCGGAGCTCTGGATACCGACGCAGGCCGTCGGCTTCATCCGGGCAGGAGAGCAGGTCGTCATCCGCTACCGTGCCTATCCCTACCAGAAGTTCGGCCAATACTGCTGCATCGACATTGCAGGCGGAGCTCTGGATACCGACGCAGGCCGTCGGCTTCATCCGGGCAGGAGAGCAGGTCGTCATCCGCTACCGTGCCTATCCCTACCAGAAGTTCGGCCAATACTTAGGTCGTGTGCAACAGGTGTCGCGCAGTTCGTTGTCGCCGTCCGAGGTCAATAAGGCAACGGGCAAGGATATCAAGGAGGCGAGCTACAGGGTGCTGGTCCGTCTGGAGAACCAGTACGTGCAGGTCTACGGAAGACCCGAGACCTTGCGGCCTGGCATGACGCTCGACGCGGACATCTTGCTCGACCGCCGCCGGCTGTTCGAGTGGCTCTTCGACCCACTTTACAGCATCAAGCTGCGCTCGACCGAGGATCGCGAGCATGGCTGAAGAAGCATGGAGCCACACGCCATGGAACTGGATGGACTGGAGCGCAGCAAGTCGCCTTCCCATGGTGATGCAGACGGAAGCCGCAGAGTGCGCGCTGGCGTGTCTGACGATGATCGCGGGCTACCACGGCCATCATGCCGATCTTGCCAGCATGCGGCGGCGCTTCAGTACCTCGATCAAGGGCGCGACGCTGTCCCGCGTGATTCATATCGCCCATTCGCTGGGCTTGGCGACGCGGGCGCTGCGTGCGGACATGCAGTATCTGCGTGATG
>NZ_JZIM01000091.1:0-1099 GCF_000963215.1 Xanthomonas sp. MUS 060
TTGGGTTGCTGCCGAAGGTGTGACGTCGGAACATCTTGGCGCGGAAATCTTGCGCAGTTGGTTGTCGGATACCTTGCCGGATTACATGGTGCCTGCTGCTTATGTGCAGTTGGATCGTCTACCGTTGACTCCGAACGGCAAGCTGGATCGCAAGGCATTACCCGCACCGGATGGCTCAGCCTATGCGGCGCCTGCGTATGAAGCACCGCAGGGCGCGTATGTGCAGTTGGATCGTCTACCGTTGACTCCGAACGGCAAGCTGGATCGCAAGGCATTACCCGCACCGGATGGCTCAGCCTATGCGGCGCCTGCGTATGAAGCACCGCAGGGCGCGATCGAACAAGCCATTGCCGCGATCTGGCGTGAGCTGCTGGGTCTGTCTGGAGAGCATCGGGCGGCACGACAACTTCTTCGCGCTCGGTGGACATTCGTTGTTGGCGGTGCGAGTTGCTTCGCGCCTGCGTCAGGAATTGGGTGTTGAGATCGGCGTAGCGGAGCTGTTCGCGAATGCAACGCTGAAGGGCCTTGCCGCCTGCATTCGTTGTTGGCGGTGCGAGTTGCTTCGCGCCTGCGTCAGGAATTGGGTGTTGAGATCGGCGTAGCGGAGCTGTTCGCGAATGCAACGCTGAAGGGCCTTGCCGCCTGCGTGCGTGGCCTCTTCGTCCGGTGCGATCTTGCCGCCGATCCTGCCATTGCAGCCGGATGCGCCGCGCGTGCTGTCCTTTGCACAACAGCGGCTCTGGTTCCTATCGCAGTTCGAGGGTGTCAGTCATTGCCGCCGATCCTGCCATTGCAGCCGGATGCGCCGCGCGTGCTGTCCTTTGCACAACAGCGGCTCTGGTTCCTATCGCAGTTCGAGGGTGTCAGTCAGGCGGGCGTATCACATCAGCGGCGGCTTGCATTTGCGCGGTGTGTTGGATGCGCAGGCGCTGCGGCGTGCGTTGGATCGCATCGTGGCCCGGCATGCGTCGTTGCGCACGACCTTCGCGCTGGTGGATGGGCAGGCGTTGCAGCAAATCGCCGCTGAAGAAAGCGGCTTCCATCTGATCGCCCACGAGCTGTGTGGGGTACCTGATGGTGAGGAAGCGCTTGAGAAACT
>NZ_JZIM01000092.1:0-1065 GCF_000963215.1 Xanthomonas sp. MUS 060
GTGGCGCTTGCTCACGCTGCTGCGCGACTGTGTGGTGCTGTCCACCACCGCCTGACTATCGAGGTCGTGGCCGGCCTGCAACGCCAGCGCCTTGCCTGCGCCGATCTGCGCCGCTTGCAGCGTCACATCGTGGCCCGCCGCCAGCACCACGTCGCCCGCGCCTTGCACGCTGCTCACCGCATGCGTGGTCTCGCTGCTGCGTTGGTAGTTGCGTGCATCGTGCGTGGCGTCGGTACTCTGCGCCGCTTGCAGCGTCACATCGTGGCCCGCCGCCAGCACCACGTCGCCCGCGCCTTGCACGCTGCTCACCGCATGCGTGGTCTCGCTGCTGCGTTGGTAGTTGCGTGCATCGTGCGTGGCGTCGGTACTGTGCGTGAGCGTCTGCGCGCCCAGGGTCAGGTCGTGACCGGCCACCAGTTGGGTCACCCCGTCGGTGCCGGCATTGCGCACCTGCGCCGCTTGCTTGCAGGGTCACATCGCCGCCGCCCACCACCGACAGCACACCGCTGCCGTTGGCTCCGGTCACGTACAGCCCGGCCACGCGCGTGATCGCCTGCTGATGCCCGCCGCCTTGCAGCGTCTCCACCGTGGAGGCCACGTCGATATTGCCCGCCGCACGCACGCTCAACGCATCCACCGCGCTCACGCTCGCGCCCTGGATGCGGATGTCGCTGGCAGAGCTCAGCGCTACTTGATTGCCGCTGATGCTGCCGCCCAGGTGATCGATCCGGCCCGCATCCAAGGACACCAATTGACGGCCAGCGATGGTGCCGCCCACCACCGACAGCACACCGCTGCCGTTGGCTCCGGTCACGTACAGCCCGGCCACGCGCGTGATCGCCTGCTGATGCCCGCCGCCTTGCAGCGTCTCCACCGTGGAGGCCACGTCGATATTGCCCGCCGCACGCACGCTCAACGCATCCACCGCGCTCACGCTCGCGCCCTGGATGCGGATGTCGCTGGCAGAGCTCAGCGCTACTTGATTGCCGCTGATGCTGCCGCCCAGGTGATCGATCCGGCCCGCATCCAAGGACACCAATTGACGGCCAGCGATGGTGCCGGTGT
>NZ_JZIM01000093.1:0-1033 GCF_000963215.1 Xanthomonas sp. MUS 060
GCAACGCGGGTACGGATGGAGTACGCCGACCGACAGGACACGTTGGTTGGTCCAGTCCGAGGTCCGCCGCCTACATGCATTGGCGAGGGTTTGTGCCGTGATCACCACGATCTGGATGCGCTGTTCGTGAGGTACGGCGGCCAGCCATGACTGACTTACTGGTCGCCCGCAATCTGGTGCAGGGCAATCCGTTCGCGAGCGGTTTACGCCAGGTCATCGGAGGTGTCCTCACAACCTGACTGACTTACTGGTCGCCCGCAATCTGGTGCAGGGCAATCCGTTCGCGAGCGGTTTACGCCAGGTCATCGGAGGTGTCCTCACAACCTCCCGTCTTGCATGTAAACCCGATCTGCTGCGCTTTGACGCCTGCTGTCCGATACCCGATGCGACAACAACACAGCAGAGCTCTTTCGCGCACTGCTGTGATGCCCGCGCGCACGAACTGCTCGATGCACATGCGCGGCTGCACGTGATGTGGTCCGGTGGGATCGACTCGACCGTGGCGCTGGTCGCTTTGCTCAAAGCGTTGCCCGGCAACGAACTCGACCGGCTCACTGTGTACCTGTCGAGCCACAGCATTGCCGACCGAGAATCCTGGGTTCTACCAGGCCCACATCGCCGGTAGGCTGTCCGTCGAACGCACCGTCGGCAAAGTCGGGCTGTACGACGAAGTAGTGGTCACCGGAGAGCTCGGTGACCAGTTATTCGGGTCCGACCTGATGTTAGAAGCCACGCGGCGATTTGGGTTTGAAAGCCTGGCACAGCCACATGCCCTGGTCCTACCTCGTCTGTTCGGCAGCATCGCCGCAAACGAGCAGACCGGTACCGCGCTCTATCAACGCTACGCACCAATCGCCGAGGAAGCTCCCTACCCATGTTAGAAGCCACGCGGCGATTTGGGTTTGAAAGCCTGGCACAGCCACATGCCCTGGTCCTACCTCGTCTGTTCGGCAGCATCGCCGCAAACGAGCAGACCGGTACCGCGCTCTATCAACGCTACGCACCAATCGCCGAGGAAGCTCCCTACCCTCTG
>NZ_JZIM01000094.1:0-1001 GCF_000963215.1 Xanthomonas sp. MUS 060
CGTGGCGTGCACAAACAACTCGGCCACCCCGATCTCCACACCCAATTCCTTGCGCAAACGCGAAGCGACCCGCACCGCCAGCAGGGAATGTCCACCGAGCGCGAAGAAGTTGTCGTGCCGCCCGATACTCTCCAGACCCAGCAGCTCACGCCAGATCGCGGCAATGACTTGTTCGACCTCACCTTGCGGTGCTTCATACGCACTGGCCGCATAGGCCGCACCATCTGGTGCCGGCAATGCCTTGCGATCCAACTTGCCGTTGGCGGTGAGTGGCAAGGTCTCGAGGCACACATAGGCCGTCGGCAGCATCACCTCGGGCAGGCGATTGACCAAATCGCTGCGCAGGTTCTCGGCGTCTATCCGCTCGATGCCTTGCGATCCAACTTGCCGTTGGCGGTGAGTGGCAAGGTCTCGAGGCACACATAGGCCGTCGGCAGCATCACCTCGGGCAGGCGATTGACCAAATCGCTGCGCAGGTTCTCGGCGTCTATCCGCTCGATCTCGCCCACCACATAGGCAACCAATCGTGGCTCGCCCGGAGTGTCCTCGCGCAGCAACACCGCCGCATCCTGCACACCCGCGCAGGCACGCAACGCGGCGGTGATTTCGCCCAGTTCGATGCGGAACCCGCGCAGTTTGACTTGATCGTCGTTGCGGCCGAGATACTCCAGCGTGCCGTCGGCGCGCCAGCGGGCGACATCGCCGCTGCGATACATGCGCTGACCCGGTTGCTCTGCGAACGGATCGGGCACGAAACGTTCGGCGGTCAGGTCCGCACGGCCCAGATACCCGCGTGCCAGCTGCGGCCCAGCAATATGCAGATGACCGGCTACGCCAATCGGCACAGGGTGTCCGTGTGCATCGAGCACATACACGCGTAGATGCGCCATCGGTTGGCCGATACGCACGCGACCGTTGGGTGCATGTGCATCCTCGGCGGTGGTCGTGTGGACCACGCAGCCGACCACGGTCTCGGTCGGGCCGTATTCGTTGATCAAGCG
>NZ_JZIM01000095.1:0-1000 GCF_000963215.1 Xanthomonas sp. MUS 060
GGTGGACATTCCCTGCTGGCTGGCGGTGCGGGTCGCTTCGCGTTTGCGCAAGGAATTGGGTGTGGAGATCGGGGTGGCCGAGTTGTTTGTGCACGCCTCCAGCAGCTTGCCGCGCGCGTGTGTGGCCTCTTCGTCCGCTGCGATCTTGCCGCCGATCCTGCGATTGCAGCCGGACGCGCCGCGCGTGCTGTCGTTTGCACAGCAACGGCTCTGGTTCCTGTCGCAGTTCGAGGGTGTCAGTCAGGCGTATCACATCAGCGGCGGCTTGCGTTTGCGCGGTGTGTTGGATGCGCAGGCGCTGCGGCGTGCGTTGGATCGCATCGTGGCCCGACATGCGTCGTTGCGCACAACCTTCGCGCTGGTGGATGGGCAGGCGTTGCAGCATGTCGCTGACGAGGACAGCGGCTTCCATTTAATCGATCACGATCTGTGTGGGGTACCTGATGGTGAGGAAGCTGTGTGGCCTCTTCGTCCGCTGCGATCTTGCCGCCGATCCTGCGATTGCAGCCGGACGCGCCGCGCGTGCTGTCGTTTGCACAGCAACGGCTCTGGTTCCTGTCGCAGTTCGAGGGTGTCAGTCAGGCGTATCACATCAGCGGCGGCTTGCGTTTGCGCGGTGTGTTGGATGCGCAGGCGCTGCGGCGTGCGTTGGATCGCATCGTGGCCCGACATGCGTCGTTGCGCACAACCTTCGCGCTGGTGGATGGGCAGGCGTTGCAGCATGTCGCTGACGAGGACAGCGGCTTCCATTTAATCGATCACGATCTGTGTGGGGTACCTGATGGTGAGGAAGCGCTTGCTTGAGAAACTGCTGGCCGAGGAAGCGCAAGCGCCATTTGCGTTGGAGCAAGGCCCACTCATCCGTGGTCGGCTGATACGCCTTGCCGAGGATGAATCCGTCCTCTTCAGGAAGCGCAAGCGCCATTTGCGTTGGAGCAAGGCCCACTCATCCGTGGTCGGCTGATACGCCTTGCCGAGGATGAATCCGTCCTCTTCGTCA
>NZ_JZIM01000096.1:0-996 GCF_000963215.1 Xanthomonas sp. MUS 060
CGACCCTCTGCAACACTGGCGCGGTGGGCTGGGCTGGGTCTGCGTCGCAGGATATTGCTGGAACTTCGTCGGCGGGCCACTCACCAACGCGGTCCTCGCCGCCGTCGGCCATCCTCTCAACCTGCCCTCACTCGACATTGGACCGCTCGCCACCCTCACGCTCGGCATGCTGGGATTGGGCGGACTGCAGCCGTCGGCCATCCTCTCAACCTGCCCTCACTCGACATTGGACCGCTCGCCACCCTCACGCTCGGCATGCTGGGATTGGGCGGACTGCATGTGGCCGAGCGCGTGAAAGGAGCGGCGTAACGACTTCCGGCAAGTACAGTGATCCAGTGCCGGACTCATAAGCGCACTCACGCCGCATCCCCCAGATGGCCGTGCGTTTGCCGCATCCCCCAGATGGCCGTGCGTTTGACAGCCCCGGCACAATGTCGTATCCAGTAAGAGAACGGTTGGCACATCGGCATCACCTGCGCATAAGGACCATGGCTTGAGCAGGCACCCCATCCCCGAATCAGCGTCAGGACGCCCCCAGCCCTCGTCGGCAGTGGCCGCAGTTGTGTGGGCATTCAAGTGCCCGGCACACCCATTGCGTCAGGCATCTGCCACGCGCGCTGTATCCTGGATATGGGGTATCTGCATGACGGGATTTACATTTTCACTTTCGGTCGTTAATCGGTCATCCGAAGCTGGAATGTTTTTAATATTCCCCATGGATTTTATACCGATATTATTTTTAATTAAGAAAATTATCGTCAATCAAATATGTAGCAGACTGATCTTTGCTATTGGGATCGCTGGAAAAGTGACTCGGCGCACACTAGTCGCTTAAATAATATTGATAGATAAGCTTTGCCCTCCTCAAAAATCACATATAAATGTCTACCTAAACATAAGGCATTTATAATACATTACAGCCACTAAGGCCATGGACAGGAAGGCGGGGAAATGAAAAAAGACATCGCTCGGGGATTCTTGCTAAGTGCGTCTTAC
>NZ_JZIM01000097.1:0-979 GCF_000963215.1 Xanthomonas sp. MUS 060
TCGCTCAAGGGCGCGACGCTGTCCCGCGTGATTCATATCGCCCATTCGCTGGGCTTGGCGACGCGGGCGCTGCGTGCGGACATGCAGTATCTGCGTGATGCTGTCACTCCGTGCATCCTGCATTGGAATCTCAATCACTTCGTTGTGCTGAGCAGGGTGACGTCCAAGGGTGTGGAGATCCATGACCCAGCGCGCGGCAAGTTGCGTATGGGAATGGAGGAGGCCGGGAAATACTTCACCGGCATCCTGCTGGAGCTGATCCCAGGCGAGGACTTTGAGACCACGAAGCGCAAGAAACCCGTGCCGCTAAGAAGTCTTACAGGTCGCGTCTCGGGCTGGAAGCGCTCGCTCGCTCAGGTCTTGGGTCTCGCCATGGGCATCGAGGTGCTGGCCCTCACCCTTCCATTCCAGATGCAATGGGTGCTGGACCAAGTGCTCGTGGGTTCCGATCACAATCTGCTTCTGGTGATGACGCTGGGTTTCATGCTGGTTATCGCGATCCAAGCCGGTCTGACGCTAGCGCGGGCATGGCTGCTGAGCTGGCTCGGTGCATCCTTGAGCGCGCAGTGGACCAGCAACCTCTTCAGTCACCTCATGAAGTTGCCACTGGAATATTTCGAGAAGCGCCACATGGGGGACGTCGTCTCCCGGTTCTCATCGATCCACTCCATCCAGGCCACACTCACGGGTAGTTTTGTCGAAGCCTTGCTGGACGGTGCGATGGGAATACTCGCGCTGGTGATTCTGTGCGTTTACAGCTTGCCGCTCACCGGCTGCGTGTTGGGAGTGTTCGCCGTTTACGTGCTGCTTCGCTGTGCGATGTACCGAACCCTCTGGCGCACGACCGAGGAGCAACTGGTGTATGGGGCGAAGCAGCAGAGCGTACTGATGGAGTCTGTCCGTGGGGTACAGGCCATCAAGCTTGCTAACAAGCAGGCCGACCGCAGCGCGCGTCTCGCAAATGCCACCCTAGAAATGG
>NZ_JZIM01000098.1:0-958 GCF_000963215.1 Xanthomonas sp. MUS 060
TCGGCCAATTGTTGACCCAACACGTGCAGATGCGCGGGCGTGAGTTTGACCAGGCCCAGCGGGGTTGGATCACACAGACGTTGCCGCAAGGCGTCGAGGGTGTCGTGTTCGGGCAGCAGTTCGACCTGCGCCCCACACAGCAACGGGGCGAGCAGGCTGGTCAAGGTCGCGTCGAAGGACAGCGACGAGGACACCACCGCACTGGGCTGCGGTCGATAGTGTTCGATGGCCCATTGCAGGTAATGCGCCGCACCGGCATGCGTGAGCAAGGTGCCCTTGGGTTGGCCGGTGGAACCGGAGGTGTAGAGGATGTAGGCCAGATTGTCCGGGCACAGGCCAGGGACATCCGGTGCGCCGGGATCGGTCGCGCCGGGATCGGTATGCGTCTGCACTGTGTCGTCGAGAGTGAGCACGCTCACGCGCTGCATGGCGCGAGCGACTGGCTGGCAGACGATCCTGCAGATCGGCGCAGGTCAGCACCGCGCGTGGACGGCTGTCTTCCAGCAGGAAGGCCAGACGTTCGCTGGGCAGTTCCGGATCCAGCGGCACATACGCCGCGCCCGCTTTGAGTGTTGCGAGCACCGCGACCACTTGGTCAATGCCGCGCGGCAGGTACAAGGCGACCCGGCTCTCTAGACCAACGCCGGAGCGACGCAGACGCTGGGCGAGTTGGTTGGCGTGTGCCTCCAGTTCGGCGTAGCGCAGCAGGCGTTGTCCTTGGCGCAGCGCGATGGCCAGACGTTCGCTGGGCAGTTCCGGATCCAGCGGCACATACGCCGCGCCCGCTTTGAGTGTTGCGAGCACCGCGACCACTTGGTCAATGCCGCGCGGCAGGTACAAGGCGACCCGGCTCTCTAGACCAACGCCGGAGCGACGCAGACGCTGGGCGAGTTGGTTGGCGTGTGCCTCCAGTTCGGCGTAGCGCAGCAGGCGTTGTCCTTGGCGCAGCGCGATGGCA
>NZ_JZIM01000099.1:0-955 GCF_000963215.1 Xanthomonas sp. MUS 060
ACCACCATCTCCACACTGCGCTGCACGCAGATCGCCACGCGATCATCCGGGCATACGCCCAACTCGCGCAGGTAATGCGCCAGACGGTTGGCGCGTGCGTTCAACTCGCCATAGGTCAGCGACACCTCGCCTTGCACTACCGCGATGGCCGAGGGTGTCCGTGCCACCTGTGCCTCGAACAATTCATGCACACAGGCATCGCGCGGATAATCTGCTGCCGTTGCATTCCACTCCATCAACACCTGATGACGCTCGGCATCGTCCAGCAACGGTAGACGATCTACTACCTGATTTTCGGCGCCGTCGGCCACCATCGCATCCAACAGATGCCGCCAATGCCCTATCCACCGCTCCAGCGTCGAACGCTCGAACAATGCCGTGGCATAGATCAGACTACCGACCGACGATCCCCTCATTGCTCTCAACCAACGACAACGACAGGTCGAACTGTGCGCTTGTCTGCGCAACGCCCAATCCGCTGGCATCGAGCTCGCCAAGATCCAACTCGCCCTGCGGTGTGTTCTGCCACGCGAACATCACCTGGAACAGCGGCGTATGCGCCAGACTGCGCGGCGGTTGCAGCAGTTCGACCACCTGCTCGAACGGGATGTCCTGATGCGCCTGCGCTTGCAGTGTGCGGTTCTTTACCGAGGCCAGCAATTGCGCCAGCGTCGGCGAGCCGGACAGCTCCACTCGCAACGCCAGCGTGTTGACGAAGAAGCCGATCAGCCCCTCGGTTTCCGATCTCCCGCGATTGGCCACCGGACTGCCGATCACCACATCGTCCTGGCCGGATAGACGCGATAGCAGCAATGACCAGCTCGCCAGGAGCGTCATGTACAGCGTCAGGCCATGGCGCTGGCTCAGGGCCTTCAACGCCTGTGTCTGTTGCGGATCGACGATGACCTCCAGCATCGCCCCGGCATGGTCCTGACGCGCTGGACGCGGACGATCC
>NZ_JZIM01000100.1:0-945 GCF_000963215.1 Xanthomonas sp. MUS 060
CACCCCGGTACTGGGCGTGCAGACCACGGCCGTCCTCGGCGCGCTGAGCGGCGGCGGCGACCGCGAGTTAGACGATAGTCTGCGCGAGAAACTCCGGAACCGTATCCAAAAACCGCCGCAAGGCGGGGATGCCAACGACTACGTGCAATGGACCCTGGCAGCACCCGGCGGCGGTGCTACCCGCGCCTGCGTATCCAAAAACCGCCGCAAGGCGGGGATGCCAACGACTACGTGCAATGGACCCTGGCAGCACCCGGCGGCGGTGCTACCCGCGCCTGGGTCGGTCGTGGCCGAACAATTCGGAGAAGGCACCGTGGGCGTGGCCTTCGTCTGCGATGGCAATGGCGCAGGCACTGCGGTCCTTCCCTCGACCGCACAGATCGCTGCCGTGGCGACCTACATCGACACGGTTCGCCCGGTCACCGCACATGTGACAGTCTATGCACCGCTCGCCGTGCCAATCAATTTTGCAATCGCAGGATTGAGTCCCAACACCCTGGCCGTTCAACAAGCCATCGTGGCAGAGCTAGCCGAGCCTTCGTCTGCGATGGCAATGGCGCAGGCACTGCGGTCCTTCCCTCGACCGCACAGATCGCTGCCGTGGCGACCTACATCGACACGGTTCGCCCGGTCACCGCACATGTGACAGTCTATGCACCGCTCGCCGTGCCAATCAATTTTGCAATCGCAGGATTGAGTCCCAACACCCTGGCCGTTCAACAAGCCATCGTGGCAGAGCTAGCCGACCTGCTCGCCCGCGAAGGTCAGCCTGGCGGCACGATCCTGCTCTCGCACATGCGTTCGGCGATTTCCTCTGCAGCCCAGGAGTGGGATTACGTCCTGCTCACGCCGGCCGACCACCAACGTCGTATTGCCCAGCGGCCAGATCCCGGTCATGGGCAAGGTGGCATGGCAGTGATGCAACAGATCAACCAGCCACTGACC
>NZ_JZIM01000101.1:0-924 GCF_000963215.1 Xanthomonas sp. MUS 060
CACCCCGGTACTGGGCGTGCAGACCACGGCCGTCCTCGGCGCGCTGAGCGGCGGCGGCGACCGCGAGTTAGACGATAGTCTGCGCGAGAAACTCCGGAACCGTATCCAAAAACCGCCGCAAGGCGGGGATGCCAACGACTACGTGCAATGGACCCTGGCAGCACCCGGCGGCGGTGCTACCCGCGCCTGCGTATCCAAAAACCGCCGCAAGGCGGGGATGCCAACGACTACGTGCAATGGACCCTGGCAGCACCCGGCGGCGGTGCTACCCGCGCCTGGGTCGGTCGTGGCCGAACAATTCGGAGAAGGCACCGTGGGAGTGGCCTTCGTCTGCGACGGCAATGGCGCAGGCACCGCGGTCCTTCCCTCGACCGCACAGATCGCTGCCGTGGCGACCTACATCGACACGGTTCGCCCGGTCACCGCACATGTGACGGTCTACGCACCGCTCGCCGT
Organism: Xanthomonas sp. MUS 060; assembly: GCF_000963215.1. Taxonomy (NCBI): domain Bacteria; kingdom Pseudomonadati; phylum Pseudomonadota; class Gammaproteobacteria; order Lysobacterales; family Lysobacteraceae; genus Xanthomonas; species Xanthomonas sp. MUS 060. The sequence continues at coordinate 457 of NZ_JZIM01000101.1, forward strand.
GCCAATCAATTTTGCAATCGCAGGATTGAGTCCCAACACCCTGGCCGTTCAACAAGCCATCGTGGCAGAGCTAGCCGACCTGCTCGCCCGCGAAGGTCAGCCTGGCGGCACGATCCTGCTCTCGCACATGCGTTCGGCGATTTCCTCTGCAGCCCAGGAGTGGGATTACGTCCTGCTCACCTCGCCCGCGAAGGTCAGCCTGGCGGCACGATCCTGCTCTCGCACATGCGTTCGGCGATTTCCTCTGCAGCCCAGGAGTGGGATTACGTCCTGCTCACGCCGACCGACCACCAACGTCGTATTGCCCAGCGGCCAGATCCCGGTCATGGGCAAGGTGGCATGGCAGTGATGCAACAGATCAACCAGCCACTGACCACCACCAACGTCGTATTGCCCAGCGGCCAGATCCCGGTCATGGGCAAGGTGGCATGGCAGTGATGCAACAGATCAACCAGCCACTGACCACCG
>NZ_JZIM01000102.1:0-918 GCF_000963215.1 Xanthomonas sp. MUS 060
GGTACGCTCCGATTGCAGATAGCTGGCTTGTGCAAGCTGTATTGCTTCTTCTTGAGCATGACGTAAGCGCCATGTTCTCTCAATCAACGATGACAAACGGGAGCCGAATACGAACATCCCTGTGGCGGTAGACGCAAGCGCTAGCTGTACAGAAAATACTTCGGCATTGTATGCAAAAAGCTTTTTTGTGTCGGGTAACATGATGCCGATGGCTACGTTGGCCAGTGTGATGCCGATTGCCGCTCCACGCCAGCCATGTAGTAGCGTCATTGTGATTAAAGGAATAAGCATCATCGACATCAACAGTTGATGCAGGAAACTGTCTTGGATCATGACTGCGCTCATGAAAAGTGCCAGCACAGTTCCCGCGCATAAGATTCCATTCTTCAACAAGCGGGGGTTAGCTGCTTCATTCTCATTACGCCGTAACCACAGCAGTCCCGGCATGATGAACATCAACATGCCGAGGTAGTCGCCTAACCAGAAGCGTATCAGTGTCTGTGTGGGTGTAAGGGTAGTGTCGCCCTCGAACACTGCATTCATTGCTATGTTGCACAAGGTGCTCCAAAGCGCCAAGGCCAATGCTAGAGGTAGAAGTAGGCACTCTTGGTGTAGCAGTCGCTTCATGTGGCGTCTAGCTGCATGAACTGCTAGTGCCACACATGGCAGCATCAGGAAGGAAACAGCATATGTTCCAAATAGGCTAGTGCTGGGCGCTTGCACTATGAGTAAGCTGATCACCAGCAGTGCTGATGCATCGCCGAGCAGCAGATAAGGCCATAGTCGGTAGGGCAGGAAGAGTAGGGACGCTGCGCGCAGTCCTGCAGGTAAATACCATTGATCGACTGAGAGCTGCCAAGCTATCAGAAAGGAAGTGCAGTAAGACGCACTTAGCAAGAATCCCCGAGCGATGTCTTT
>NZ_JZIM01000103.1:0-896 GCF_000963215.1 Xanthomonas sp. MUS 060
CACCAGGGGATCACTGTCTGCATCATCGCCTACGTATCGCCACAGGATCATGTTAAGCACTTTGCGCATGATGTGGACTCGGAACTAGCATCCAGACTCAAAACGCATGGCGGCACCTGCCGACGCCGCCATGCCTATAGCCTTAGTTTCCTCGTTTCCGAGGCACTCAATGCAAGGATCAATCTGCGGCAGTGATCTCCCAGCTATTACCACGACGACCTGGTGTGACGCGCACGATGAAAGCCGATGTCTGGTAGACCAACGCCCCCTTTGCTTCGCTTCCCTTCGCTGGTAATGACACACGCGATACATCAGCCCCCATCGGCAACACCCACAACACGCCGCTGACATTACCGACTACGGCACGCACGTGTCCTGTCAAATCATTGACTTGCAGATAGGCCACTCCATCGCGCTGAAACTCGTAGATGCTCCACGCCGGATCTAGCGACAGATTCCGGGCATTCGGCAAGCTTTCGCCGAGGCCAACAGTCGGCGCAGGAGGAACGTGATGGATGCCACCTGGGCAGCAAGCATACGCGTCGTTAGCACCAGCCAACAGCCCACCCGCCAACACGATGTTCCACATGGTGCTTGTCTTGATTTCCATGAGTTTTCCTTTCCCCTGAATGGGGAGATTTCGCCTGCATTTCAGGCTCACCCAAGGTACGTGCTGCAACAAGTCACCTGTTGACAAATGAAGCTGGCAAACTTGACCAACGGCAAGGTTTCACAACCCGTCGCCCCTAAGAGACATAGCACAGCCATGTAGCTCAAGCATTTGACGACACCTCATCGCCAATAACGAACCTTGATCTGCACGATGCGCTCAGCGCATATGCCTTGACGCCCACTGGTCAGCGCTCACCGATATGCCAGATCTGATCTGGCGCAGG
>NZ_JZIM01000104.1:0-878 GCF_000963215.1 Xanthomonas sp. MUS 060
GCATTTATAATACATTACAGCCACTAAGGCCATGGACAGGAAGGCGGGGAAATGAAAAAAGACATCGCTCGGGGATTCTTGCTAAGTGCGTCTTACTGCACTTCCTTTCTGATAGCTTGGCAGCTCTCAGTCGATCAATGGTATTTACCTGCAGGACTGCGCGCAGCGTCCCTACTCTTCCTGCCCTACCGACTATGGCCTTATCTGCTGCTCGGCGATGCATCAGCACTGCTGGTGATCAGCTTACTCATAGTGCAAGCGCCCAGCACTAGCCTATTTGGAACATATGCTGTTTCCTTCCTGATGCTGCCATGTGTGGCACTAGCAGTTCATGCAGCTAGACGCCACATGAAGCGACTGCTACACCAAGAGTGCCTACTTCTACCTCTAGCATTGGCCTTGGCGCTTTGGAGCACCTTGTGCAACATAGCAATGAATGCAGTGTTCGAGGGCGACACTACCCTTACACCCACACAGACACTGATACGCTTCTGGTTAGGCGACTACCTCGGCATGTTGATGTTCATCATGCCGGGACTGCTGTGGTTACGGCGTAATGAGAATGAAGCAGCTAACCCCCGCTTGTTGAAGAATGGAATCTTATGCGCGGGAACTGTGCTGGCACTTTTCATGAGCGCAGTCATGATCCAAGACAGTTTCCTGCATCAACTGTTGATGTCGATGATGCTTATTCCTTTAATCACAATGACGCTACTACATGGCTGGCGTGGAGCGGCAATCGGCATCACACTGGCCAACGTAGCCATCGGCATCATGTTACCCGACACAAAAAAGCTTTTTGCATACAATGCCGAAGTATTTTCTGTACAGCTAGCGCTTGCGTCTACCGCCACAGGGATGTTCGTATTCGGCTCCCG
>NZ_JZIM01000105.1:0-862 GCF_000963215.1 Xanthomonas sp. MUS 060
GAACGTTGCCGCAATGAGTTTCCGATTCGGCTGATGTGCCGCTGCCTGAAGGTATCAGCCAGCGGCTACTACGAGTGGAGTAAGCGCCCTGCGAGCGCCCGGCAGCTCGACAATGAGCGCCTGGCGGTACGGATGCGCGAACTGCACGAAGACAGCCGCGGTACGTTGGGGGCCGGTCGCATGCGCGAAGACTTGGCTCAGGAAGGCGAGAGTGCCAGCCTGAACCGGGTAGCACGCCTGATGGCGGCCGACGGCCTGCAGGGCTGGCCCCGGCGGAAGCGTCGCGGGCAGCGTGCAGGTTCGGCCGTGACGCCACCAGGGGTCACTAACCTGCTTGAGCGCGATTTTGTCGCGCTGGAGCCGGAAACCAAGTGGGTGACCGATATCACCGAGATCAAGACCCAGCAGGGCAAGCTGTATCTGTGCATCGTATTGGATCTGTACGACCAGCGTATTGTGGGCTGGTCAACGCATGATCGGCAGGACCGTCAGATGGTGCTACGTGCTGTACAAATGGCGGTGTGGCAGCGGCAAGGAAGTGATGAGGTGATCCTGCATTCGGATCGTGGCAGTCAGTTCCGCAGCGGTGACTACCAGGGGTATCTCGCGGCTAACGGGCTGATCTGCTCAATGAGCGCAGTGGGGCATTGCGGCGACAACGCGGCCTGCGAAGGCTTTTTTGGACTGCTCAAGCAAGCGTGAGCGCATCTATCGAACGAGCTACCACACACTGGATGCAGCACGGGCGGATGTGTTTGACTACATCGAGCGACGCCACAACCCAAGGATGCGGCGAAGGGCGGCCAAGCAGGATCAGAAAGTTGCAGCTCTTTTACAACCGTCCGTGATATCGGGGTAGAAC
>NZ_JZIM01000106.1:0-745 GCF_000963215.1 Xanthomonas sp. MUS 060
GGCAGCGGCAGTGGTTGACGGGCGAGGTACTGGAGCAACAGGCCAAGTATTGGCGTGAGGCACTGTCCGGCGCACCGGTATTGCTGGAACTGCCCACGGATCGTCCGCGTCCAGCGCGTCAGGACCATGCCGGGGCGATGCTGGAGGTCATCGTCGATCCGCAACAGACACAGGCGTTGAAGGCCCTGAGCCAGCGCCATGGCCTGACGCTGTACATGACGCTCCTGGCGAGCTGGTCATTGCTGCTATCGCGTCTATCCGGCCAGGACGATGTGGTGATCGGCAGTCCGGTGGCCAATCGCGGGAGATCGGAAACCGAGGGGCTGATCGGCTTCTTCGTCAACACGCTGGCGTTGCGAGTGGAGCTGTCCGGCTCGCCGACGCTGGCGCAATTGCTGGCCTCGGTAAAGAACCGCACACTGCAAGCGCAGGCGCATCAGGACATCCCGTTCGAGCAGGTGGTCGAACTGCTGCAACCGCCGCGCAGTCTGGCGCATACGCCGCTGTTCCAGGTGATGTTCGCGTGGCAGAACACACCGCAGGGCGAGTTGGATCTTGGCGAGCTCGATGCCAGCGGATTGGGCGTTGCGCAGACAAGCGCACAGTTCGACCTGTCGTTGTCGTTGGTTGAGAGCAATGAGGGGATCGTCGGTAGTCTGATCTATGCCACGGCATTGTTCGAGCGTTCGACGCTGGAGCGGTGGATAGGGCATTGGCGGCATCTGTTGGATGCGATGGTGGCCGA
>NZ_JZIM01000107.1:0-718 GCF_000963215.1 Xanthomonas sp. MUS 060
ATCCGGCAGCCCAGGCTACCAGAGTGCATTACTTGATGATCTTGGCCACCACGCCGGCGCCGACGGTCCGGCCACCTTCGCGGATCGCAAAACGCAGACCTTCGTCCATCGCCACCGGGTTGATCAACGCCACCACCATCTTGACGTTGTCGCCCGGCATCACCATCTCCACGCCCTCCGGCAGCTTGCACTCGCCGGTGATATCGGTCGTGCGGAAATAGAACTGCGGACGATAGCCCGGGAAGAACGGCTTGTGACGACCACCCTCGTCCTTCGACAACACGTACACCTCGGCCTCGAACTCGGTGTGCGGCTTGATCGAACCCGGCTTGCACAGCACCTGGCCGCGCTCCACGTCGTCACGCTTGGTGCCGCGCAGCAGCAGACCCGCGTTATCGCCCGCCTGACCCTGGTCCAGCAGCTTGCGGAACATTTCCACGCCCGTCACCGTGGTCTTCTGCGTCGCACGGATGCCGACGATTTCGATTTCGTCGCCCACCTTGATGATGCCGCGCTCGATACGACCGGTCACCACCGTGCCGCGACCGGAAATCGAGAACACGTCTTCCACCGGCATCAGGAACGGCTTGTCCACGTCGCGCTGCGGCTCCGGGATGAACGTGTCCAGCGCCTCCACCAGCTTCAGGATCGCCGGCACGCCGATCTCGCTCTGATCACCCTCCAGCGCCAGACGCGCCGAACCATGGATGATCGGGGT
>NZ_JZIM01000108.1:0-709 GCF_000963215.1 Xanthomonas sp. MUS 060
CAAACAGCACGGACAAACAGAAAGTTCTACGTCAAGCCACCCATGGGCAATACTTCTGCCATGCCACCGGCAGCGAGCATGCCATGCTGATTCTGGACGAGGGCGTTATGGCCTTTGCCGTGATCCGTCATGGGTTCCGTGGACAAGGACTGGTCGGCGGGCCAATCGAGATGTCTGGACGGCTGTGCTACATCGACAACTGCTCGGATTCGTTGCTGGTCTACCCGCCGCGCAAAGGCGACCCAAGCCTCAACCACTTGTCGTTCCCTGCCGGTGTGCGCCAGTCGTTCCATATCCACCCCTCGATCCGCTTAGGCGTGGTCGCCAGCGGCTCCGGCTTTGCCTGCTTTGCAGGTCGCGAAATCCCTCTCACAGCCGGCACCTTGTTCTGCATCGAAGAGCGCGAGTTGCATCGCTTCCGCACTGACGATCAGCAGCTCAATGTCATCGTGTTCCATCCCGATGGCGATTGGGGGCCAACCGATCAGGCTCACCCGATGCTCAACCGCACCTATCTATTGGATGCGCATCATGGATGATCCTGCGACCATCCGAATGACCTATCCCGATGCACAACTGTGTGCCGGCGGACGGGCGCACCAGGTACTGATGGCGGTCCAGTCTCCCAACGTCGTCGTGCTAGGCGGATTTTTGGACCAAGTCGATTGCCGCGATCTGATCGATCTGGCCGGACCACGAATGAAACGGT
>NZ_JZIM01000109.1:0-700 GCF_000963215.1 Xanthomonas sp. MUS 060
CGTGGCGTGCACAAACAACTCGGCCACCCCGATCTCCACACCCAATTCCTTGCGCAAACGCGAAGCGACCCGCACCGCCAGCAGGGAATGTCCACCAAGCGCAAAGAAGTTGTCGTGCCGCCCGATGCTCTCCAGACCCAACAGCTCACGCCAGATCGCGGCAATGACTTGTTCGACCTCACCTTGCGGTGCTTCATACGCACTGGCCGCATAGGCCGCACCATCTGGTGCCGGCAAAGAAGTTGTCGTGCCGCCCGATGCTCTCCAGACCCAACAGCTCACGCCAGATCGCGGCAATGACTTGTTCGACCTCACCTTGCGGTGCTTCATACGCACTGGCCGCATAGGCCGCACCATCTGGTGCCGGCAAGCAATGCCTTGCGATCCAACTTGCCGTTGGCGGTGAGTGGCAAGGTCTCGAGGCACACATAGGCCGTCGGCAGCATCACCTCGGGCAGGCGATTGACCAAATCGCTGCGCAGGTTCTCGGCGTCTATCCGCTCGACCTCGCCCACCACATAGGCAACCAATCGTGGCTCGCCCGGAGTGTCCTCGCGCAGTAACACCGCCGCATCCTGCACGCCCGCGCAGGCACGCAACGCGGCGGCGATTTCGCCCAGTTCGATGCGGAACCCGCGCAGTTTGACTTGATCGTCGTTGCGGCCGAGATACTCCAGCGTGCCGTCGGCGCGCCAGCGGG
>NZ_JZIM01000110.1:0-685 GCF_000963215.1 Xanthomonas sp. MUS 060
TCACTGCCGCAGATTGATCCTTGCATTGAGTGCCTCGGAAACGAGGAAACTAAGGCTATAGGCATGGCGGCGTCGGCAGGTGCCGCCATGCGTTTTGAGTCTGGATGCTAGTTCCGAGTCCACATCATGCGCAAAGTGCTTAACATGATCCTGTGGCGATACGTAGGCGATGATGCAGACAGTGATCCCCTGGTGATGTCTTGTGCGCCAGACTCTTGCCTTGAGATGGTGTCTGTTCGCTGGTGGCAACGCGTCGATCACATTGAGTACGCTGCGGTAGGTTGCCAATTGCTTGCAATCCTACCGACAAGCGCTTGGAATTCCCCTTTAGGCTGAGCCTGAACTCCGTATTGCACAAGTTGCTAAAGGGCACTGAGCCTAATATTTCATACAACCCGTGAGTCTCGATCCCGAGCGGGTACAGGGCTGTCACGTATTCGTCGAGCAGGCGGCTCTGGATCATGCCGGTACGTATCATTTCCATCGCGGCTGAATGCTGGCCTTTCGCGCGGAGGTAGGACACGATGCCTTTGCGCAGCTTGTTGATGTGTACATTAATATCCGTGTACTCGATAACGCGCCGTCTAAGGGTACGCTCCGATTGCAGATAGCTGGCTTGTGCAAGCTGTATTGCTTCTTCTTGAGCATGACGTAAGCGCCATGTTCTCTCAATCAACGATGACAA
>NZ_JZIM01000111.1:0-684 GCF_000963215.1 Xanthomonas sp. MUS 060
ACCAACGCCGGAGCGACGCAGACGCTGGGCGAGTTGGTTGGCGTGTGCCTCCAGTTCGGCGTAGCGCAGCAGGCGTTGTCCTTGGCGCAGCGCGATGGCATCGGGTGTGCGCTGTACCTGCGCCTCGAACAGGTGGTGGATACAGGTGGCCGGTGCGAGTGGCGTGGTCTCGGTGACGGTGAAGCGCTGCAATTGCGTGCGCTCTTCCGCAGGCAACAGCGGCAGGTGCGCGACACGGGCGTGGTCGTCGGCGACCATGCCCTGCAACAGGGTCACGAACTGCGCCAGATGGCGTTCGATCGTGCTGCGCTCGAACAACGCCGTGGCATACCCCAGGTTGCCGACGATGCGGTCCTGTTGCTCGTGCAGCGAGAACTCCAGATCGAACTTGGCATCGGCTGCGTGCGACGGGATCGGCTGCAACCGGATGTCGGGCAGCACCAACTCGGCATCGGGCACGTTCTGCCAGGTGAGCACCACCTGGAACACCGGCTGCGCGGACAAACTCCGCTCGGGGTTGAGCGCCTCGATCACCTGTTCGAACGGTACGTCCTGATGATCCTGCGCGGCCAATGCCGTGGCGCGCACCTGCGCCAGCAGGTCGGCGACGCTCGGTGTACCACGCAGGTCGATGCGCAGCGCCTGGGCATTGACGAAGAAGCCGATCAACGCTTCGAGTTCGCT
>NZ_JZIM01000112.1:0-622 GCF_000963215.1 Xanthomonas sp. MUS 060
TTCATCGCACCCTTCGGCATACCGGTCGATCCGGACGTGTAGATAGATCACATACGCCAGATGCCGTGCAGTCAGGCCATTAGCATGGCGGTCGGGATGTCCGGCAGGTGCTGCCAGCGTTCGCCATCGGCTTGCAAATCAATCGACGATCACTGCCGAGGTCACATTGTCCTCGACAAGGTGAGCGCTGACAGTATCCGTCAGCACCGCCACCGCGCCACAATCGGCTTGCATATAGGCCAGCCGCTCCGGCGGATAGGCCGGGTCCAGCGGCACATAGGCACCGCCGGCCTTCAGCACCGCAAGCACCGCCACCACCATCTCCACACTGCGCTGCACGCAGATCGCCACGCGATCATCCGGGCATACGCCCAACTCGCGGACGATCACTGCCGAGGTCACATTGTCCTCGACAAGGTGAGCGCTGACAGTATCCGTCAGCACCGCCACCGCGCCACAATCGGCTTGCATATAGGCCAGCCGCTCCGGCGGATAGGCCGGGTCCAGCGGCACATAGGCACCGCCGGCCTTCAGCACCGCAAGCACCGCCACCACCATCTCCACACTGCGCTGCACGCAGATCGCCACGCGATCATCCGGGCATACGCCCAACTCGCGCAGG
>NZ_JZIM01000113.1:0-620 GCF_000963215.1 Xanthomonas sp. MUS 060
GTGCGGCTTCTCAATGTGACTGGAGATGCGATATCTCCGCAGAAGTTGAGGGAGTGGTATGCGTTCAGGCCTCACAACATCGAGGTTGTCAATACCTATGGGCCGACAGAGACCACGGTTTCCTGTACAGCAGAACATCTGACGCAAGATGCCGAATACGCTTCGATTGTCACCATCGGGCAGCCTCTCGCCAATGTGCGCATCTACATCCTGGATGCACACGGTGCACCGGTACCGATTGGGGTGGTCGGCGAGCTGTACATCGGTGGCGATGGCGTCGGGCGTGGGTATCTCAATCGAGCGGCATTGACCGCCGAGCGCTTCCTCGCCGATCCATTTAGTGATGATCCAACGGCAACGGATGTACCGCAGTGGCGATCTGGGGCGTTGGCGTGCCGATGGCACGATCGAGTTCGTGGGACGCAACGATCACCAGGTCAAGATCATGTACCGCAGTGGCGATCTGGGGCGTTGGCGTGCCGATGGCACGATCGAGTTCGTGGGACGCAACGATCACCAGGTCAAGATCCGTGGTTTCCGCATCGAGTTGGGCGAGATCGAGGCGCGCTTGAGCGCGCATGCGGAGGTGCGCGAGTGCGTGGTCGTCGCGCTTGAGACGG
>NZ_JZIM01000114.1:0-604 GCF_000963215.1 Xanthomonas sp. MUS 060
AGCCCGGCGACCGCGGCGCCGCCGTGCAAGCGTTGCAACAACACTTGCAAGCCATCGGCGCCACCGATCGCGATGGCAATGCCATCCAGGACGACAAGCACTACGGCCCACGCACCCAACAGGCCGTGGAGAACTTCCAGCGTTTGGCTGACCGCGAGGCCACCGGCATCGCCGACCCAGGCACGCTCGAAGCACTGCAAACGCATGCCCAGTTCGCCACGCGGCAGAAGACACAGCACCTCGCCATCGACCGCCATCTGGCAGACCAAGCTAAGCCTGCGCCTTCCCATTCGACCGATGCCGTCGCCGAGCGTCCGGCCCAGCCTCGATCCGACCTAAGCACTGCGCAGCAGCAAGACGCACCCAAGGCACTGGAACCCTACAGCAGCCCCACATCCCCGCTGCACGCGCTCTACGCGCAGACGCAGACCACCATGGAAGAAAAGGGCATTTCGATATCCGAGGAACGCCTGCATCAGGTCGTCGGCAAGATGGCGATCTACAAAATGAGTCCAGAAGGGAAAAACGATTTCGTGGTCAAGGGCGATATATTCGAGGGGTACGATCTCGATGTCTTCTATAAGCACTTCACGCTGGACCTGCG
>NZ_JZIM01000115.1:0-592 GCF_000963215.1 Xanthomonas sp. MUS 060
GCCTCGATTGCACCAAGATCCAGCTCACCCTGCGGCGCGTTCTGCCAAGCGAACATCACCTGGAACAGTGGCGCATGCGCCAAGCTGCGTGGGTGGCGTACTAACTCCACCACTTGCTCGAACGGGATGTCCTGATGCGCCTGCGCTTGCAGTGCGCGCTCCTTCACTGACGCCAGCAGTTGCGCCAGACAGCGTCGGCGAGCCAGACAATTCCACCCGCAACGCCAGCGTGTTGACGAAGAACCCGATCAACCCTTCGGTTTCGGAGCGACCACGATTGGCCACCGGACTGCCGATCACTACATCGTCCTGCCCGGACAGACGCGATAGCAGCAACGCCCAACGGACTGCCGATCACTACATCGTCCTGCCCGGACAGACGCGATAGCAGCAACGCCCAACTCGCCAGGAGGGTCATATATAGCGTCAGGCCATGGCGCTGGCTCAGCGCCTTCAACGCCTGTGCCTGCTGCGGATCGACGATGACCTCCAACATCGCGCCGGCATGGTCCTGCTGAGGCGGACGCGGACGATCCGTTGGCAGCTCCAGCAACACCGGCGCATCCGATAGCGTCTTGCGCCAGTAGCTCGC
>NZ_JZIM01000116.1:0-591 GCF_000963215.1 Xanthomonas sp. MUS 060
CGCGAACACCCGCAATTGATTGACGTAGTCCGGCGGGAACAGCACATTGATGCGGTTCGTGTCGCCTGGATCACGCTCGACGATCAGGTGCTGTTTGAAGGTGTCCAGGTTCTCGACAATGCCCAGGTACTCCATCTGGCCGTAGACGGCGCATAGCTCGCCCTTGATGACCGCAGGGGTCACGATGGCCTGGCCTGCGGCGAAGCGTGTGCCGTCATCGGCCAGCTTGTGCCTGGGGTACTTCGAGGTGATCACGCTCTTGAGCGCACGTAGTACATAGGCCGAGGTGTGCAGGGTTTCCGAATCCAGATAGCTGCTATCTGGCGCTCCGAAACTGTTTTGCTGGTAGGTGGTGATGGCACGTTCAACCCGAAGTTGGCCGCCAGAAACGAAACTGGTGGCGATCCCGAAGTTGAGTAGCGCCTGTCTGTCCTCGAACACGAAGCGGTTGCCTGCACGCGGTGCAAGCAGGCCCAGCAACGGTGTGGTCTGCGTTGGGCGCGCAGGATCAGCTGCGATGTCCACGGCATTGGCACCACCGTAGGCGGCTGTGTATTCCCAGCAAGGATTGGGACAATCGGCATCGATGGC
>NZ_JZIM01000117.1:0-581 GCF_000963215.1 Xanthomonas sp. MUS 060
ATGCGCCGCACCGGCATGCGTGAGCAAGGTGCCCTTGGGTTGGCCGGTGGAACCGGAGGTGTAGAGGATGTAGGCCAGATTGTCCGGGCACAGGCCGGGGACATCCGGTGCGCCGGGATCGGTCGCGCCGGGATCGGTATGCGTCTGCACTGTGTCGTCGAGAGTGAGCACGCTCACGCGCTGCATGGCGCGACTGGCTGGCAGACGATCCTGCAGATCGGCGCAGGTCAGCACCGCGCGTGGACGGCTGTCTTCCAGCAAAAAGGCCAGACGTTCGCTGGGCAGTTCCGGATCCAGCGGCACATACGCCGCGCCCGCTTTGAGTGTTGCGAGTACCGCGACCACTTGTTCGATGGGCCAGACGTTCGCTGGGCAGTTCCGGATCCAGCGGCACATACGCCGCGCCCGCTTTGAGTGTTGCGAGTACCGCGACCACTTGTTCGATGCCGCGCGCCAGGTACAACGCGACCCGATTTTCCACGCCGACGCCGGAGCGACGCAGACGCTGGGCGAGTTGGTTGGCGTGTGCCTCCAGTTCGGCGTAGCGCAGCAGGCGTTGTCCTTGGCGCAGCGCGATGGCA
>NZ_JZIM01000118.1:0-553 GCF_000963215.1 Xanthomonas sp. MUS 060
CGCGGTTGACCCTGATGTGGTTCCAACGCAATCGCTTGATGGTCGACTGGTACGCCCAGCGTCAGCTCATGGCCAGTCTCGAGGATGAGGCATGAGCAACCAACATCGCGGGCGCATCACGGGTGATCCGGTGACGTATCAGATCCCGATGCCAGCAGGCGGGGTACAGATGGAAACCTTCCTGCCCTGGACGCTGATACGCAGGGGACTCAAGCAGCAAGTCATCACGCCGCTGGATGCGCCGCAGGAGTTCGGCGAGCAGGCCCATCGTGAGCGACAGCTGCGCAAGGTGCCTCAAGACACCGCGTTGATGCGCGCGCTTGGCTTGGCGCACCACTGGCAGCGTCTGCTCGATCAGGGGCGGTTCGGCTCCATGAGCGAGATCGCGCAGGCCGAAGGCATCGACCTCGGCCAGGCCAGCAGGATCAGTCGACTGGCGCATCTGGCCCCGGATGTGGTCGAGGCCATCGTCTCCAGAAACATCGAGGTGGGCGTCAGTCAATTGCTACGCGGCAAGCTGTCGGTGTCTTGGTCGGCGCAACGTGAGGCAATC
>NZ_JZIM01000119.1:0-552 GCF_000963215.1 Xanthomonas sp. MUS 060
CGCCCGCGTCCTGGCAGGTGTGGCCCATGGGTTATACGGCTTTATCGAATGGATCAGCCGCCAGATCATCATCGACACCGCTGAGGCCGAGTTCCTCGAACGTTGGGCATCCATCTGGCGCGTGCAGCGCCTAACCGCAACCCCCGCCACCGGCACCATCACCTTCACCGTAGCCCCGAATGCAGCAGACATTCCGGTCGGAACTCTGGTGCAAACGCTCGATGGCACACAGTTCCAAACGACAGCCGACATCACAGTCAGTGGGCTCCAGGCCACGACCAGCCGAATGCAGCAGACATTCCGGTCGGAACTCTGGTGCAAACGCTCGATGGCACACAGTTCCAAACGACAGCCGACATCACAGTCAGTGGGCTCCAGGCCACGACCAGCGTCCGTCACCGCAGTCGTCCCGTCCGCCGCCAGCAACAACTACGCCGGGCAGACGGTCAATCTGGTCACCCCGGTACTGGGCGTGCAGACCACGGCCGTCCTCGGCGCGCTGAGCGGCGGCGGCGACCGCGAGTTAGACGATAGTCTGCGCGAGAAACTGCT
>NZ_JZIM01000120.1:0-528 GCF_000963215.1 Xanthomonas sp. MUS 060
TGGTGCGCGCCTGATCGTCATCGAATCCGATGTTCTGATGAACCCGGCACGCTTGGCAGAGACAGTCGAGTGTGAAGGGATCAATATATTATGGATGTCGACAGGTTTGTTTTATCAATATGCCGATAGCATGAAGGTTGGATTCGGTCGCTTGCGTTATCTGCTGATCGGCGGCGATGCACTTGATCCAAGCGTAGTGGCGAAGGTGATGGATGGCGATAGGCCGCAACATTTCTTGAATTTTTACGGCACAACAGAAACAACGACATTTGCTTCATTTTATGAGATCGAGAGCGTCGGTGATGGCTCAAGAAGTCTCCCGATCGGCCGTCCGATCGCGAACACGCACATCTACATTCTTGATAGGTACGGTGCGCCAGTCCCGATCGGGGTCGTGGGTGAGTTGTATATCGGAGGCGATGGCGTGGGGCTTGGGTATTTGAACCGGGAAGATTTGAATGCCGAGCGCTTCCTCACGGATCCATTTAGTGCCGATCCGAATGCGCGGATGTACCGCAGCGGCGATCT
>NZ_JZIM01000121.1:0-528 GCF_000963215.1 Xanthomonas sp. MUS 060
GGCCGTGCAGCTGTTCGAGAACGACTTGATCAAGGAAGCGCTGCGAAAAAAATAGTCAGCGCACCGGTGCGTCGTGCGCTGGTGCACGAGTGGATCCAAGGCGGCGCCAGCGAACGTTGCGCCTTGGCGGTGATCGGCATGAGCGCCAGTGCGCTGCGCTATTGTCCGCGCGAGGATCGCAACGTCGAGTTGCGCGAGCGCATCCTTGCGTTGGCGCATCGCCATCGTCATCGCCGCGATGGCGTGGGGATGATCTATCTCAACCTGCGGCAGGTAGGTCGCATCGTGAACTACAAGCGCGTGGAGCGGTTGTATCGCGAGCAGCACCTGCAAGTGCGGCGCCGCAGGCGCAAAAAAGTGCCGATCGGCGAGCGTCAACCGCTGTGGCGGCCAGTGCGGGCCAACCCGTTATGGTCGATGGACTTCGTGTTCGACCGCACCGCCGAAGGCCGAGCAATCAAATGCCTTGTGATCGTGGACGATGCGACCCACGAAGCAGTCGCCATGGAGGTGGAGCGTGCCATCTCC
>NZ_JZIM01000122.1:0-525 GCF_000963215.1 Xanthomonas sp. MUS 060
GCAGCCATGCCTTGTATGGTGTCTATTGAGAAATCCACAGGGCATTCGATCCCATAAATCGGCATTCCTGCGCGCAAGAATTTTTCAATATTTTTTGCATACAGGACACTGCCTGATGCCTCATATAATATAAAAAGTGGAATCTCATTACCTTCTTTCCTAAATGGAATCAATCCATTAAAATCCTCCCTATATACTTCATTTTTGAGATGTGCAGCCAACGACATCAGGATGGGATTGGAGAACAAATCACTAATTTTATTTTCAATCCCAGCGTGATTGAGGCGACTTACCATCTGCACCGCCAATAACGAATGCCCACCGAGTGCGAAGAAGTTGTCGTGCCGCCCGATGCTCTCCAGACCCAGCAGGTCACGCCAGATTGCCGCAATGGTGTGTTCGATCTCACCCTGCGGTGCTTCATACGCAGGCGCGGCATAGGCTGTAGCATCCGGCGCGGGTAATGCCTTGCGATCCAGCTTGCCATTCGGGGTCAGTGGCAGGCGATCCAACTGCACATAAGCC
>NZ_JZIM01000123.1:0-523 GCF_000963215.1 Xanthomonas sp. MUS 060
ACAACGCGCCACGGGCGAAGAAGTACGCGCTGGTCTGCGCCGTCAGCCGGATCGTCGCCTGGTGCACCTGGTACCCATCCGGCGTGGTGTACACCGTGTCCTGCAGGATGTCCTGCGGGTTGAGGTAGTAGATCTCGTAGGCGCCGTAGTTACTGGTGCTGCGCAACTCGTTGTGGGCATTTTTGCCGTTGTTGCGCCAGCTCGGTTGATCCAGGCGCACCGGCGCGGCGGTGCTCGTGGTCTGGGTCACCACCACGTTCTGACGCACGTTGTTCAGCGCGCTGGCATGCAGCGCCAGCGTGCCGGCAATCTCGATGGTGGAGCCGAGGTTGTCCACCCGGGCGGCATTGCCGATGGCCTGTTGGTTGCCATCCAGCGCTCCGCCGATGGACGCATCACCATCGCTGTAGATCAAGGCGCTGTCGGTGTTGCTCAACTGGCCCACGCCGATGTCCAGGCGCTGGCGCGCGGCCACGGTGCCGGCATGGGTCACCCCGGCCACGCTCTCGGCACGGTTGAGCAA
>NZ_JZIM01000124.1:0-522 GCF_000963215.1 Xanthomonas sp. MUS 060
GCCTGCATTCATGCCCATTGGCTACCAGATCAACCTCGGCGGCTCGCTCACACAGGTGCAGCGCAATACCTTGCTGGGAATGCCGGTGATCTTCTCCCAGCACCCTGCCCCGCTCTCCAGTCAAGGTGACGTGCTGCTGGTAGACCTGCGGTACTACCAAACGATCACCAAGGCCGGCGGCCTGCAGACCGCCACCAGCATGCATCTTTACTTCGATGCCGATGCGGTGGCCTTCCGCACGACCTTCCGCATGGATGGGCAAAGCAAGATCGCACAGGCCGTTGCACCCGCCAAGGGTGTAGCCACGCTCTCGCCTTTTGTCCAGCTCGGCGCGCGCTGAACCCACATCACACACACAAGGACATTCCATGGGTTTTCCCAATACCAAGGGGTCGGAGCAATTGGCCATTGTGGGCAGTACGAGCCCCGTCAACCCCAATACTGCGCAAACCGACTGGATCACTGTCAGCAACGTCCATCGCCTGCTGGCATTGATCGTGATCGGTGCCAACGTAGGCAGCG
>NZ_JZIM01000125.1:0-511 GCF_000963215.1 Xanthomonas sp. MUS 060
AGGCTTCGCCACTACAAATAACCCGCTTGACCCAGGAATACGGATCATGATCGCCATGCTCGACAAATGCCCGCAGCATCGACGGCACGAAATTTCGCGTGGTGACTTGCGTATCGCGGATCAACGTCTTCAGATACACCGGATCTTTGTGGCCTTCTGATTCGGTCAACTGCATCCGCGCACCGCTCAGGTGACTTGCGTATCGCGGATCAACGTCTTCAGATACACCGGATCTTTGTGGCCTTCTGATTCGGTCAACTGCATCCGCGCACCGCTCAGCAGGCAGCGGCCAGAACAGTTCCCAGACCGAGACATCGAAGCTCATCGGTGTTTTTTGTGTAAAACAACCTCGGATCGATCCAGCGTGTAGGCTTTTTGCATCCACACGAGACGATTGACGACGCCGCGATGTTCGTTCATCGCACCCTTCGGCATACCGGTCGATCCGGACGTGTAGATCACATACGCCAGATGCCGTGCAGTCAGGCCATTAGCATGGCGGTCGGGATTG
>NZ_JZIM01000126.1:0-504 GCF_000963215.1 Xanthomonas sp. MUS 060
GGCAACCTGCAAATCGTGCTCGAAACTGTGCCCGGACAACGTGGCGTGGTTGGCCTCGATGTTGAGTTTGAAATCCTTCTCCAGCCCGTGCTGGCGCAGGAAACCCACCACCGTGGCGCTGTCGAAATCGTACTGGTGCTTCATCGGCTCCATCGGCTTGGGCTCGATCAGGAAATTGCCCTTGAAGCCGATGCTGCGGCCGTAGTCGCGCGCCAGGGTGAGGAAGCGCGCCAGGTGTTCCTGCTCGCGCCGCATCTGCGTGTTGTGCAGGCACGCATACCCCTCGCGACCGCCCCAGAACACGTAGTTCTCCCCGCCCAGCGCCACCGTCGCCTCCAGTGCCGCCTTGACCTGCACCGCCGCGCGCGCCACCACGTCGAAGTCCGGGTTGGTCGCCGCACCGTTCATGTAGCGCGGATGCGAGAACAGATTGGCCGTGCCCCACAGCAGCTTGATGCCGGTGTCGGCCTGGCGCTGCTTGGCGATGCCGACCATGTGCTGCAG